>CAJXNT010000013.1 GCA_913057225.1 uncultured Mycoplasmatota bacterium
GGAGCGATAGAGGGGAATCGAACCCCCGTCTTCACCGTGGGAGGGTGACGTTCTACCATTGAACCACTACCGCCTGAAGTGGCGTTCCGGGAGGGATTCGAACCCCCGACCGACGGCTTAGAAGGCCGTTGCTCTATCCAGCTGAGCTACCGGAACACAAGCTTTAATAGTATAGACCAACTTGGCCTTCAAGTAAACATAGGCATAAAAAAAACCTAGGAAAATCCTAGGTTAGATGGGCCACATGACAGGCGCTGGTGATTTTGCATGTTTTGGGGTCGTAATTGGGGCACTCGCCTTCGACCACAATTTGCATTTTAGAAATGTTAAAGCCTTTGAATATTTCATGATTCTTGATCATTTCAAAAAGGTCTTTATCGTCGATTTCGACAATTTTATTGTTCACTGAACAGGAAAGGTGAATGTGCTGATCGGCACTGTGATGGCCTTGTTCACCGACCACTAAATCGTAATGTTTTTTTCCTTTGATGTACACTTCCGTCACGATTTTTTGGTCCATGAGAAAATCCAGGTTGTTATAAATCGTGCCGAGGTTTTTATAGCCTTTGGCTTTCATCGCCAGATGCAAATCATAAAGCGTCAGGTGTTTGCCATCCAACGCATCAATGATGGCGCGGCGCTGTTGGGTCACTCGAATGTTTTTTTCCCTTAATTTTTGGTATAACTCTTCAATGGGTTTCATAGCATCACCTATGGCTAGTTTAACATTTTTCTAAATAAGCGCCAAGAAATTCGTAATACAGGTTTCAAAATGATATAAAAAAAGCCCTTTAACTCGGGCTTATTTCATTTTTTCTCGCATTTTCTTCACCGCATAAGGCGGTAAAAACGCATCAATCGCCCCGCCAAATTGGGCAATTTCTTTGACGGCCGATGAACTTAAGAACGCGTGTTGGTTGTCGGTCATGAAAAAGACGGTGTCAATCGATTTATCCAGCACGCGGTTGGCGTTGGTCAGCTGGAACTCATAATCAAAATCGGTCAGGGCCCTCAATCCTCGAACGATGTGCGAGGCCTTCATCTCTTTGGCTTTTTGGACCGTGAGAACTTCATTGATGATTACTTCAATCTGCGGATGATCTTTGAGCACATGCTCTAAAATATCGGCCCGCTCGGCCGCCGTAAAAAGCGTCTTTTTATCGGGATTGACACTGATCACAATGTAGAGTTTGTCAAACAGTTTTAAGGCGCGTTCGATGATGTCTAAGTGTCCGTTGGTAATGGGATCAAAACTCCCTGGATATAATGCCGTTTTCATGCGGCCTCCTTGAGTCGTGTGATGGATGTTCTCCCCACGCGCTTGGTGCTAATAACCTGATACCCGGGGGCCTCAAATGACGTTTCGTGCAAACATACCAGCACGGCCTCTTTTGCCAGCCAGCCGGCGGCTTTAAGCTGGGTTAAAACCGGCGTCAACAACGGGGCGCGGTAGGGGGGGTCTAAAAACACAAGATCGTATGGGTGGGGAGGGCCAGTGAGATAGTCCTTAATGTCCATGCGGATGGCTTTCACGGGCATCTCTAGGCGTTGAATGTTTTGCGTGAGTACGCGGTACGTATCGGGGGCTTTTTCCACGGCATCCACCCAAGAAGCCCCCCGGGAAATCGCTTCAAACGATAAACTCCCGACGCCCGCAAACGCGTCCAAGATGCGTTCGTAATGAAACGGTTCAAGCTGATTAAAGAGCGATTCCTTGACGCGATCTTTAACGGGCCGGGTGTGGGGTAAACCTCCCGTTTCAAACATCAACCGGCGATGCGTGCCGGCGATGATTCTCGCTTTAGGCATCGTAGGTGATGGCTTCTACGGCCGCGTCATCCAGTCGATCAATGACCGCAATTAAAAGTTTTACGAGGTGATGATAGTCATCCTCATGAATCATCGAGGTGTGGGAATGTAAATACCGGACTGGTAAGCAAAATGCAATCGTAGGTGCGCCGTTTTTGGCGAGGTGCATTTGGCCCCCATCGGTGCCTCCACGGGTGAGCGAAGTCAGCTGGACGGGAATCTTTTCTTTGTCCGCGATGTCTAAGACAAAATCACGGAGGCCTTTATGCCCAATCATCGATGAATCTCGAATCATGATGGCGGGGCCTTGACCCAGCGCCGTTTCTTTGGAGCCTTTGGGGAAATCATGAGAAATTGTGGTATCTACGGCAATGCCAATATCGGGCGATACTTGATAGGCACTGGTCCTAGCGCCGCGCAACCCGACTTCTTCTTGCACGGTGGCCACGCCATAGAGTTGATTGGGATGGGCGGCGTTTTGATAATGCTGCATGACGTCAATGACCGCGGCGCATCCCACCCGGTTATCAAAGGCTTTGCCCAGATAATATTTGGCATCGGATAAGACCGTGGTCTCAATGTAAGGCGTCATCATGTCGCCGATTCGGATGCCTCTTGCTTGCACACTTTTTTTATCTTCTGCGCCGATGTCTAAAAACATGTCGTCCATGTCCACGGGTTTTTTTCGTTCTTCTGGGGTCAAAATGTGGGGCGCTTTGGCGCCAATGACGCCCCGAATTTTATCGCCTTTTTGCGTGGTGATATTAAACTGTTGCGCGAGCATGACTTGCGACCACCATCCGCCTGCTGGGGTGAATTTAATGTAACCTTCATCGGTGATCGAGGTGACGATGAATCCGACTTCATCCATATGCCCCGCAATCATCACTTTGGGGCCTTTATTCCCGGTTTTACTGATGAAAGACCCGAGCCGGTCGGTGCTGATTTCCGCCGCACCCTCTAAGGTTTTTTTCATGTAGTCTCGGACTTCTTTTTCAAACGATGGGATGGCATCCAGCATCGTTAAATTTTTCAGATGTTTATGCATGAGACTCCTCGCTTAAGTAATTTTGTTGATTGATGACGAGTTCTTCAATGATGTGGGTAAAATGCTTTTGATCGCGGGGCGACAAGGTATGGAGTAACACCGTCTCGCAGTGTGATTCGAGATCGTGAATGGTACTCAGTTTCTCGACCGCTTTCGTGGTTAATTGAAGATGCTGCTTGCGACGATCCGTGAGGTCTTTTTTCTTTTCAATCCATCCTGCCTCAAATAATCGCCTGAGAATGCCCGATAAGGTGGCCTTATCAGAATCCAATAAGGGAATGAGGGATTGGGCGAGGATGCCCGGGTTTTGCTCAATTTCTTTCAGTGTCAAATACTGGGCATAGGTCAGGTCATACGGTTCAAGCATGCGGTTCATGATTCGTTTGTGGTTAAGTGATATCTTTTGCAGACTGTTACATAACTCATGCATCATGGGAGGGTGCCTCCTTGGCGTTCGTCTCCGTTTCTTGCCATTCAATGGATTTTAAATCTTGCACGGCTTCTGGTTCTTTCGCCGGGGGATTTTTATACGTTTTGTAGGCAATGAATCCTGTTTTTAAAGCCCGCTTAAGCGCGACCGTAATGACAATACCACTCATCACAGCGGGGGTGAAAGTACCTTCTAAAATGAGATACGTCCCTGCGATCAATGCGGCAATGTGAATGAAAAACGTCGCTAAATCTTGCGTGTGATCGGTGACGCGTGTGCCATAAAAATACAAAGTTCCGCGCACGATGAAAAGACCGCCCAGTAAATATCCGAACCAGACGCCTAACGAGTTCCCAGCCACCCATGCGATGTAAATAAAAGCGGCCGCGATGCCGACTTGAAGCGCAATTTCAGCTAAATATAACTTGACTGTGAGCGTTTTTTCCGTCCGTTTGATCAACACCCACAAGCGGTACAAGGCAAAAAGGATGATGATGACCCCGACGACGGGAACCATGATCATTTCGCTATTAAAAAGGGTGAGGACGAGCGCCACACTCACGTATAAGATGGTATAAAAAACATGCAATGGACCTTTAAATCGATGCAATATATTCTTCATGTCAATCTCCTAAAAGAACTACAGACTTGGAAATCACTCAATAGCAGAACCGAACGTCTACTAGGGGGGTCACCTCTTGTTTTAGCTTTAGGATTCCCAAATTTGGGTCTTCAACACCACTAAAACCTCAGTGCCTTATGTAATAATTTGGGGTCGCTTATGAGTGATTTCCAACCCTGTAGTTCTACCCTCATTATAGGCTTGTCAAAGGGCTTTGTCAATGAAAGCGGGGTCTTGCTAGACGTAAAAAAAACAGGAGAGAATTCTCCTGTTTTAGCATCATATGTGGGTTATGCTTTTTCAATCAACGCGATGAGTTCTGCTTTTTTCAAGCTTGAGTACCCTTCGAGTCCTTTTTCTTTGGCCATCGCTTTTAATTCAGCCACGGTCAATGAAGCAAGATCTTTTGCTGCAGCCTTAGGCGCCGCTTTGGGTTTTGCTTTCGCTTTAGGTTTTGCTTCCGCTTTAGGTTTCACTTCGGCTTTGGGTTTCGCTTCCGCTTTGGGTTTCGCTTCCGCTTTAGGTTTTGCTTCCGCTTTGGGTTTCGCGTCGGCTTTGGGTTTTGCTTCCGCTTTGGGTTTTGCTTCGGCTTTGGGTTTTGCTACGACTTTTTCAACGGGTTTTTTCGGATTGGCAATGCCGTCTTTGGCTTGCTCGATGAGGGCTTTAAACGCTTGATCATCGTGAACTGCCAAATCGGCAAGGACTTTACGGTTTAAGACCACATTCGATTTTTTTAAGCCATTCATGAATTGGGAGTAGCTCATTCCATGCATGCGAGCGGCCGCATTGATCCGGCTGATCCAGAGCTTACGGAAATCGCTTTTGCGCTTTTTCCGGTCTCTGTAGGCATACATGAGTGAGTTCATCACTTGTTCATGCGCGGTTTTATACAGTAAATGTTTCGATCCAAAGTATCCTTTGGCAAGCTTTAATACTTTTTTGCGTCGTTTACGGGCGACGGTCCCACCTTTGACTCGAGCCATGATTCACCTCTACTTGATGTTATCCAAGTTACCTTTGATCCGTTTTGCATCACTGGATGAAAGATAATTGGCCGAACGATTGTTTCGAACGGTATTTTTATTTTTGTTCGATTTCAAGTGGTTGTGTTGAGCATGCGACACTTTAAACAAACCACTCCCGGTTTTCTTGACCCGTTTTTTGGTGCCACTGTGGGTTTTCATTTTAGGCATGATTGCCCTCCTTTATGAGTTATTTTTTCTTGAGGGGAGAAAGCACCATATGCATGTTGCGGCCTTCTCGTTTGGGACGTGTTTCAATCGACGCAAGATCCTCACATTTTTGCGCAAAATCAAGCATGACTTCTCGGCCCCGATCCGTGTGCGCCATTTCGCGGCCTCGGAAACGGATGGAGAGTTTTAGCTTATTGCCTTTTTCCAAAAATTTACGGCCATTTTTGAGCTTGGTTTCTAAGTCATGGGCTTCAATTTTTGGCGATAACCGAATTTCTTTCAGCGTCGTGGTGGCTTGTTTTTTCTTCGCTTCGCGTTGTTTACGTTGCATGTCGTATTTGTACTTGGAGTAATCCATAAACTTCGCCACGGGCGGTTTTGCCCCGGGTGCCACTAAGACCAGATCAAGATCTCGGTCGCCGGCGCGCTCTAAAGCCTCTTCCAAACTTAACACCCCGAGTTGTTCTCCGGTATCCGTAATGACCATCATTTCTTTGGCCCGGATGGTGTCATTGACATTGGTGACCACTTCACGCTTTCTCGGATTTCTGACGATAAAAATTCACCTCACAATAAAAAAATGTGGACGCCAATATGTCCACACCAACAAAAAAAATATTTGCTCGGGCGATGGACCTATCGACAGTGTCAATCAGGTGAGAGTTTCCTCTGCTTTCCTCGATTTACTCACGTATTATAGCACACTGGAAGGACGTGTCAAGCCTTAATCCAATGCTTTATGGCGAAGAATGGCGATTCCCCAGACCAGCGTCCAAAGCCCAAGGATGCATCCTTGCAAATAAGATGGGTACACCCCTTCTTGCCGCGTCCAATCAAAAATCGGCCACCACCCGAGATAAAACGCATCCGCCGGGGTCAGCCACATGATTAAAAACTGAGCCATGTGGATGCTGGCGATGGCTTTGGCCGAGGGCCACGTTAAAAAAAGGAGCATGCTCCAAAGATGCAGCCAGGTCATGATGCCAACAAACGACCAAACATCGTGATATGGCTGGTGGTAATAGGTGCCAACGAGCGCACTGCTCATATGGACCAAACCGAGTTGAATCATTAACATGCATAGATACACCCCGATCGATCCCGCGAGGATCATCGGCCTCGGTCTCATGGATGCAAACGGCACCCACTGCGTGAGGGGATGCCAAAGAATGGTTGCAGTAATTACCATCGAGGCCGTCATGACCGCATAAAGCATTAAGAACCACTGCGACCACACACGCGCCCCAATATGCGTCCATTCAAAATAATTCACGCCGGCTTTTGGTTCGATCGCCAGGGCCAAAAGCGTCAGCCCCACATACCCCCCAGCGCTCACTTTCAGCAAGGTTTTAAGTTCTGGAAACATGAATCCCACGCGTTTTAATGCGTCCATGGGACCACCGGCCAATCGGGATAAAGTTCCGCATGATGCGTGATGATGCACACCGGTTTTTCCCACGCGTTTAAGATGCGCATCACCCAGGCCGCGGACGCACGGTCTAACGCCTGCAAAGGTTCATCGAGTAAAAGCCCCTCAGAAGGCCATGATAATGCCCAAATCAAGCGCAGTTTTTGCCGCATGCCGCTGGAACATGTGTTTGGCATCAGCGGCCATTCATTCACCGAAAAAAAATCATGAAACAAAGCGCGGCCCAGCCCTTTGGAAAATGCCAAGTAGTTGTGAATGGGTTGATGGGGCAAGGGGGCTTTGACCGGCAAATAAAACAATGACTTCGGTGCTTCCAGTCTGCCTTCAAACGAAATGACCCCCGCCAGGGCTTTAAAAAGTGTGCTTTTGCCACACCCATTGGGGCCTGTAAGAATGCTTTTTTCGGGGAGGTCTAAGTGGGGTTGATGGACGGTGATGTGCCGGTACGTCTTTTTAAAATCTCTCACGTTAATCATGCAACGTCCCGGCCACTAAATCATCGACTTGCGTCTGCCGCTTTAAGAATACAAACGGGGCCAGGCATTCATCCCTCAACTCCGTATGCTGGAAAATACCCACACATACGGGGGCTTCACTGATGGATCCATCCCCCGCAAATGGCACGACCAAACGCACAGTTTCACCCGGCTCGATGGCCTTTAAAGGTGTGGTGGAATAATCAGTGAAAGGTTGACCCGGTGTGAACGGATTCTTCGTGGTTTTAATGTGATCTTTTTCAGCCCACAAATCTTCAAACCCAAGGTGAAGATGCTGAATGTCAAGCGCCTGCGTGGATTGGTTCTTGAGCGAAAGATACAGGCCTTCAAAGATTTCATCGGTAAAGATTCCGGCCATCTGTTCCACACTGAACTGGCGCATCGTATCGCCGCCAAAAAGTCCGAATTGCACCCCATCAAAGGTGAAGGTTTGACCGCCCACAAACGTCAACGTGAGGGTGGCCTCGTCAAACACAAGGGGCCAAGAATCGGTGTCAAAAGGCAGAGAAAAACGCACAAAGGTCGCATGCATTGGGCCGACATCCACGGGATCAAACACCGTATCCACGGTGAATCGCATCTGCATGCTGTCACTGGATATCTGGGCACTGTGCAGCGCAGATGCCTCCAAAAAAGGATGCGTCTTTTCTTCATGATAAAACCCGATGTCAAAAGATTCTCCCGCGGTGATTGCCTGACGCTCAGGCGCCATGTAAAGCGCCGCATCCACCGGACGCATCCGCCCGTACACCCAAAGTATGGCACTAACGAGCAGGCCGATCCAAAGGCACTTTTTCAATGCTGTAATATTCCGTCGATAACACAAAATATTCATACCCTCCTTCTCTGATGGGTCTAAAAAAGCGGAAATATTTGGCCACCCCATTGGAGATATACCCTTCTCCATAAATCCCGACGCGCAGCGACGTGCCAGGATCGACTTCAATGTCGATTTGGGTGTTTTCTTCAATCGATTTGACCGTGGAGTTGGTGTAGGATAGATCGAGTTTGGTCTCTAAATTTAAGTCAAACCCTTTCACCTTTCCTTTGATGCGCGTGGAGATCTGCCCCCGCGCGTCGTATTGAATTTTCGATTGTTCGCTGACTTTGAGGGTGTAGGATTGACTGATCGGGGTGGTGCCTGCGTTGTCAATCATGAGAATCGTTTCTTTGATGAACGACACTTTTTCATGCTCGTGCACCGGCTCAACGATCCAGCCCCAAAACCGTTTATCTTCGATGCGGTTGAGATAGCGCCGCATGTCCAGATGGGAAAAATCTTGCAGTAAATCGACGTTCGACCGTGTAAAATTCAGCGATTGAAAATGTGTGTAATCACTCGCAGCAACCCCGCGAGGCGTGAACCACACGAGGGCGATGATGATGAGAACCCATTTCAAAGCGGTCACCTCCTTTACTTAAACCATTCAGTGGCGGCCGCTTTTTTCTCATAAAAAAAACACTTTATGGGGTCATAAAGTGTTGGATGTCGGATAATTGTTCGGTGGCAATCTGCCGCCCGTAGGCCATCCGGTCTTTGGATTTTTCGGGCTCAAAATCAAGGATTCGACCCAATGATTTTTCCGGGTGCACATACTTGAGATGGATGGCTTTGCTGCGAAAGGCGCGCTTCGGATTGTATTTGAATAAGTCAATCACCAAGATGTCGGTGCACCCCGCTTGGATCAGGGGTTTTAAAGGCGTGTTGTCATAGATGCCCCCATCGACATACAGCCCATCGCCCATTCTCACCGGCTTAAAGACCACGGGAATGGCGGTGGAGGCCATCAAGGTTTTGCGGATGACCGGGGTTGACAAGGTATGCAAAGGAATGTATTCCACGGGCAACCGCCCGTGCATGATGGATTTTAGATTGTGGGCAATGATGCCGCCAAAGGTGGTGTTCTCAGGCCCCATCCGGACGGCGCCAATGTAAACGGCTCGCCCATCCAGTTTGGAAGCCACCAACATCTCATCAAGATGCGTCTCTAAGCGCTCGGTGGGAAATAACCCATGGTTCAAGACATCAAATTCGTTATTGCGAAACTTCTTCAGCAACGATTTATCCGTGCCAAAGGCTTCCGCCTTATCCACAGTTTCCCAGACGATGCGGGATTGGTCGAGTTGATGCGAGGCGACGCTGAATGCATGCAAGGCGCCAATGGAGACGCCGGAAATGACCGAAAACCGATCCAAGAGCTGGGCGTCTCTTAAGACTTCTAAAACGCCTTGTTGGAACGCGCCTTTGGCGCCGCCTCCGGTTAATGCAAGTCCAAATTTTTTCATCGTGGTAAGTGTGTGTCTCCTTCGTATACCGCATCGATGAAGCCGCCCCCGAGGCATTCTTCACCGTCATAAAAGACGACCGCTTGGCCGGGCGTGACGGCCCGTGCCGGCGCTTTAAATATCACTTTAAAGCCGTTTTCATGGGTTTTAAGCTCCACGGGAACATCGGTTTGGCGGTGGCGAAATTTCGCCGTACACGAAAGACCATCCAAGCTCAAGGGTGACAGCCAGTTCAGCTCAGAGCCTAACGCGTGCGTGCCATAAAGTTTGGGGTGGTGATAGCCTTGACCGGCAATTAACACATTGCGCGCAAGATCTTTGCCGATGACAAACCAGGGCTCCGTGTCATAATCTTTAAGCCCACCAATGCCTAAGCCTTTTCTCTGCCCAATGGTGTAATGCATGAGACCCGTATGGGTGCCAATCACGTCCCCATCCAACGTTTCAATGGGGCCAGATTGTGCGGGTAAATAGTTGTTTAAAAATTGATTAAAATCGCGTTCTCCGATGAAGCAAATCCCGGTGGAATCTTTTTTCTTGGCGGTGGCGAGGCCTTCTCTTTCTGCGATGGTGCGAATTTCGGCTTTCGTGTAATCGCCAATGGGAAAAAGCACGTTTTCAAGTTGATCGTGCGATAGTTGCGATAAAAAGTAGGTTTGATCTTTATTATCATCCTTTGCTCTCAGTAAGCGCAACCGGCCAGTGCGATCCAATCGGGCAAAATGCCCCATGGCGTAATAATCCGGATTGAACCGTTTCCCGAAATCAAAAAACTCCGCAAACTTAATCATCTTATTGCACATCACATCGGGATTGGGGGTTCTGCCTTTTCGGTATTCACTTAAAAAATACTGAAAGACTTTATCCCAGTAGGTTTCAATAAAATTCACTTTATGCAGTTCAATGCCGAGTTGATCGGCGACTTTTTGCGCGTCCTGAAAATCGCGTTCTTGTTCGCAGACTTCGTCAGTTAACGTGGGATTGCCAAGCACATCTTGATTGGTCGTGGCGTCCCAATTGCGCATGAAAAGTCCGATCACTTCATGGCCATCTTGCTTGAGTAAGTAGGCCGCGACGCTGGAATCCACGCCACCGCTCATGCCGAGTACTACGCGTGCCATTAGTGGTCTCCGTAACTGATATCGCTGGGCAATCTAAAATCGGTCCGAGGGGAGAGTGCGATATCGATGACTTTGGGCGCATCCGGGGATGCTTGTCGTTTGAATTGTTGTGAAAAGAAGCGTTTGAAAAAGCGTGTGACGTAGGTTTTCGCCGCCGCTTTATCCAGATGGAAGGTGGTTTCAATTAAGAACGCGATGCGGGATTCAGAATCGCCGTGTCGGAGGTATCGGGCGAGAATAAAATCATTGATTTCATAGGACCCAATCATCGCTTCACTTTCTTGATTGGGGATGAGTTCCGGCGAGATGGGCGTTTCAATGATGGCTTGGGTGATGGCCGTGAGGTCTTCTTCAAAGCCATGCATGCCGTAGGCATTGACCAAAAACCTTACCAGCGTTTTTGGGATGCCTTGATTGATGCCGTACATGCTCATCTGATCGCCATTGTATGTCGCAAACCCAAGCGCCAGTTCACTCATATCGCCGGTGCCTAAGACGATGCCTTTGTGGAGGTTGGCAAGATTCATCAAAATCAGCGTCCGCATTCGCGCGTGCGCATTTTCATAGGTGGTATCCAGCGTCTTTCCATCGTGATCAATGAGGGTGAAATGGTCCGCCACGGCCGCATCAATGGGAATCACTTTTTGCGTGACGCCTAAACGCGTTGCGAGCGCTTCGGCTTGCATTTTGGTGCGTTTTGAATTGGCTTTGGCCGGCATCATCACCGCCATGACGCGCATCCGCTCGATGCCAAGTTTGTCGGCCACGCGGGCCGCAATCATCAAGGCCAAGGTGGAATCAAGCCCCCCACTCAACCCCAAAACAATCGTCTTGGCGCCAATGTGGTGCATGCGCTTATAAAGCGCACTTTCTAAGAGACTGGAGAGTTGTTTGAAAGCGGCCTTTTGATCTTCTTTAGGCACCAATGGGGTGCGGTCTAAAGGCCGTTCAAAGCTATAACTTAAAGCCGGTTCAACGTGGATTTTCACGCGTTGAACCGGATACGTCAGGGACACTTTTAGGTCTCGGAAACTGGAATAGTGTTGGCGTTTGAAACGGATGGATTCTAAATCGATATCGGCTGTGATGGCCGTGGTTTTGGGATTGAAATCCTCGGTTTCTAAGAGGAGCTCGCCGGTGGAGGCGGCCACCAAATGGCCCGAAAAGACCGTTTCAGAGGTGGATTCACTGGGGCCTGCGCTGGCGTAAATGTAAGCGCCCATGTTTTTCCTTGAATGTTCGATGATGGTGCGTTTACGCACGTCTCGTTTGCCAAACGTTTCGTTGGAGGCGGAAATGTTCACGATCATTTTGGCGCCTTTTAAGGCCAGGAGGTTCCCCGGTGTATAAGGAGCCCACATGTCTTCACAGACTTCCACGCCAAAACTGACGGTGGTATCTTCGGTTTCAAAGAGCAAGGAGCCAAACGGGATTTTCTGACCGTTAAAGGTCACTTCCCGGACGTCTTCGATGATTTTAAGACCGCTGGTGAACCAGCGTTTTTCATAATATTCTTGCGTGTTGGGCACATACAGTTTCGGAATGATGCCCAGCACCTGTTTGCCTTGAATGACCCAGGCGGCGTTGTACATCAAGCCTTGATAATCAAACGGGGCGCCTAAGACAATCAAGCCTTGAAACGGATTGTCGCGCAATAAAGATTTTATGGCGTCATGGGCATCGGTGAGGAGTTGCCCTTGGAAAAAGAGGTCACTGGCGGTGTATCCTGTGACGGAAAGTTCAGGAAAGACCACCATGTCGGCCTCAGACTTCGCCAAAAAATCCCGCATGACGTGCATGTTGCGGGTCGGGTTGCCCACGAAAACTTCGGGGGCCACTGCTTGGACTTTCATGAAGCCTAATCCTGCCATGAGTGCTCCTGATATAAATGATGCGTTTGGATATACGTATGGACCGAGGGGTCTAGTAACGCAGGATCCAACGTCTTCCGGTAATCGGTGGAAGACACCGCTAAATCTAGGTCTAATATATCATAAATCGCCTGCGGATATTTCGCTTGAATCTCTTTCAGCGTTCCCGCAGACGTGCCCGGTCTTTGGATGATTAAAAAGCGGTGCGTGGTTAACAATCGGTCCGCCTCTTTCCAATCCATTAAGGTGATGGCTTGATCCATGCCTACCACGAACACGATGGGCTCACCGTATTTTGCTTGGAGGCGATCAAGCGCCGAGATGGCCCCTTGATAGACCGTATCATGCACTTCTAAATCATCCACACGCACGTTTGGCATCTTTTCCACCATCGCTTCAAGCATCGCCACGCGGTGATGGGCACTTGCCATGGATTTTTCATACGCATCGCTCACCGGCAAAAAAATCACCGCCGCGTTGAGGTAGGCCGATTGAATGCTGAGGGCGATTTGTTTATGGGCGAGAGTCGGTGGATTAAAGGCACCACCTAAGCAAAAAATCATCGCAATATCCTTCGATTAAGCACGAGTCTGATTCCCCTTTTATAGTACCATAAAAAAACCCCAATCAAGGGGTTATCTACGTTCTAAACGCCCGTCATCCAGGCGGTAAACATGGCCTCCCAATGCGGTGGCCACGCTCGCGTCATGGGTGACGGTTAAGACGGTTTGCTCGACATCTTTAAACAGGGTTTTGAAGCGATCAATGAGGGTGAGTTTTAACGTTGCATCCAAGGCTTTGAACGGTTCGTCCATCAAGATGATGGCCGGCGCATAGATGAGCGCACGCCCCAGCATCACCCGTTGCGCTTCACCGCCCGAGAGTTCACTGGGATAGCGGGTTGCAAGGGGGGTGAGCTCCAAGGCTTCCAACCAACGATTCAATACGTCAGACGTTTTTTTCGGTGCCCCAAACATGAGATTTTGCGCCACGGTCAGATGGGGAAATAACGTGTCCTCTTGCGAAATCAACGTGACGGGCCGCTGATGCGGCGCTTTAAAGGGATGGATGACCGATTTTCCCGCAATTAAGATGTCTCCCGATTGCGGGGTCAACGTGCCCATAATCAGTTTTAAGAACGTGGATTTTCCCACGCCCGATGGTCCGACAATCGTATGACGATCCCCGTCATTTAATTGAAAGGAAATATCCTCAAAAATGGGAACGTCTTGATATGAAAAGGCACAATTTTTAATTTCGAGCATCGCTTTGACGCTCCTTCATCATGAATATCAGGGCGACGGCTGAAAGCCCAATCATTCCCAGGGCCGGACCCGCGGCGCGGGCGATTTCTTCGTTTTGCATGGACCGAAAGACCAACGTCGAAAGCGTCTCAAATCCAAAGGGTCTCAGCATCAACGTCAGCGGCAATTCTTTGATGAGATCAATCGCGATCAATAACCCGGCTGAAATTAAGCTCTCACGGAGTAAGGGAATATCCACCTGACGCAACGTTTGATGCCACGATTTCCCCAAACTTTGAGCGGCGAGCGAATAGCGCACGCCCATTTTTTTATAGCCGCTTGTGAGCGCGTTCATGCCCAGGGTTAAAAAGCGAATCACCATCGCAAAAATGACAATCGCGACGGAATACCTCAGGAAAGATCCCCCCAAAAATCCCAGGCTATTGACGTCCAGGTCACGGGTGAGTCCCATGAGCGACACGGCAATGATACTCCCAGGAATCACATACCCGAGCGATGCCATGCGAATCACGGGCATCCGTCTTCGTCTTAAAGGTTGCATCAACACAAGACTCAACACGAGAATGATCGCAACCACGAAGGCGCTGACCCAGGCGGTGCGAAATAGCGCCATAAAAAGGCCACTGGGCAAGGGCGCAAGCGTTAAATAATGGATGAGTTGAAGGATGGGGATCCCCGTGGTCAAAAGCCAAAAAAGGCCCATCCAAGCCATCACACGCTTGGGCTTTTTGAGTTTCATCTGCGAGGCTTTCGGGGTTTCTAACCGGCCCCCTCTGGGTTTTTTCAAGCGGTCCATCGCCCACGAAAGTAAAAAGGTGAAGACGATGAAATACCCGCCAATCCTTAGAGCCGTGGTTAAATCGCCTAAGCGAAACCATGCATCAAAGATGGCGAAGGAAAAAACGGGAATGTTAAAGTACGCCACCGTGCCGTAATCATTGAGCACTTCAAAAGCAACTAAGGACGCCCCCGCCATGATGCCAGGGAGCACCAGGGGCAGGGTGATTTTAAAAAACACTTTCAAAGGCCCGACCCCCAGTTGGGCGGCGGCGGTTTCATAATGCGTGCCGTGGTGACGAAGGGTACTCTCGGTGAGTAAAAACACATACGGATACAGGGCGAGCGCAAACATCACGCTGACGCCTGGAATGTTCATCCAAGAAAGCGAAACACCCACGCCAAGCTCGGCCAACGTCCGGCCCACCAATCCGGTAATACTGAATAGATCGGCGGTAATCATCGCGTAGACATACGAGGGAATGGCCAGCGGTAAAATGAGGGCGAGTCGCCACCATTTCTTGGCGGGAAAGGCACGCCGAGCAAATAAGAATCCCAGGCTGGCCCCAATGACGGTGGCCAGCGTCACGCTGATCACTAAGACCAGTGTGGTATGGAATAAGTATGTGGGAAGTAACGTCTCACGGACATGGTCCCAAATCGCATTGGACGGCGAAAAAAGCGCCCCAATGAGGGCACTGAAAGGCATGAGTAAAAGGATTGAAAGGCCCAGCGTTACCGCCCAAATGCGTTTTGGAATGATCACTGATCAAACCTCAATTCATCGACTTTCATCGATACCGTTGGATATAAATCACCGAGGCGAGATAAGGGGATGGTTTGTTCGTTAAAGGCGCCCCACGCCTCAATGTAGGGATGAACGGTGGCACTTTCTAATACAGGGTATTCATAATTGGTGGCCGCAAACACATTTTGCACATTTTCGCTGAGCAAATACGTAATGAGCGCTTCGGCCGCTTCCACGTTGTCGGCATGCTTCACCACACCGAGCCCGGTGATGTTCACGTGCGTGCCTGTGGTGGCTTGATTGGGGAAAAAGACCTCAAGTGCGCGGGCCACATCGCGTTCGTAGGGATCATCGCTGAACGCCATTTTTCCCATGTAATACGTATTCATGATGGCCACATCGGCTTCGCCGGCAAACACAGCTTTGGCTTGATCGCGGTCATTGCCCGCAGGACGGCGCGCGAGATTACTTTTCAGCCCCGATAGCCACGCATCAAACGCCGCTTCGCCTTGAAGGTCCAAAAGAGACGCAAATAAACTTTGGTTGTAAACATTTTGAGAACTCCGAATGACGACACGGCCGGCCATCGATGCTTCCGCCAGCGCTTCATACGTTGAAAGTTCAGACGCATCGACACGGTCCGGGTGATACACGAGCACGCGGGCCCGCTTGGTGACCCCTGTGTAGTAGGCATCCGGATGCACATACCGCTCAGGAATCGCCGCCACGATGGTCGCATCCATCGGCGTTAAAATGTCCGCATCGACGGCCCGCTCTAAGCGACCCACGTCGGTGAGAAACAACAGATCGGCGGGGGTGGTTTCCCCTTCCGATTGAATGCGCTGAATGAGTTCATCGGCACTGGCCGATAAAATCTCGACGGAAAGACCGGTTTCGCGCTCAAACGCGTCATAGATGGCATCGTCGGTTTCATAATGGCGATCGGTGTATATGACCAGGGTATCTTGGCCCTCGCATCCCGCGAGTAAAACGACCCCAAAAATGAGGGTAAAAAGGAGCGTTTTCATAGAATATACCTTGCTTTCCGCTTATTTATAAAAATTCTAAATAAGCCATTTTAGTATAACTTGTCATACACCTTTTGTCCATGAGAATCATAAAAAAACACCTCAACGATGAGGTGTTAAGCATGCATGATTTTATAACGGTCATACAGTTGATCCACGAGGCCACCGGTGAAGGGACCTTTCCTCGATTCGATCCACTCGATGAGGGTGGATTGAGATTTTTCCAATACCGCTTGCAAGGTTTCCGAGTATTGCATCTGCTCGAGATTTCGGCGGTATTCTTTGCGGTCTAATAATTTGTACGAAAAATCTTTATTCACTTTGATATCGAGGTCATAATCGATGTATTTCAAAGCTTCTTCGTCGATCACATAAGGGGAAGCAATGTTGCAGTAGTAGTAAATGCCTGAGGGCCGAATGATGCCGATCACGTTGAACCATTGGTCTTTAAAAAACCATGTGACAGAAGGTTCTTTCGTGTACCAAAAGCGGCCGTTGGCTTCGATGACTTTGGTGCGTTCATTGGCTAAGATGATTTGGTCCTTTGTACGATCAATAATGGTTGCTTTCGCCCAAATGCGATGGAGTCTTTCGTCGTGCTTGTAACTTTGCACCACGATGGGGTCGCCCAAGGCTTTTTCCATGCGCATCACATCCTTATTGCTCTCATTGTAGCACATGAAGGCGCGTGGGGGTGGGCCTTTACTTTAGTAAGTGATCTTTTCCTTTGTAAATCTCGGGTTCAAAGCGTTCCAGGCCGGGATAATCCTGTTGCCGCATCACTTCATACATCACAATGGCGACGGTATTCGCGAGATTTAAACTGCGAATGTGGACGCTCATCGGCAAGCGAAAACAGCGGTCAATGTGCGGTTTTAAGATGGCTCTTGGAATCCCGGTGGATTCTGAACCAAAAAAGAAATACCGCGTGAGGCTGGCATCGGCGACGTCGAGGGCATCTGGCGATTGCATGCCATAACGCGATAAGAAATAATACTCACCCGGTTCGTGCTCAAAAAAATCCTCGATTGATTCATGCACGACATAATCGAGATGGTCGAGATAATTGGCGGCCGCCCGTTTGAGATATTTTTCTTCCAAAGAAAACCCTAAAGGCTTGATGAGATGAAGTTTGGCCCCAATGGCCACGCAGGTGCGCATGATGTTTCCCGTATTTTGCGGGATTTCAGGCTGGTATAACACGACGTGATTCATGCGTTTTCTCCATATCTTCGATGATCAAACGGACCGTGGATTCAAACCAAGGCACGTGGGCGTAGTCTTGATAGACGCTTTTGATAAGATCTAAATGTTCAAACAGTCGCTGGTTATACATCAACATGATGGCGTTTCGCTTGAGTAAGAGTCCGCCCCGAAAAGAAAACGCATAATCACGGTAGCGACGTTGGATTTCTCGGTTGGAAAGGGTTAAAAGTTCGGCGAGGTCTATGCGCTCAACCCCATCGGGTTCAAATTCCGGATGCGATCTCGGCAGGATGTTGGTGTTTTTCGGACAGACGCGCTGACAAATGTCACAGCCAAAAATCATCGTTTTAAACGGGGCCACTTCTTCTAAGCTAAAGGGATTTTTCATTTGGTTTTTAAAGGATAAACACTTGGCTTCGGTGTAGCCTTCGGTGGAAAGCGCATCCCCGGGGCAGGCATCAATGCATAACCGGCAATCGCCGCAATCATCGTCAATGGTGACGACATATTCGGGCAGTTTTTCTTCAATGAAGACGGTCCCAAGCATCATATAGGTCCCAAACTTAGGATGAATCAATAAGTCGTTATAGCCAATGAAGCCGAGCCCACTGATGAGTCCCAGTTGACGTTCGTCCACAGGGGATATATCGGCCTTCCCTTCAATGTGGTATCCGAGTTTGAGCGCCTCTTCTTTAAGCGCTTTAAAACGTTTATTAAACGTGATGTGATAGTCTTCCCCATACGCATACCGAGCGACGATGCCGTGGCCTTTGCCGCCAAGTTTCACTTGATCGGAAGGAAACGATAAACAGACAATCGCCAGCGACTGATACTTTTCAAACATGCTTAAATCTTCGCGTTTGTGCGCGAAGTGGGTTTGACGGTGCTTTATGTAGGCTTCGGTGTCGATGATGCGAACATCATCAAAATAGTCGTTTAAAAGATCTCGCATACGTTACTGGGCGCGGATGGTCTCGATGAAGGTGGGATCAAACGTGCGGGCTTTAATCATCGCAATTTCCCATTGATACGGGGGATAAATGCGTTTTTTTGACGTTTCATCTTCGGTCACATAGGGGGTTTCTAAGATTTTAGGCACGTCTTTGAAGCGTTCGGTTTCGATGACGTTTAAGAGTGCGTCAAATCCAATATGCCCCATCCCTAAATTCGCATGCCGGTCCTTGGCAGCGCCTTGTGGATTTTGCGAATCGTTGATATGTAAGACTTTAATGCGATCGAGGCCCACCACACGGTCAAAGGTTTCCATGACGCCGTCGAAGTCGTCTTTGATTGCATACCCGGCATCGTGCGTGTGACAGGTATCAAAGCACACGGAGATCCGGGTTTGGTCAGTGATGCCTTCGATGATGGCGGCCAATTCTTCAAACGAACGGCCTATCTCAGTGCCTTTGCCCGCCATGGTTTCAAGAGCGATTTGCACGGGCGAGCCTGCCGTATTCGCAATCACTTCGTTGAGGCCTTCGATGATATATTGAATCGCTTGGTCGGGGCCTTGACCCACATGCGCCCCCGGATGCAAGACAATTTGTCGGGCGCCCATGGCTTCGGTGCGCCGGATTTCTTCACTCAAAAAGCGTACGCCAAATTCACGGGTTTCCGCTTTCGGATTGGCCAAGTTCATGATGTAAGGCGCATGCACCACGATATCGTCAGGAGCGATGCCGACTTCGGCCATTTTCGCGTGGGCGGCGTCGATGTTCATGTCTTCGATCGGTTTGCGGCGCGTATTTTGTGGCGCCCCAGTGTATACCATAAAGACGCTTGAACCATAGCTTAACGCTTCTTCGACGCTGCCTAAATACATATCTTTGCCGGAAAGCCCGACGTGTGAGCCAATTTTCATGGGCGGCCTCCTTTTAAAGTCACCGAATATCCATAGGGTTTAAGTTTTTCAAAAAATGGAAGGTCTTTTTTTTCATACAGCGTGATTTGCATGCCGGGTTTGCCAATGCGTGCGGTCCGGCCGATGCGGTGAATGAAATACGATGGATCGCTCGGTAAACTCACATTGATCACATGCGACACATCCGGCAAATCGATGCCCCGAGCGGCGAGGTCCGAGGCCACCAAGATTTGATACTCGTATTTACGGGCTTTTTTTAATATTTGGTCGCGCTCTCTGGGGGGTTTATCCCCGTGGAGTAAGGCGATGTCTTTGTAGATGGGTTTTAATGCGTGATAAATGGCTTCGGTTTCTTTTTTTGTGGAGCCAAAAATGAGCGCAAAAAACGGTTGAATTTGACCCATCACCCGCGGCAATTCTTCGATCCGCCGCGTTTTTTCTACGTAGATATATTTGGATGTTAAGGCTTGGTCATTGAGCAGTTCCGGATTGAGATCCAGCGTTTTAATTTTCGGGAATGATTTATCAAGCAGCGTCCTTAAAGCAGGATGCATGGTCGCGGAAAAAATCCCCACTTGAGCGCTCGCAGAGAGTCCTGAAAAAATCAATTCCAGATCATGAATGAACCCTTGATCAAGCATCATATCGGCTTCATCTAAGACAATGGTATGGACACTTTTCAGGCCAAATAACGAGCGTTTAAACACGGCATCAATTAATTGATACGGCGTCGCAATGATGACATCGTGATCGCTCGCCGTGTCAATTTTTTTATGAATGTGGCGAATTTTAATGGGAAGGTTTAAAGCCTTAACCACCGATTCGGCCACGGTGAAAAGTTGTTTTGAAAGAATGCTGGTGGGCGCTAAGATGATGGCTTGCGTTTTTCCGTTGGGATGAATTTTTTCTAACAAGGGAATTAAAAATGCGTGGGTTTTACCCGTCCCAGTGGGCGAGGTGACCACGACATTTTTACCGCTTCTTAAGACGGGGATGACTCGTTTTTGGACGAGATTGGCTTCTTTAAATCCGCAGGCGTGCACCCATGGTTCCATGAGGTCTCCTTTTAGTCGAGGTTGACGGGGCTGCTTTCAACCGTATTATAACTGTTTGAAGCATCGAGGTAAACCACGCGGATGGTGCGATTGATTTGCGTCATGTACATCGCTTCTGTGAGTTCATTGATGTTGTCAATATCGACAAAATCCGTCAGTCGGTCGTTGATGAACTGGAGGATGATGTCTCCATCTTCAAGGCCGAGTTCGGCCGCATATGATCCTGGTGTAACACTCGAAACACAGACACCCACTAATACCTCATTATTACAGCTGTAAGGATTGGGGGCGGCGCTGATGCCAAAACTGAGCCGAGTTGGGGTGACATTTTGAGTGACGTCTAAATACACACGTTCGACAATGAGTGAGGGAATCGCAAAGGCAATCCCATCCACATCTCGAGGTGAAGGACCGCCTGTAGACTCAGACCGGATGGTGTTAAGGCCTAATAAATCACCATTTGAATCCACAATCGGGCCTCCACTGTTGCCAGGATTGATGAGCGCCGAATGCTGGATAAAGTAAGAGTCAATGTTATCGATGTTATCAAATAAGCGCTTATCTGAGACGAGTAAGCCTTCAGTGGTTGTATGAAAGTATTTAAAATCCAGAGGACTACCCAAAGCATACACCGTTTGGCCGGTGTCGATATCAAAAGAGTTCCCAAAGGCCACAGGCGTTAATACATGCGGACTGTCAAATTCAAGAATCGCCACATCATTCACCGCGGACGTTCCCAACAAAGTCACGTCAGTCTCTTCATACATGTTGCCGCCACGGTAAAAACGAATGTCTAACGTTTGATTGCTTTCAACCACATGATAGTTCGTCACCGCGGTGTAGCGATATCCGCCTGAAACGGCCACGCGTGAGACCACCGCACCACTTCCAAGCGCGCGTCCAACTGATAAATTGTTTTCTACTGTAATGACCCCATTTAACACGTCATTAATCATTTGAATGCGTTCTTCTTCATTACGCACATCAAAGCGTTCGATGGTGGTGAAGGAAGGTCTTAAGGTAATCGTTCGGTCGGTTAAAAAGAGTGCTTCCAGCGGCATGCCGTCATAAGCGGCCACTTTTTGCCCATTGATGAGCCGGTAAAATCCGGCAAACGTTGTGCCTTCAGGGGCCACAGGCACTGGGAGTTGCAACGCATCCAGGGCAGTCAACGTCACACTCGATGACCCACTGCTGAAATTCACGGTTAACGTGTCATAGCTCAGGATTGTTTCAATGATTTTCGATTGCGTGATGTTGGTCAAAGCGGCCGAAAATCCCGAGACGGTGGCGTAATTCACCTCGGGGATGCCGCTTGGCGTGGTCACATCCGATCCACTGGGAATGACTTGCGTGTCAAAAATAAACCCATTCGGATGTTTGAAGCTGACGGTCACTAAATCGGCCAGCGTGCCAAGATTATCGGTACCGCCATCCGTGTAGCTGATGATAAATTCGTTGGAACCATTGATGGATACACCCGAGATGCCCCGGCCCGTGACTCCGATGGGCCCCTTTAAAGCCGAAAGACTGATCACCTGGGTGTAGGGGTCACTGGAAAGCCCGCGCGAATAAATGGCTTCACCACTGACAATGATTTCAGCCGGGGGCGCCTGGATGGCTTCAAAACTGACCAACTCTTGATAGGCGATGGCCCCATCGCTGATCCCCCAGACAATGGCATTGCCCGACGTGGACAAGCTTAAGTCATAGCCTCTAGGACCTTGGAACGTACTTTTCGAGGCAATCGAGGTCCAGGTGGTTTCATCGGTGTATTTGGTTTCGATCTGTTCGGTTTCTGCGTTGTATCTAATTTCCAGTTCGGCCCCGTCTGCCCCATCGGCGCCATCGGCGCCATCCGCACCACTGGGACCTTGAGGCCCTGCTGGGCCTCTCAGTTCGTCGGCGGTGAATAAGGTTTGAAACGAGGTATCAGGCTCTTCGTCGAGTTTCCATTGCAGCGTGTCCGCGGTGGTCCTTAACACCACGCCGGGATTCGTCACAAACGTAAAGGTTTCGCTTTCTAAGGTTTGGAAATTAAAGAGATCCCGCCACTGGGTGTTATCTTCGGACGGGTATTTGTATTGCATCATCACCCCGTCAATCCGAAATTCCGGGGATTCTCCGGGTGAGCCTTGAGGGCCGGTGAGCCCTCTGGGCCCTTGAATGCCGCGCGGCCCCGTCGAGCCCCTTGGCCCAACGGGGCCAATGACGCTGCCGACGTTAAAGCTGCGGCCATCGGTGAGGACAATGATCAGTTCGCTGCGCGAGTTGGTGTAAATGGTATCGATGGCCAGCGTGTCTAAAAAGGCTGAAAAAGACCCTAAATTGTTGGCACTGCCATCGTCAAATGTGACGATGAGTTCATCGTCGGTGTTGAAGGATAAGTCTTCAATCGATGTTCCGGTGTCGCCTTTTAAGGTGGATAAATCAAACAAGACTTCCCGGTCCGCATCATCGACATAATTCCAAGTCAATAAATCGCCATCCACCGAAAGCTCAATGAGGGGCGCATCTTCCCCCGTGATTTTGCCGAGGTTGACGGTGGTTTCATCGCTATAAGTGACGATGAGTTCACCAAAAGCATTGATGAAAAGCTCATTAACCCCGAGGCCATCCTCGCCGGCGATGCTTTCTTTCCACGTGTCATAATCGGTGCCAATTTGCGCACTTTCCGAGCCGAGGGTGTAGATGTTGGAAAGCTGCATCTCTAAAGCACTGGATTCTAACACCAAATCAAAGGTGGTCTGAATCCCGGCTTCCGAGACTTGGATTGTGTGATGCCCCGGGCGTGAGAGTTTTTCCACATCCCGGGTTTGCACCCATTCTATGGCAAAAGGCACGCGTTCTTGCGTGCCATCTTCGTAGATGAATGACGCCTCAATGGCGCCGGGTGTAAAAGTGTCATAGGAAAAGCTTTGGTCGGAAATCTGGAGATCAACGACCGGATTGGACTGACACCCTACCAGCATAAAAACGAGGACGAAAAGAATCGAAAGTCGTTTAGTCACGATCATCAGGGTGGAGCACTAGGGGGGCGTAATCGGTGATGAGGGTTTCCCCATCACGAATCACTTCAACCCTCGCATCTTGCCCCACACGGGAGTTCAAGATGGCTTCTCTGAGTTGTTCAAAATTATTGGTTCTAAGCATTTCGTCCATCGCATCGTTTTGGAATCCAATGATGACATCCCCTTCTTGAATGCCGAGTGATTCCGCACTGGAATCGGCGACCACCGCTTGGACGCAGACGCCGAAGTCTTGGTCACACGATGACACCAAGACCGCGGATGAAATGCCAAAGAATGGCCGTCTGACTTCCCCATACTCTTCTAAGTCACGCGTCACGCGTGTGATGGTATTAGAAGGCACGGCAAAGCCCAGTCCTTCGAGGTTTCGGCCCGTGGGAGACGAATCGATTTTAAACGTGTTGATGCCGATGAATTCTCCGCCACTGGTAAAGAGGGCGCCCCCACTGTTGCCGGGGTTAATCGCAGCATCATGTTGAATGACAAAGCCCGCAAAGTCTCCCAGGCCATCGGAGTTTTCAAAAAACCGCGAAAGCCCCGAGATGATTCCTTGATTCACAGAATTAAAATACTGAAATCCTAAGGGGGAGCCAATCGCATAGACGTATTGACCCAGTTCGAGCTCGTAGTAATCTTTAAATTCTGCCACCGCAAAATCGATTTCAGAGGTGAACGTAATCACCCCAATGTCAGTGGTCGGGTCGGAGCCAATGAATTCAATGGCGTCGTTTTCAATGGTAAAAATGAGATCGTTACGTTCGTAAATGATCTCAAGTTCGGTGAAATCTTCCAACACATGGTGATTCGTCACCACCCAATATTTGTTCCCTTCACGGCGGTAAATGACTCCACTGCCGTTGGAACCCGTACCGAGATCGGTGTCAATGATGTTGGAAATCCCGAGCACCGAGGTTCGCACATCTTCCACCATGTCAATGATGGATTGTTCGTATTCTAAAATATTGAGAGACGTCGAGCCGTCAAACGACCACCGCGCATAGAGGGTGGTATCGGCCTCAACCGTCAGGGGAAGTTCCACGGGCTGCGTCAAGGCTTGATCGAAATACCAGCCCGCGAATTCAAAATTCACACGGGTGGGTTCCGGCAAGGTTTCAATCGGCTCAGACGCATCCAGCGGGGCAAGATATCCCCCATCGCCGCGTTCAAATAAGACTTGAACCGACGAGGTTTCAAACTGTGCCACCAGCGTCATATCTTCAAACACCGGATCAAAGGGCGTCAGTTCATACCGCGGATTGTCCGCATCGAACCACCCTAAAAAGGCCCCTTCTCCCGTGACTTCAGGGAGATCGGCGGGACGGCCCAATGGGACGTCTAAAGGATCGACGGTTTCATTAAATTCACCCGTAAAGGTGAGGGTCACAGTTTCATCTGAGATGGGGGGTTCCGCGACGGCTTCACATCCCATCAGCGTTAAGCTGACAAGCGCCAAGGCGGCAAACATTTTCAATCGGTGCATCGAATCACTCCTTATAGTAAAGAGGCTTGCGGGGTAGCAAGCCTAGATGACAAAATTTCCGTTTCGCATGACCGGAACTTCTTCACCGTCATGGGTGACGCCGGTCACGTCTAAATCTTCCGACCCAAACATGAAATCCACATGGGTCATGGAATTGTTGGCGCCGGCTTGATCGAGCTCGGCTTGACTCATCGATGTGCCTCCCTGGACGTTCATGGGATACGCCCGGCCTAAGGCCATGTGGCACGAGGCATTTTCATCAAACAGGGTGTTGTAAAACAGCAACCCAGTGTTTTGAATGGGAGAGTCGTGTTGAATGAGGGCAATTTCACCGATGTAGCGCGCCCCTTCATCAAATTCTAAGATATTCGTTAAGGCATCCTTCGCGGCTTTGGCATCGTAATCGACGACTTTGCCATCTTTAAATTCTAACCAGAATCCATCGATGAGGTTGCCTTGATAATCGAGGGGCTTGGTCGCATAGACTTTTCCGCGCGTGCCCAGTTTATAAGGCATGGTGAAGGATTCTTCGGTGGGAATGTTGGGATTAAACGCGACCCCTTGAGTTGAATGTTCTTGTCCGCCGGCCCACACGTGGTTTTTCACGAGTTCGACAATGAGATCGGTGCCGAGGCTGTTTTTGAAATGCAAATGCTTGAATTGATAATCATTGAGGACTTTATTGTGACTGCCGAGGGTCTCGTTATGAGCGTCCCACAACGTTTTTGGATCTTGATCTTCGTAGACGCGCGTGGCGTTGAAAATGGCGTCCCACAGTTTTTCAGTGGCATCGGCTTCTGAAGCGTCTGGGAATATTTTCTTGGCCCATTCGGGATTGGCCGCAGCGACAATCGTCCACTGCGTGCGGTTGCCCATGGTGTGTTCCCTAAAGAAACTCATTTTTTTCATGGCCGCCATCGATGCTTTTTGCATCTTTTCAGCGGGCACGCCTTTATTGATTTCAGGAATCGGAGACGTAATGGAAATCAGGCACGCGCCTTGGTCCACGTCTTCTTGATATTTTTGCACGAGCCATTCCGGCACTTCTTGCAAGGTCTCGACGCTCATGCCATCATACCCAATGCGGGAGGCATAAGGATCGGCATAATCAATGCGGACCCGTTTCGCCCCGGCTTCATAGGCGCTTTTGGCAATCGCGCGAGCGAGTTCGGTGGATTCGGTGGAACTGCGCACGACCACCCTTTGATTCGGTTGCACATTGGCCCCAACGTAAACAGCGAGGTCCGCGTATTTTTTTAACAAATTACTCCTTGGCATGAGCGCCTCCTTCAAGATGTTGGATGTGGGATTCAAAGCGACCGATTTGGTCGTCGTTCGGTAAATACGTGATGTGAGAGTACGTGGGTCCTTTGAGCCCGTACTTTGGATGATATCCGATGGCGTTCACAAATGGATCCACCGATTGTTTGGCATGCAACCGTTTGAGGACTTCGGCCGTCGCTAAGACGTCATCGATGGCCCGGTGCGTGTTGGGCAGTAAAACGCCTAAGGTATCAATCGCATGCTTGAGTGCATGTGGGGCTTTGAAACGGTCTTTGTATATAGCCATGACATCGATGAGGTTGGCGTGGACCTTTAAACCCGGTTCAAAGCGGTCAAAGAGGGCTTGCACAAATCCGATGTCAAATTGAATGTTATATGCGCCCCAAAGGGCTTGGTCCGTATTATACATGCGGAAGAGTTCAAACGCAGCTTTAGCGGGTTCTCCCGAATCACTCATGCGCTGAGTGATGCCGGTCAGTTCGGTGATTTTTGGGGGGATGTGTCTATTCGTTTTAACAAAGAAACTATGCTTTTTATTGGGTGATAGGGTGGCGTCTAATAATAAGATGCCGACTTCAATGATGGCATCTTTTTGCGGAGAAAATCCGGTGGTTTCTAAATCAAATAAAAGAATCGGTCGGTGGTCTAATAACGGCATTTTCATGCAAACATTATAGCATAATTGTTCAGTTTCTCTTGAAAATTGAGCGGAAGGTTGTATACTATATTCTTGCGGGACGTGGCGCAGTTTGGTAGCGCACTTGCATGGGGTGCAAGGGGTCGCAGGTTCAAATCCTGTCGTCCCGATATTAGCTTCTTGTTTAAGAAGCTTTTTTTATGGCAAAAATCGGCGCCATCCACAGGTTTTGAAGCGCCAAGAAACTGGGCATTCCAATCAGCAATATGAATGTCCCCAGCGCAATATTGCCCATGCCAAGGCCACCAAAGTAGGCCAGAGCGATGGAAAAGACTAAGATGCTGCCTTCCACTGAAAGCCTGGAGATGAAGATTTTCTCGGTTCTGTAGACCGCTTGGAAAAACTTCATATATTCTAAAAGTGGCGTCGCTTTAAACTGGGAAAAGCGGACGAGATTTTGACCGAAAGAAATGATAAACAGTCCGCCAAAAAACGATAAAAATTGATTGGGAAGTCCCACGGGATAAAAATCTCTTAAAACAATGAGATCCCAAAAATCAAGGCCAAAGCCTAATAAGGTGGCGGCCACGAAAATCAAGATGGATTTGACTTCCCTAAAATACACCATCACCAATCCCACAATCAGCGCTTGCAAGAAAAAGGATGCCGTGCCTAACGTGATTGGTAGCAACTGGGCAACGTGGTCTGAAAGACTCGCCAGAGGCGGCGGGCCCAACCGGGAATTAATCATCAAAATGACGCCCAGAGGCATGATGAATAAGCCAGTAAAATAGTATATCCATTGGGTTTTTTGTGCGTTCGATGTCGGTTTTATGATGTCCATAGTCACTCCTTGTTTTAAAATATCATAATTTCGTGGCCGAATGGCTTAAAGTGCGTTCACGCACTTTTTTTATTTTTCGCCCATGTTCAAAGCGTGGGCCCCGTGTTAAACTTGTATTATAGGTTGGTGTAAGATGAAACTTTTAGACGCGGAAAAAGCGCATGCGTACAAACTAAAACCAGGGGATGCTCAAACTGAGCTTCCCGCGCCTTTTCGCCGGCGTGGTTTGAGCTATGAAAGTATTTTTACGTACGCGGGAAAAGTCGGCGGACACCACATATTAAAATTTGGGGGCATGCGCATTGCGATTCATCAGGCCCTCGCCCAAACGTTACACGTGGAGGCCCTTCCCCATGAAAATCGCCCTCGTCGGTAATCCCAACAGTGGGAAAACCACGGTCTTTAACTACCTCACCGGTCAGTTTAAAAAAGTGGGGAATTATGGCGGCGTCACCGTTGACCACTTTGAAGCCCACTTGCGAAAAAAATATGCGGACAATCATGAATCCATCACCATTGTGGATTTGCCCGGGACGTTTTCACTGGATCCCTCTACTGGGGATGAAAAACGGGCCATTGACTATTTAAAAAACGAAGCCATTGATGTCATCTTAAACATCGTGGATGCCAGCCAACTTGAACAGAGTTTACATCTCACCCAGGCGCTTAAAGAACTGGGAATCCCGGTGTTGATTGCGCTCAATAAGATGGACATCATCCAAAAAAATCAGATTGAAATCGATGTAGAAACCTTAGAGCAAATGCTTGAATGCCAAGTGTATTGCACCGTGGCAACGCACAAACGCGGCATTCAAGAATTGTTGCAATGCGCATTAAACGAAGGATGTATCTACCGTGGCCAAAAACGATAAAATCATTCAAGACATCATGCAAAAAGTGCAAAAATCATACGACCAAGCCAAACCCCTGTCCACCACCGATAAAGCCGATCGTGTGGTGGCGCATCCTGTGCTTGGTCTTTTGATTTTCTTTGGCGTCATGTGGGCGATCTTTTACCTCTCACAGATCACTTTAGGTCCGTGGTTGGCGGGGCTTTTAGAGACCGGCATGGGCATGATCGGAGGCGCCATTGAAATCGGCCTCGATGAACTGGGGGCTGGGCCTTTACTGAAAGGCTTTATACTCGATGGCGTGTGGGGCGGATTCACCGCCGTCTTAAGCTTTTTACCCTTAATCATGGTGCTCTTTTTCTTTTTACAACTCTTGGAAGATTCTGGGTATATGACGCGCGTTTCCATGGTGATTGATCGCTACTTTGCCAAGATTGGCCTCGGGGGAAAATCCGCCATCCCGATGTTTGTGGGACTGGCATGCAGCGTCCCGGGGGTCATGGCGGCACGGACCATTGAAGATGAAACTCAGCGTAAACTGACCGTGATGTTAACCCCGTTCGTGCCGTGTGGGGCCAAACTGCCTGTCATTGTCTTACTGCTTGGGGTCTTTTTCACCGGCCAAGCGTGGGTGACGGCCCTGATGTACATCGCCGCCATCTTGGTCGTATTTGTGATTGGGTTTGCACTGAAGCTTTTCTTCGGACTGAAAACATCCCCCGAAAAAACGGTTTACGATTTGCCCGATTATAAACGGCCCAGTTTAGAACTGGGGTGGCGAATGATGCTGGCCGAAGCCAAATCATTCATTAAAAATGCGGGCACCATCATCGTCGTTTTAAATGGGTTGGTGTGGTTTTTCATCAGCTTTGATTTTTCCTTGGCCCCCGTTGGGCCCGAAGCGAGCATGCTAAGAACGCTCGCCATTCCCTTTGAATGGGCGTTAACACCCATCGGCATCGCCTCATGGGGCTTAGCCGTGGCCGCCATTTTGGGCTTTATTGCCAAAGAAGAGATCGTGGGGGCGTTGGCGGTCATTTATGTCTTTTCAGTGTCCGATGCGTTTGATGCCATCAACATCATCAATGCCAGAGATGCGCTCGTGACTGGGGCGTCTTTAACCGCCCTGACCGCCATTTCTTACACGGTATTCAATCTTTTTTCCCCGCCGTGTTTTGCGACCATTGGGGCGATGAAAACCGAACTCAAGTCGACCCGCTGGCTGGTCTTTGCCGTCGGATTGCAACTTTTAACGGGCTTCTTCTTCGCGATGTGGGTCTATCAAGTGGGGCATTTCATCGTGAATGGCAGTCCCGGCCAAGGGTTTCTTGTCAGTCTGGTGCTCACCGCCAGCTTACTGGGCGTGATGATTGGAGGCGCTTTGTATCATCAAAATTCATCCAAAGAAAAAGCGATTCACCCGTAAAGGGAATCGCTTTTTTAATGCGCTTTGGTAAACCGGAAAAACGGCTTTTTATGTTGTTGGTCCAGGAGGCTACATACGGCATCATCGGCTTCGTTGCAGCGAACCAGGGCAAATCGGAGACCAAGTGGGGCAAAGAGTTCATAAATCACGGTGGCCACCAGGGTGATGACCAATATGAGGTTGCCATACACGGTGAAACTGAGTAAGCCTTGGGCGATGAAGGCAAGCCCAATGGCGGCTTGCGCTTGGGGCAGTAAACATAGCCCTAAGTATTTTTGAATGACCGGATCGGAATGGGCCATCTTCGCGCCGAGCCACGATCCAAAGAGTTTCCCAAAAATGCGAAAGCCCACATACACGAGTGTGAAAATGACTAAATTCAGCCATTCCATCACCAATAATTGTTCCGCGACTAAAATGACAATTTCCGCACCAATGACCGCAAAGAAGGCGATCATCAAGGGGGACTCAATGAGATCTACGGTGTGTTCGATTTCATGCTTCGCTTTGTACGTCGAGGTATTGGCAAACGTAATCCCCACGACCATGGGCAGTAAGATCGGCGATAAATGAATGTGGAATTGATTGATTTCAAATCCACGATTGGCAATGGCCACAGAAATTAAAATGGCCACCAGGGCGCTGACCATGACGATGGTGTCTTTGTCAGGGTCATCGTAGGACGTCACTTTAATGATTTGCCGGAAAATGAGGCCAATGATAATGCCAATGGCAAAGGAGAATATCAATTCTAAGAAAGGACTCGATACCATCTCGGCCGAAATGCCTGTAGCACTCTCCACCGATACGGCATAGGCCACGGCAAGTCCGAAAAAGAGGATGGCAATCATATCTTCCACTCCGTGCAAGGGAACGAGGGTGTCGGTGAGGGGGCCGTGTGTTTTAAATTTTTTCGTAATGAGTAGGATGGGCCCTGGCTCGGTGGCAATGGCTATGGCCCCGAGGACTAAGCCGATATGCAGGGGTAAGCCAAAAAGCCACATCCCAAGCGCCGTAATGATGAAGGCGAAAAAAGCTTGGGTGAGGGTAATGATGACCACTTCTTTACGGCGATTCTTGATCTTAGTGAAATCCAATTCCATGCCAATGCTAAAGGCGATAAACCCAATCGCAATGGCCGTAACGATTTGAAAGGTTTCAACCAGGGCTTCTTGTTCAAACACGAGCACAAGGGCCCCAATGGCTAAGCCTAAGACAATGTAGCCGGTCAAATTGGGAATATTAAAATGTTCAAACAGGCGACCAAAAAAAAGACCCACCAAAAGCGTAAGTCCAATGTATAAAATGAGGTCGTACGCCAAGGTTTCAGCGAGAATGAGCATGAATGATTCATCTTCTTTCTTGAGAGCTTACGCCTATATCATACGCCTCTTATTTAATATTTCAAGGTGTAAACCGTTTACATTACCAACTTTCTTCAATGGCTTGGAGACTTTCTACGACCTTTTTGAAGGTTTCATAGGACTCAAACAAGATCAGGTGTTCACCGGTCTTAACGCTAAAACTGATTGCCCAATCGCCTTGGTCCACGACTTCGGGTTCAACGTCTTGGTCCCAATGAAACCATGGAGATTGATTGTTTTTTTGTAAGACTTCGCCATTGAATTCCACGCTGAATTGATTCAAATCATCCAGGAAAAACGGCTCGGATAAGCGGTTATTCTTTTTGATTTGAAATGTCTTTTTAGACCGATTGATATAAATGGAATCCACGCGTTTCACTTGTTTAAAAAAGTCGATGTACCGAGTGGTTTCAAGTCTTTGATCAGCCTCGATGGTGTTATGATTGATCTCTTTTTCTAACATGCCGTCCACACCGCCTCTAAAATACCCATAGATTGCAATGAGTAAAACGATGCCCATGAGCACTAAAAATGCCACCAGTAAACTGTCCATAAATCCCCATATTCTCTTGTAAAATCAATTTTTTTTAAGTATAATGAATTGAATTTTTCATAGAAAGAATTACACGAAATGTGAAACATTTATTTCTTACGTTAATCTTCCCACTCTTTTTTATATCATAAATATGTCGTTTTCTTTGAAGATCGGGAAGTCGTGTAAATGGTTTGAATATGAAACCATACCATGACACTAAACACACTAATCAAAACATAAAATCAAACATTC
>CAJXNT010000014.1 GCA_913057225.1 uncultured Mycoplasmatota bacterium
GAACGGGGCACACAGCTTCATGACATGATTGAGCAATTTGAAGTCAATGGGGTCATCCACCCCTCCCTTGAAATGAAAAGCTACATGAAACTCAAACGCCAACACAGTTTTGAATCCATCGAGAACGAGAAAATGGTCGTCATTGCCCATTTTGGCGTTCCCATTGCGGCGGGGCGCTTTGACATGGTGGTGAAATCTCCTTTGATCCGAGGCATCGGGATTGCCGATGTCAAACGGACCTTGCACATCGCCGAAGATCATTTAAAGCTTCAACTCAATCTGTATAAACTCGGCTACGAACAAACCTATAAAAAACCCGTGCACTACCTCAAATGCATCCGTGTGCGCAACGCATTTAATGAGTACTTGGATGTCCCGGTCGATAAAGAATTCACCCGTCAAAAGATTGAAGAGTACTTAAAAAAACACCCCATCGATTTTACATAAAAAGCCATCCATCTGGATGGCTTTTATTTTTTTCGTGGTGCCGAAAACAGGACTCGAACCTGCGACCTACTGATTACGAGACAGTTGCTCTACCAACTGAGCTATTTCGGCAGCATATCTATTTTAACAAAACTTTGCTCAATCGCGTAAACTTTCCTATTTTTTTAGACGCCCATTGACACATATATCAACTTGATATATATTATGTTTGAGGATAGTCATGAAATCAAACGATCGCATCACCGTTATCATCTTAGGCCTCTGTGCTCAAGAACCGTTGAGCGGGTATGGGTTAAAAAAACGGATGGAAGTGTCCGTGTCCAATTTTGTGTCGCCCAGTTTTGGCAACATCTATCCCACCCTTAAAAAACTGGAAGCGAATGGGGCCATTGAAGAAGTACCAAGTGAGACGTCCCGTAAAAAACGCGTGTATCAAACCACGCCGAAAGGACTTCAAACGCTTAAGGCATGGTTAATGTCTCCCATCACCGAGCATGAGCCTTTTTTACTGCGCGAGTATTTCTTTGAATTCATCGATCGCAAGGCGCGCATTGAGCTCGTAAAATCTTACATCACGCATCTTCAAGCACTCGTGAAACGCTATGAAGCAATTAAAGACGCGTACCAAGACGTGATGGGTCCGTTCCCTTATCAAACCTTACGCTATGGATTTTCCCAAGCCAAGCATGATCTGGCGTGGTATGAAACTTTATTAAAGGAGTTATAAATGGATTTTTTAACCGTGAATCAGCTCACCAAACGCTACGGGTCTTTGACCGCGGTCAATGGCATCAGCTTTTCGGTTCCCAAGCAAGCCTTTTTTGCCTTCTTAGGGCCCAATGGGGCGGGCAAAAGCACCACCATTAACATCATCTCAACGCTTTTGAATCATGATGCCGGCGAGGTCTTTGTCGACGGGCATCAACTGGGCCAAGACGATGATGCCATTCGTAAAAATATCGGCATTGTCTTTCAAACCCACATGCTCGATGACCGCTTATCCATCCGCGAAAACTTGGCCATTCGGGGCCGGTTTTATGGGCTCTCGAACGCGAAGCTCAAGGCGCAAATCGATACGCTCGTGGAAGAACTTTCCATGCAAGGGTTCATCGATCAAAAATATGGCAAGTGTTCAGGGGGCCAGAAGCGTCGGGCTGATATCGCGAGAGCCCTCATCAATGAGCCCAATTTACTCATCTTAGATGAACCCACCACGGGACTCGATCCGAAAACCCGTGAAGAAGTGTGGGCCTACATTGAAACACTCAGAAAACGGAACATGACGCTTTTTCTGACGACCCATTACATGGAAGAAGCGGCGGAAGCATCGCACGTGGCGGTCATTCATCAAGGCAACATCATCGCCGAGGGGACGCCTTCGGAGCTTAAAAGTCAGTACTCCCATGACGTCTTAAAACTCGAAGGCACAAAATCAAAAATTCGCCCCTACCTTAAGGCACACGGCTGGGCGTTTGAAGAAAAAGACCATCGCTTCATCGTCAAAGCGAGTTCCTTAGAAGCGCTGGATATTTTACAAGCGTTAAAACCATCCATTAAGCGATTTGAAGTGATTCAAGGCTCCATGGATGATGTCTTTTTAAATCTCACCGGGAGGGACTTAGACGCATGAAAGCGACTGCGACCATTGTCAAACGGAATCTACTGAATTATATCTATGATCCATCGAGTGTCTTTTTCTCATTTTTATCGGTCTTTATCCTGATTGGCGTTTATGGCATCTTTTTGGGGACTTTCCAAGTCCAAGAAGTGGAAAATGCGGTGGGCACCATCCCTGGGGTTGACTGGCTGGTGACCAGTTGGTTGATTGCGGGGCTGTTAACGGTGTCATCGTTTACCGTGCCTTTAAGCATTCTTTCCAACATGGTCATCGATTTAGAAAAGCGCGTCTTTGATGACTTTTTAGTGGCCCCCATTAAGCGATCCAGCATTGTCTTTGGCTACGCCATCAGTGCCATCATCATCGGCATCATCATGACCAGTTTGACCTTTGTATTAGGCGAAATCACGCTGGTCGTCTTTTCCGGCGGCGAATGGCTCAGTGCGCTGTCGCATCTGGAAGTGTTCGCTTGGATTGTGCTGGCCAACACCACCTTAGCGGCGCTTTCTTTTTTCATCATTACGTTTGTCAAAAGTGCGGCCAGCGTGAATGCACTCAATACGATCATCGGGACGTTAATCGGGTTTTTGGCCGGCATTTATGTGCCCTTTGCGGCCTTTTCAGAAACCGTCTCGAATGTCTTTAAATTTAATCCCGCCGCCCACATCGTGGTGGCGTTAAGATCGGTCATCATGGAACCGGCGATTGATTTTGTGTTTGCGGGCGCCCCCGCGGGAGTGGAAGCGTCTTATACGGTGAATTATGGGGTCGAAATGACCTGGTTTTCTCAAGCTATTTCAATGGGCACCATCGCCCTTTACTTGGGAGCGTTACTCGTGCTGTTTGCGGGCCTGAGCATCGTCCGGATGCGGAGCTTTAAACGCTAAATTTTAATCGGATTTTAACAAATATTTAAAAAAAGCATGGTAAAATATACAAAACTTTGAATTTCAAGGAGATTGCCATGTCTTTTTTTCTCGATGACGTCCCTCGAGTTCAACCTTTTACCTTACCGCATTTAGGTTATATCGCGTTTGGCGTGATCGCCAGCGTGTTGTTCTTTGTTTACCTCAAACAAATTCGTGCGAATCAAGCGAAGTTTGAATCCCTCTTAAAATGGATCAATACGATCACGGTCGTCGTGTTTTATACGTGGTCAGTGATCTTTACCGATTCGTTTTTGGAAACCGGCTTGCCTTTGCATGTGTGCCGGATTGCCAGTGTTGTGAGTCTTTATTATTTCTGGTCGCACGATGAACGCGTGATTCCGATGATGTTTTACCTCGGCGCGTTTGGCGTCGTGGCCATTGCCTATCCGTCCAATGTGCATCCCCTTTACACCCATATCATAGGCTATACGTCTCAGTTTACGCATGTTCTCATCGTGGTGACGTGGCTTTATATTGTGTTTGTCAAACATTACCGGCCCACCTGGAAAGATTTTCAAGTCACGGCTATTTTTTGGGCGGTGGCCCTTCTGGCCATTTGGGGCTTTAACTATGTCGTGGGTCAAGGCGAATATTTCTACATTTTAGAGCGCACGCGACCGTTTTTTAAATCGTGGCCGGATATCGGCTGGATTGGCTTTACGTATTCCATCGCGCTGGTGGTGATTTTCATCAAAACTGTGACTGTATCACGCATTAAAATTAATGAATGACCTGTGGGCGTCACTCACTGAGCTCATCCAAGACGCACCGGCCCTTGCCGGTGTTTTTTTGGCGGTGCTTTCGATCATGCATCCGTTGGTGGGTGGACCGTTGAGCATTCTCATTCAAACCCTATGGATTGCCCTTGTGGATCACGTGCTCCTCGCCTCGCTTTTGATGTGGGGGCTGAATCTCATCGGAATTTTCCTTTATTTTGAGCTTTTCAATCGCTTCATCCACCGCATCGACCCGTGGCTGAGCCGGCAAAAGAAAATTACGGCGCTGCTCGCCTGGGGTGAAAAAAAAGCCCCATGGCAACACGTCATTGCCTTAGGACTTCCCTTTATTTATACGTATCCGTTAAGAATCACCCTCATCAAAAACCAGACACGTCTGCGGTTCACATGGATGCTCGGGCTTTCGTATTTGATGCTCAATCTCTTTAACTTACTGCTCATTTATACCGTCTTTGGAAGCCTCACAGCGGCCTTGCCGCCGGTCGTTCCCATTTTGGTCTTTTTAGGCATCTTACTGGTGGTGTATGCGTTTAAATCCAAACTTGATTTAGAGTAAGAACCCTTCAAACACCGCATTATCGACCGATTTTAAGGCCTCATCGTAGGCCTTTTTATTTTTCGCCGTGTAGCCTAAAGCGATCTTTCCTTTGGCCTTGAAACGGCGGACATAAGGGGTGGGGAGGGCCCGGATGTCATAGGTAATAAAATCGGGTTGAGTGAGGGGATTGAGTAACATCCGGCTGAGATAAACCTTGCGAAATTTGGACATGGTTTGAGCGGTTTTAAAATCTGAGCTGATCTGCCCTCTTAAAAGATGGGGCGCCTTTTTCTTCAGGTGCCGGACAATTTTCGGTGAAAAAGAATGCACCGCCACATCACCCTCATAGTCGTCAAGGAGTTCGATGACGGCATTGGTGAGACTGACCACGGGGGCGTCGGCTTTGATTTCAATCAACAGGGGAACTTGTCCGTGTACGAATTCTAAGACATTTTTTAGCGAAGGAATCATTTCATCGGTTGCGTGCAAGGCCGTTTTTAAGAGGTCGGATTCCAGCGTGTGATAAATATAGGCATCCAGGCCAGTCATGCGGGATAAATGCGCATCATGAAAGACCATGGGGGTGCCCTCTAAGGACGGTTGAACATCGAGTTCAATGGCGTACCCACGGTCGATGGCCGCACGGAACGCTGCCTGCGAATTTTCGGGGATGGTTTCGGAATGAAGGCCGCGATGGGCGATTTTCCACTCGGTGAGCCATGTCGTTTTTTTCATAAATAATCTTCGTTCTTTTTGGCTTTTTTATAGAAGAATTCTTGGACGCTGATCGGCGTTTTACCGGGCACTTTCATGATGTGATCGCCTTCTTGATTGAGCCGTGCGGTGGAGACATTATCGTCCCAAGATAAATCGAAAATAAAGCGCAATCGTTTTTGCACGGTTTCATCATAGACCGGGGCCAAAACTTCATGCCTTCGTGTGAGATTTCGGCTCATCAGGTCCGATGAGCCCACGTAGACTTCGGCGTGTTTTTGACCGAAAAAGTAGACCCGAGAATGTTCTAAGAACCGTCCCACTGTGGATTGCACTTTAAAGGAATCGGTGATGCCTTTAAGTTCGGGTTTTAAGCAGACAATGGACCGGATGATGGCCTTGATTTTGACGCCCGCTTGGGCGGCCTCAACCAATGCATCCATCATTTCCTTATCGGTCAATGCGTTGATTTTAAAGGCAATGAACCCTTTGTCTTTCTTTTGGGTCTCTGCTTGGATTTTTTCGATGAGAATATGTTTGAGTTGATGAGGTGCCACAAGCAGATGGTTGAATGTGGGGACTTTGCTTTTGGTTTTTAGAGAGTCAAAAAAAGCTTTGGCATCTTTTCCAATCCCTTCGTGGGCGGTCAAGTAAGCAAAATCCGTGTAGCGGCGTGCGGTGATTTCATGGTAATTGCCACTGCCGATTTGGGTGATGGTTCGGCCGTCTTTAAACGTCATCAAGAAAAGTTTGGCATGCAGCTTATAGGTTTTGGGGCCATAAAGCACTTTACATCCGGAAGCCTCAAGTTCTTGGGCATAATAAAGATTGTTTTTTTCATCAAACCGAGCTCTAAGCTCTAAAATGACCGTCACTTTTTTTCCGTTTTTCCGGGCCATTTTTAGTACGTTCACCAAGTGCGAAGATTCTGCCAATCGGTAGATCGTAATGTACATGGCCTCCACATCTTGATTCATCGCGCCTTCATAAATCAGCATTTCAAAGGTCACAAAGGAGTCATACGGGTAATGCCATAACGCATCGTGTTTGAGGAGCTGCTTGATGATCGATTTTTTTTCATCCATCATCACGGGCCACGCGGGTTGATGCGCCGGATATCGCATGGATGAATCATGGGGGATGAGTCCGTCTAAAAATTTGTGTAAATTTTCCCAAGATTCAAAATCATCCACCGCATAGATGGCCTCGCCAGAGAGGGCCATTCGGCGTTTAAAAAAGGGCAAAATCTCATCGAGATTGACGCATTTGAGGTGCAATCTCAATAGGTCTTGGGTTTGACGTTTCTTGAGCAGTTTACGGATGGCCTTGGGAACTTCATCGGTGTCGTCAAAATCCGCATTGTAATCAATGTCGGCATTGCGTGTGAAATTCACCGTCATATACGTTTCATTTTTTCTTTGGAAAATGTGATTTAAAATGTCATCCACACGAACATACCGGGTTTTATCCACGGCCATTGCGTAGGGGGGTTCATTGATAAATTCAATTTGATAAAAGTCGTTTTTTTCTGTTTTGATGAGCCGGTAAAGTTGGTTACTTTTGACGGTTAATATGAATTCAGACAGTGAGACTTTCATGCGATGAGATAACATGAAGTATTCATTTTCAAACGCCTCGAAAAGCGCAGTTTGTTCGGATTCAGATAATTTATCAAACGCCACGAGTGAAATATGCTGTTGTTGGAGATCTTTCAGCAAGGCTTTGCCGGATTCAAGCATCTCAATGCGTTGTGTATTGATGGTCTCATTGAGTTGATGCAACACCGCACTCAAGGGAAGTCCGGATCGCCATTCGATTTGATCGGGATTCAGATCAAGCAAACTTTTTAATGACCCGACTCGAATCATGGCAAATTCTTTTAAATTGGATGACACAATGCGTAAGAAAAGAGCCCGCTCTAAGAGGGGGTGAAGATTACGCTTAGACTCATCTAAAACGCGCTGATTGAATTTCAACCATGACATATCACGGTTCAGATACACATTCATAGACGTAACTCGAGGGGTTTAAGTTCGGGGTAATCTTTTTCTAAATTCTTCACAATAAATCCTTCCCGGACCCCTTGGGTGAAAATGCGCATTTGAGTCGGCCTAAAATAGTCGTGAATGGCATCTAAGATGACCAGACCCGTTCCGATGGTATGAATGCGTTCAGGGACCGTCCGAATGAGTTTTAAATAGGCACTCTTTTCTTTCGATGCAATCATCTTGATTAAAGGCTTTACCTCATCCATGGGCAATGGTTCAGCGAGATAGGGATCGGCTTGGTTGTCAATCAGCTTACGTGCCGCCCGCATGGTGCCTCCGACGCCGTGAAGGATGGGCGGATTTTGCATTGGATTAAACCCTGCCTCTTCCAAGTATTTGAGCACTTTTTTCTTAATTTTTTTTCGGGCCTTTTTCCCTGGAATCAGCTTTTTAACATGATCCATATAAGAGGATAATGACCCAATGGGAATGGCATCGGCTCGTGTAATTTTATTGTTTTCATAGGTCACAATTTCGGTGGACCCCCCACCAATATCCACCACAATCCCAGTCGGTGCAGGGGCATCTAAAAAGACCGCATGAAAATCATAGGTGGCTTCCTCCGCCCCCGACAGCAAATGGATATCGACATTTTTGATATCGCTGAAAGCTCTCATAAAGACATCTTTATTGGACGCTTTGCGGATGGTGGCTGTGGCCAAGAGATAGGTTTTTTTGATCCGTGAATTTTTGATTTCTTTTAAGAATTTTTTTACGGTTTTGATGGCCACGTCTAAGCCTTCATCACTCAACTGGTCGCCTTCTAAGTACGCCGCCAGCCCGATGGTTTCTTTGTGGGAACTTTTCAGTTTGATGACATGGTTTTTCACTTTGTAGATGTTCATCCGGGCCGTATTGGACCCAAGGTCAATGATGGCGTACATATAGACTCCTTTAAACCTTATTGTAGAAGATAAGTGGGAACGTGCGCAAGCAAAAAAGTCCTCGTGAAATCACTCACCGCTTTGGAGAATGCGAGGACTTTTTAGGGAGGGATTCGGGGGAAAACAAAACATCGATGGGGACCGATAAAACGTGGGCCAAACGAAACGCCACACGCAAGGAAGGGTCGAATTTGCCGCGTTCGATGGCGATGATTGTTTGACGAGACACCCCAATTTTTTGGGAGAGTTCGACTTGGGACCATCTTAGATGCTCGCGGTATGCTTTCACTCGGTTTTGCATGCGCCCCTCATAAAGTAATTAAATATATACATTAGTGTAAAGTATAATATACATATTGTCAAGAAAAAAAGAAGGGGGCGAGCCCTTCAAAATAGGAGGATCCTTAAAACAAGATCTTAATATGAGTGTACCCACTCAATATTGTGTGAGCGTGAAAATCGTGTAAAGATTTTGATAATGTGAGGGGGTATTTGCGTTCAAACTGGCTTGAAATACGCGGTGTTTCGATTATAATATGACTACGAAATTGGGAGGTAGTTCATGTACAAAGTCCTACTCTATTATTACTACGCACAGATTGAAAACGTGGACGAAAAAGTCCAAGAACACAAACGCTTTTGCCAGGCCCATGATATTTTGGGCCGGGTTTATTTGACCAGCGAAGGCATTAACGGCACCGTCTCTGGGTTAGAAGCCAACATCGAAAAATACAAAACCTATTTAGAAACCGACCCCCTTTTCCCGGGCATCATGTTCAAAGAAAGTACGCATCCTGCGCACACGTTTAAAAAAATCACCGTCAAAAACAAAAATGAACTGGTGAATCTTTCGCTTGAAGATGACGTCAACCCCCGAGAAATCACGGGACGTTATGTCACCCCCGAAGAATTTTATGAACGCATTCACGATGAAGACACCGTCATCATCGATGCGAGGAATGATTATGAATACGACATGGGGCATTTTAAAGGGGCGTTAAGACCCAATATTAGGACGTTCAGAGAACTCCCCGACTGGGTACGTGCCCACAAAGAAAAACTTGAAGGCAAAAAAATCATCGCCTATTGCACCGGCGGTGTCCGCTGTGAAAAATTCACCGGCTGGTTGAAAAAAGAAGGGTTTGACGATGTCGGTCAACTGCATGGGGGCATCCAAACGTATGGGGCGAATGAAACCACCCAAGGCGAATTTTGGGAAGGTTCGATGTATGTCTTTGATGAGCGCATCGGCATGCCCATCAATCACGTCAACCCGGTCATTGTCTCTAACGATCATTACACCGGTGAACCGTGTGACCGCATGTTTAACTGTGCCAATCCGCAGTGCAATGAACAAATCTTTGGATCGGAAGAAAACCAACATGCGCATCTCGGGGGGTGTTCGATGTATTGCAGCTTGCATCCCGAAAACCGTTATGTCAAAACATTGGATCCCGAAGAAAAAGAGCGCCTCATTAAGGCCTTAAAAACGCACGAAAAATCGCCCGTCATCCCGAGCGAATCGCCCACCCAAGAAGCCACGGTTTAGTGGCTTTTTCTATGGAAACGATGAAGGCTTTGGTACAATAAAAACAGGAGGCGTTATGGAAACTGTAAGTGCACTGGTCGCGTACGCGATCGATCATGGCATGATTGAAAAAACCGACGTCACATACGTGACGAATGCCATTTTGGCATTGCTCAAAGAAAATCCAACCCCTGAAACCTATCAAAAACCAAAAACCACCCAGCGCACCTTGCGGGTCTTTTTGGACCCACTCCTGGATTTAGCGTTTGAAAAAGGCCTGCTTGAAGATAATTCGGTGCATGAACGCGATCGCTTTGAAGCCCTCATCATGGATACGTTGATGCCGAGACCTTCGGAGCTTCAACATGAATTTAACCAACGTTTCAGTCAAGACCCGAAAGCGGCCACCGATTATTTCTACGCCTTGGCCCAAAATTCCAACTACATCAAAACCGACCGGCTGAAGAAAAACAAACACTTCTCGGTGAAAACGGCCTACGGAGAAATGCGGGCGACAATCAATCTCGCCAAACCGGAAAAAGATCCGAAAGCCATTGCGGCGGCGCAAAGCGAAGAAGAGACGTTCCCTCCGTGTTTACTGTGCCGCGAATATGTGGGCTTAAACATGGATCATAAACCGCCTCGTAAAAATCACCGAACGATTAAACTGACCCTCAACGAAGAACCCTTTTACTTCCAATTTTCTCCCTATGTTTATTACAACGAGCACGCCATTGTCATTCATCAAGACCACATTCCGATGAAGATGAGTCAAAAAACGTACCGCCGCTTGCTCGATTTTGTCGATCAATTCCCGCATTATTTCCTCGGCTCCAATGCGGGGCTTCCGATTGTGGGTGGCTCGATTTTATCGCACGAACATTATCAAGGGGGCCATGCCCATTTCCCCATCGATGATGCGCGGGTTCTGGAGAGTTATCAATATGGCTCAGTCACCATTGAACGACTCTTGTGGCCGCTTTCAGCCCTTCGCTTTAAAGCCAAAGATAAGGACATTTTGGTCAACGTCTTAGACCGCTTTGAACACATTTGGCGGACCTATCACAATGAAGCCTTAGGCATCATCTCGAAAACCGGCGTGCATCATAACGCAATCACTCCGATTGCGCGAAAAGACGGGGATACGTATCAAATGACGGTGGCTTTAAGAAACAATGTCACCAGCGAAAAATACCCCGATGGCGTGTTCCATACGCACCCCGAACATCAACACATCAAAAAAGAAAACATCGGGCTCATTGAAGTCATGGGTCTGGGCATTTTACCCGGCCGATTAGACACCGAACTGCCCCTCATCGCCCAGTACTTAAACGGGGAAGAATCCCTGCAAAAGATCCCGAAGTCCATGCAGCCATGGGCGATGGAGCTTCAAGACCACAAACCCACCAAAAATATGTTAGAGTATGTGTACCAAGAAGCCGCCAAAATCTTTGTCAACAGCTTAGAAGATGCCGCGGTTTTCCCGCACACCGAAGTCGGCCATCAAGCATTCAATGGCCTCATCCAAAAATTCATGACCACCTAAGAAAGGGGACTCCATGACACCATTGATACCTGCCACCGGCATCTTAACCGCCGTGTTATTCTTTCTCGCCGCCACCAATGGGGTGAAACGTTACGTCAAAAACGGGGCCATCCAATGGCTGGCCCGGCAACACAAAGTATTTGGCGCCCTCGCCGCGCTTTCGGCCATCACCCACATGACCATTGCGGTCTCACAAGGGGAACTGAGAATCACCGGAACCTTGGCGATGTTGGGCGTTTTAACCACCGCATTTTTAGGCGGAGGTTTCTTCCAAAAAGGAAGTCGCTGGCTTTACATTGGCCACCGCATCGCGGGTCCATTGACGGCGCTTTTGATCATAGGCCATATCATCTTTAACAGTAGTTATTAAGGCGAAAAAAAAGCTCCCGCTGGGAGCTTTTTTAGTGGACTTTACTCATAAAGTCTTTGAGTTCAGGCGTTTCTGGATGATCGAGAATTTCCGGGGTGCCTTTTTCAACGATGTTGCCTTCTTGCATGAAGACCACGTAATTGGCAAACTTTTTCACAAAGCTCATGACGTGGGTGACCAAGACAAAATCTTTCCCGAGTTCTCGCAGTTCTTGAATCGCAATCAACACTTCATCGGTCAAGATGGGATCGAGTGAAGAAGTCGGTTCATCGAGGAAAATGACATCGGGATTGACCGAAAGCGCCCGCGCAATGGAAGCCCGTTGGGCTTGACCGCCCGAGACATTTTTCGGGAGTTTATCCATCTGATCTTCCAGTTTTAAAAGCCTCAGGTTAGCTTCGGCAATCATCTCGGCTTCTTCTAAGGGGATGTTTCGCGTTTTTTCTAAAACGAGGGTGATGTTGCGTTTGAGGGTGAGATGGGGAAATAAATTGTGCGACTGGAAGACAAACCCGACATGCTTTTTGTATTCGGGGTCATTCGTGACGTCGTAATCGTTGATTTTCAAGGTTCCGGATGTGGGTCTTTCCAGGCCCGCCATCAAGCGGATGAGGGTCGATTTACCCGATCCACTCATGCCAATCAATGCGACCGCATTGTATTCCGTTAAGATGAGTTCTAAGTTATGCAACACTTCCACATCGTAGGTGTGGGACAGTTGATTGAGTTCAATTTTCATAAACTCCACCGCCTTTCGATGGTCCGAGTCAGTTGCGACAGGGGAATCGTGATCACGAGGTAAAGCACCCACACCAACATATACCCTTCAATGAACGCAAAGTTTTGCGATTGCGCCACGCGAATGGAGTAAAAGAGTTCGTCGTAGGCGATGACGTTCAACAGCGCACTCCCTTTGACGATTTGGGAGAAGTTATTCATCATCGGAGGCATCAAGACCCGAATCACTTGGGGAATGATGATGTAGCGGTATTTTTGATAGGGGGTAAACCCAAAGAGGTCCATGGCCAGATATTGCTCTTCGGAAATCGAAGAAATCGCCGATTTATAGACGTTTTTCATGTAAGGGGTCATGTAGGTGATGAGCCCAATGTAGCCCATCGTGTTCCGGTCTAAACTGTTAAATGCTGGCCCAATCACAAACGCCGAAATGACGATTAAGACGAGCAAAGGCGTCCCGTAGATGATTTCGGTAAAGACTTCGGTGAAGGCTCTGAAGTATTGGATCTTGGAAATGCTCATCAAATAAAAGATAAAGCCAATCACCAAACTTGAGACCAAGGCCACCGTGGACACGATGATCGTGTTGAGTAGCCCGTTGCGAATGAGCGCCACGTAGGGGTCATACACCGCGAGGCTAAAGCTGCCAGTTTGGCGTAAAATGACAAACGTGATAAACGCTAAAATAGTTGCAAATGCGAGCGCATATGCAACTATTTTATTTTGCAGTAAAGCGGTTAAAGGATTGGGATTGTCAGACTTATTCATTGATATAGAATTCGAGTCCGTAGCGTCCTAAGTTGTCGAGAATGACTTGATCCCATGTGGCCGAAAGTTCATCGTAGAGTCCACCTTCATCATCGAACGTGGCGATGAATTCATTGGCTTGATCTAAGAGTTCGGTGTTGCCGGTTTGAACGGCCATGCCGATGGGGCTTGAGACAAACGCATCCCAGACAATCATGGTGTCATCCGGGTTGGCTTTGTAGCCGTTGACCACGGGGTTTGCACTCATGATGAGAATATCGGCGCCGCCTTGAGCCACTTCTTCAATCGCGGTGCCTAAATCGGTGGATTCTTGCACATCTTTGCCGTATTGATCTCTTGGAATTGAGGATGAGATTTGGTTGGCAATGCCGACCCAGCGTGCGTCATCAATGGCCACAAGGTCATCGACCGTTGAATCTTCGGTCAGCCCATTGGCCGTCGCAAAGTCTTGGTTGACCAGCGAGATGATTTTGAAATAGAAGTAAGGATTTGAAAAATCCACACTTTGTTCACGCTCTTCGGTGATGCTCATGGATGCAATCGCAATGTCAATTTCACCGGATTGGATGGCGGGAATGAGGCCCCCGAATTCGGTGTTGACGATTTCGACTTCACGACCGATGAATTCGCCAAAGGCGCGGGCGGTATCTACGGAAATACCTTCAGGATTATTACTGGTATCGACGGTTTCAAAAGGAGGATATCTTAAGTCCATGCCGACACGAAGAGGTGCTTCACTGCCTCCGCAGGCAGCCAACGTGAATACAGTGACGATTGTAAGCAACGTTAGTAATGCTTTTTTCATTCTTTTTCTCCTTTTTTTTGTGATAGCCCTAATTATAGGGATGCGTGAGAGTTAACACAATTAATACACTCATAAAAATGTCTTAATTAAAGGCTTAAAATTCGTTCGTTTGCGATGCAAACCGCCCCGCCCATTTATTCATCTTCATCCAAGATTTCTTGCATTAAGGTGGGCCGGTCCGTGATGATGCCATCGGCGCCACGTTCGGCCAGTAAGCGCATCGTCTCAGGGTCATTGATGGTCCAGTAGTGGACGGCAATGTTGTGCCGGTGGGCATTATTGATGAGCTGTCGTGTGGTCAAATCTAAATTACCGGATGAAGTGGGAATGGCCAATGTGGTGGGTTTATCGGGGTAAAAAAGCGACATATACGCCCGAGTCATGATGTAAAAAAGACGCACGCCATCTTCTTGAGGCGCATACATCAAATTGGGATGGTCGCTCTCTTGAACGGCGATGAATTGATCGACTATTTCCCGGTGAAAACTGCCGAGGACGACTTGATCAATCATGTCATATTCGACCATGAGCGCCAGGACTTTATCAAACGCTTCTAAGCCGAGTTCTCCCGATTGCTTGATTTCCACACTCATCAAACTCTCAGGAAAATGGATGAAAATATCTTCCAACGTCGTGACTAAGAATTTCTCGGGGTGCCGGGCTTCAACCCCTTCGGGATAGGTAACATCCAGGGGGGTGACCGTGTTGCCTTCCCAGTTGGTGTAAAGATTAAATTCCCCGGTCACGTTATAGCCGTTGGGTCCATCGATGGGGTTGGAATAGCCAAAATCAACTTCGTTTTCTACCAATGAGGTGTAGGTGATGTCACTGATTAAGGCATTTTGCAAATTGGTTTTACGGTCTAAGGTGAGATCGTGCGAAAGAATAATGACGCCATCGGCGGTCATGTTGACATCGATTTCTAACATCACATTGGGATTCACCGAGTAGGCATTAAAATACGCTTCCAAGGTATTATCGGGAAATTCTTGATTGCCCCCTCCGTGCGCAATGATTAAGGGGTCTCCCTCACTTCTGAAGGGGTTATCCTCACGCACTTGCGGTTTGGGGATGATGACAATCAGCAAAAAGGTGGCGGCGATGATCGCCAATATTTTCAATCGCATATTAGCTCCTAATTAAATTGTCTCGGATCGTTTTCATAGCGGTTGAGTTCAGCCATGTCGGCCTTATCAATCCGAAAGTCCACAGCGGCGTTTTCTTCCATTCGGTGTTGATGCGTGGATTTGGGTAAGCTGGCGGCCCCACGTTCTAACGTATACCGGATCAAGAGTTGGGCCGGGGTCACCCCATATTTTTTGGCCATTTTCACCACCAGGGGGTCTTTCAATGCATAGCCAATGGCCAACGGCGAATAGGCAATGATTTGAATGCCTTTTTCTTCACAATATTCGACCGTTTCGTGCTGGGGGTTCCCCACAAAAAGGCCAATTTGGTTGGCGTGTGGCACCACTTGCGCCACGCTCAAGATGTTGTCGATGTCGCGGGGCGAAAAATTTGACACCCCAATGGCTTTCGCTTTGCCGGAGTGGTAGATGGTTTCTAACGCTTTCCAGGCTTCAATGTTGCCCGCATCGTGGTTCGAGCCAATGTCCGACCAGGGCCACGGGGCATGAATTAAAAAGAGATCCACATAGGGCATGTCGAGCGCTTTAAGCGAAGCATCAAAGGCATCCAACGCCCCTTGATACGTTTTAATGTGACTTTCCAGTTTCGTTGTCACAAACAAGTCTTCTCGGGGAATTTTGGAATCTTTAATGGCGCGTCCCACGCCTTCTTCATTTTGATAGCCTTCGGCGGTATCAATGTGCCGGTAGCCGGTGGCTAAGGCATCTCTGACGGCTTGATACGTCACCTCTCCAGGCGGCATTTGCCACGTGCCGAGGCCTAATAGTGGTAAGGTCGTATCGTTGCTGAGGGTTAATCGTTTTTCTAACATGAACGCTCCTTAAGATGACAGGGTTTGAATCATTCATAGTATACCTTATCAAGACTTCGAACGCATTCTGATATGGCTAAAGTGACTTTTTCCGCTACAATTGACTCAGGTGATAATTATGATTTCAATCGAAGCACTCAGAAATATGGAAATTCCCGCACAGACCATCGTCATTACCGGGGCCAACTCGGGCATTGGGTTTGAAGCGGCCAAATTTTTAGCCGCCAAGGGCGCGCACGTCATCATGGGGGTCCGTTCATTGGTCCGCGGCGATGAAGCCTTAGCCCTCATTGAAGAAGAGGTGGAAAAACCCCACGTCAGTGTGCTCGAACTCGATCTATCCAGCCTCAAAAGCATCGAAGCCTTTGTGGCTACGGTGAAAAAAACCGTGGACAGCGTGGATGTTTTAATTAATAACGCAGGCATCATGGCCGTCAAAGAAGGCAAGACCCAAGACGGGTTTGAACGTCAACTCGGCATCAATCATTTGGGCCATTTTGCCCTCACCGCCCAACTTTTTGACCATTTATCGCTGAAAGCCCGCATCGTCAATGTCTCTTCGCAAGCGCATCTCATGGGATCGTTTGATTTTGATAATTTGCAATACGAAAATGGAGGCTATAAACCCTTCAAAGCCTACGCGCAATCGAAACTTGCCAACATCACATTTACGCATGCCCTCAATGACAAACTGAAAGACAAATCCATTCAAGCCATCACCGTGCACCCCGGGGTGGCTAAGACGGGTCTCTTTGGCCGTAAAGATGGCGTCTTTGCGTTCCGCCTGTTCAGTCCCTTGATGGGCCTTTTTGCCCAGCCGGCCTCACTCGGGGCGTTGCCCACGATTGCCGCCGCCATTCATCCATCGGTGACGGCCAATGAGTTCTTAGGCCCCAAAGAAAAAGGCCATAAAGGCTATCTCACCCAAAACGACCGCATCAATCCGAAAGCCTTGGATAAAAAAACCCAAGCGGCCTTGTGGCAGGCATCTGAAACGTTAACCGGTGTGACCTTCCCGTTGTAGGAAGGTCTTTTTTTATTTGATAAATTGCTTTACTCAGTGTAAAATTACACTAGAGGTAGCCGTATGACGAAACCTGATTTAATCGCCTTAGTTTCTGAAAAAATCCGCTTGGTCCGGAATGAATATAAAATCAGCCAAGATGTGTTTTCTCAGATGATTGGGATCACCAAGAAGACCTTGGTGCAAATTGAAAAAGAACGAACCCAAGCGTCGTGGAGTGTGGTCATCAGCGTCTGCATGCTTTTTCCCGAAAGCGATGTCTTAATGCAAGCCTTGAAACTTTCCCCACCCGACGTCATTCGCCAAATCGTTTTTGACAGCGTCAAACGGCCCAAAGAAAAAACCATGGGCGGCAAAATGTTCTGGCGCACCGTGGAAACCGCTCCGGGCTTTAAAGTTCAACAAAACTATTTTTCCAATCATTACCGGTTGATCGATGGGTATGGTCGCCGGTGGCTTTCGAGTTTTCACAAAGATAAAATTCTTACCTTTCTCAATGAAGTCATCTTAACGGAGGCGCCGGATGAGTCATAAGATTTCCAAATCGAACCTGGCATTTTTAGAAGAAGTCTTAAAAGATGCCGAAGCCAAAAACATTGTTAAACCCACGCAAGCCAAAGACATTCTTTCGCATTATGAAGCCCGCAAAGGGCTGGATTTCATCCGTGTCTTAGTGTCCTTTGGGGCGATTCTCATTGGCCTGGGGATCATCTTATTCATTGCGGGCAACTGGCAAGCCATCTCCAATCCCTTTAAAGTCGTCATCATCGTCACGGCCCTAGCCGCTTCGATGGGGGCTTCGTACGCGACCGCCACCCAGCGGCCCACGACGTCCCAAGCGCTCCTTTACTTATCGGTCTTAATCTTTGGGGCGGGCCTATTTCTCATTGACCTCGCCTACAATTTTAATCTTGAACCGTTTGTGCTTTCGTTTGTCTGGGCGCTCGCGGCCTTATTGCTTTCCAGTGTCTATAAAGATGTGATTTTATTCATCTTTGCGCATGTTTTGGCCTTTGTCTTTATCACCACGGGCTTTGGCGAGAATTTATTTATCTATGCGGTGCCATTACTCGCTGTCTTTTTTGCGGGGAATTATTATTTTGGGTTCCGCAAATTGGTCACCTTCGGCAGTTTACTCGTCACCCAAATCTTTCTCATTTACACGTTTGATTTCATTGAACTTGACCCCATTTACACCGCGTTTGTATTCTTGGGCGAAGGCTTGATTCTTTACTATTTCAAACACGATTTAAACCGAGACATTTTCCGCTTCGTGGGGATTGCCACCGCGGGCATTGCGGCCTTTAGTCTCACCTTCAGAAATCTTTGGGAAGATCTCACGTTCATTGAGAATGGATCCTTTTATGCGATTCCTTTTTCCATCGCTTTTACCGTCTATTTATTCACGCGGGTGTCGAAAAAGGAAATCACGCCCCTGATCATTATTTCGGCGTTTATCTTACGGTTTTATTTTGATACCTTTTATGAATTTTTACCGCGGTCGCTCTTTTTCATCTTAGGCGGCGTCATCGTCTTAGGCATGGGCATCTATATTGAACGGTATCGCCGGGAGGAGGTCACAGATGCATAAACTGAAAACCATGTGGCAATCTGACCTTGGGAAGATTCTCATCAGCTTTTTTGGATTATTACTTTTACTCTCAACCCTCACCATCGTCCCGCTGATCACGTATTTCAATGGCCAAGAAGTCACCCTTCGAGTTGCCAACCTCGCCGATGACCCCATGCGGGAGCCCGATTTTTCCTATGTCGACCCTGGATTCGTAGGATTATCATTCGTCGACGCGTCCGTCCTCGATGACACGCTCATGGAGGCGTATGAATCGGGTGAAGCTTTTTTCACCGTCGCCAATGACCGAGACATTTACGCCATTTTGGATGATGCGAGTGTCGCCACCATTTCCCGGGTGACGCTCACGCGTCCTGAAAATGACGTGCCGTATCTCATTGTCAGTGATCTGTATGGCCGCTACGATCCAGAACGCGCCGAGGCGTATCACGAAGCCACTGGGGAGTGGCGCACCTTCTATGACGGGGTGAATGTCCGCTTTAACTTTCTTTTAAATGCACTCGAAAATCGCCTTCCCGATCTAAATGATCGTTTGATCGAGGGCCCCATGACGATCCGTGTGCGACTTTGGCGCGGAAACTTTGTCATCGTAGATCCTTAAACATTCAAATCCCCATCCAATGTGGATGGGGATTTTTTAGGTGATTTTGGCGTCTTTGAACACGACTTCGGTGCCGAAGATGAGATCGTGGGGACTGCGGCGGTCTTGCCGCTGGTTAAAGACAATGAAAGCGACGATGAAATACACGCCGGCCGTTAAAAACCCCAGCGCCCATTTGGTGAATTCTCTCGCGTGCAACGTGAGAAGGCTCGGGATTTCATGGGCCGTGGTCAAGACTTCCGTTTTGGCCCAACGTTTCCCGAGGGATTGGGTCTTCGTAATCCACGTGGCCCCAGCGGTAAAAAAATAAAAGACGGAAAAGACGATGATCGTTTCCACCCACCAAGCATACGGCATGAAGATGACGAATAAGATGGCCAAAAAAATGGCCATAAATTCAGGGCCAAAGCCTTCAATGCGTTCATTGAACTGGGCGGGTAAATGGGTATAAATACGCATACGGTTATCTTATCACACGACACCGCCAAGAAAAAAGCTTCCCGAGGGAAGCTTTTATTCATAAATGAGCGTATCTAAGTCGGCGTAATCATCGGTTAAATCATGGCTGGTGACACCGAGATTGGATATGATGTATAAGATGTCATCCGCATAAATGGCGCGTTCAATCATCGATGAATTCTGCTCGATCCAACCATAGTCTTCTTTCTCATCGATATCGCCCCGGTCCATCTGATCGATCAGGGCACGGTGCGAGAATTCTTGATCGATTTGAATGGGGACGTCACGCGTGGGATCAATGTCAAAAATAAGGTAGTCTTGGGCGTAATAATAGCCTGCGTCTGTATACCCGGAGCGTCCCATCGCAAAGCCAATGAAATCATACGCTTCACCAATTAAAATCGCTTTGTGATTGTGCAAGGCTTCGGAATATTGCCAGGAATTTTCCTGGTTCAGTAAGACCAATGGTTCGCCTATTTCCACAGGATTATCGAGATCGGAAATGTCAAAAAGGGTGAGTTTAATGCCCGTGGTGCGGCCGGTGTCATCGGCTTCATAGCCAATCCCGATGAGGGTGTCGTTTTTCCAAGGGTGTTGATAGGTGGAAAATCCGGTGATTTCGAGGCCAGCCCGAATGACGGGCGCATAGGGATCGGATAAATCAATCGTGTATAAGGGATCGGTGAGTTCAAAGGTGACCACCGTCACTAAGTCGCCATTAAACCGGGCCGAACGAATCGTTTCACCGGGTTTCCCCAGACCTTCATCGATCAAGGCGGCTTGCGTTAAGACGGGACCGTCTTCACCGACGGTACGTTCGAAGATATAGAGGCGGTTGATGGCACTTTCGCCCCAGCCTTCACTGGTCACAAGCCGGAAGAAGTCGCCATCGCCATCCATCCAGAATTGATTTTGGATGTGGCCTTGGTACTTGCCGACGCCCCCAAAAGATAAGGAATCATCGGCGTTGAACGTATAGGAGATCAGTTCGCCATAAACGCTATATTCATTGGTGCTTTCATTGAGTTCGTAGCGACTGGAGGCAAAGTAAATGCCATCTAAATCCACGTACACTTGACCCCAACTCATCGCCCCTAAAAGAATTTCATGGTCCATGGCAGGGTCACCGGAAAGATCAATGTGGGTGATGATGGTAAAGCTTTCTAAGGGGGTGCCGGGGATGTAGCTGACATCCTCAGCGTCGGGGGTGATTTCTTCCCCGTTTTCTTTAAAGACAGGAAGTGGATTAAAATCATCTTCTAAAGAATAAATGGAATGATAGCTCATCACATAGAGTTGATCATCTATCATCCGCGAGGTGTTGATCGAACCCGAAATATCGAACACATCGACGATTTCTAAGGTGGCTTTATCGATGATCGTCACGGTGGAAAATGGGCTTCCCCACTCAAAAACTGGGAGACTTCGGTACATCGCATCGCCAATGAATGAATACATCATTTGACGTTGGCCCGTGGCCACGATGTATTGATCGGTCAGATACAGTTCTTGATAATACGTATATGCGGCATCGTCATTCTCAGAATCCATGGAAAGGCTGAGGACGGTTTCCATGGCGCCATTGCCTAAAAGCTCAATGACCGTGAGGGTGTTACCTTGAACGCGGTAAATCCGATCGCCATCGGTTTTAATGATGTCGCCTTCATCCACGCCTTCAATTTGGACGTTGGTTTCTGAGGTACTGCCCGTTTCGGTGGACGTACTCTCAGCTTCCGGGGCATCCATCGCCATGTCGACTTCCGGGGTCGCCATCGTAGTGAATGCGCGGGTGCCAAAGAACCACCCATCGGTACTCCGGTACTCATTCAGATACGGTTCCACGAGCGTTCTCAGCGCATCCACACTTTCCAGTTGGGAAAGCCCGGAAGCAGGTTCCACTCCTGTATCGCCGGGGGGATTATCGTCCGCGCAGGCGGCAAGCCCCCCTAAGAAAAGTAAACTCATGACAGCCAACCATTTTTTCATTGTGAACTCCTTCAAAAATGCATTTGATACCTCGAGTATAAGAAATCTTTGTGACAACCATGTGACAAGTCCATGAACCCTTTGACACATCGGCGATAAACCGCTTTGAAAGTGATAGAATAAACCCATGGCGACCATTCTCTTAGTCGAAGACGACGTTAAACTGCACCGGCTCATCCACGATGCGCTGGTGGAACAGTCATTCACCCTCATTTCTGCGCACACCGGCGATGACGCCAGTGCGCGTTTTGATGCGTCCGTGGATTTGGTCATTTTGGATTTAATGTTGCCGGGTAAAAGTGGCTACATGCTGTTAAAAGAATTTAAAGCCGCCCACATTCCCGTCATCATTCTCTCCGCCAAATCCTTAGAAGACGATAAACTGCTAGGCTTTGAACTCGGCGCCGATGATTACATGACGAAACCTTTTTCCATGAAAGAGTTGATCGCGCGGGTTAATGTATTGTTGAAGCGGAGTCACCCCGAAAAACCCGTGATCAAAGGGCCGCTCAAGTGGCATCCGTTGAAACAACAGTTTTACTATGACGAGACGCCCTTAGAACTTTCGCCCATGGAATACAAGCTTTTAAGCGTCTTTTTTAAGTCACCCAATCAAGTCTTTACCCGGGAACAACTCTTAAACTTGGTCTGGGGGTATGATTACTACGGCGATTTAAGAACGGTCGATACTCACATCAAACGCCTCCGGCAAAAACTCTCAGGCTTTGACGGCATCAAAACGGTGCGGGGCCGGGGCTATTTATGCGAGGTGGAAGTGTGAAACCCACCGTATTTAAGCGGCTGCTTTTTTATTTTATTGGCTACACCGCTTTACTCGTTGGCGTGCTTTATCTCGCCCAGCGGTTTTTAGCGCCGACCCTTTATTTCAATCAAATCGTGGCCGATGATGAACGTGAGATGAACCAAATCATCACCGCCTTTAAAGCCGGGGCAACTCCCTTAGAACTGGAGGGCATCGGTGAAACCTTTGAGGGTGAAATCTCCATTTATTCCGCTCAAGGCACCCCGCTTTACGATGAAACCACCGATGGGGCTTTAAGAAGCATCGACGTGGTCCGGATTTTTCAAGAGGGCTCGGTCGAACAACTGACCGGGACGTCCCCCGAATATTTGGAAGTTTACCGGGTCGATGAGACGTACATCTACCGAATGAAAACGCCCTTTGCGCCCTTTGTGAGTAACATCGTATTGCTCAATCAATTTTTCCTCATCCTGGTTGGGCTTTCCATCCTTTTGGTCGTGCCCGTCTCTTATCTTTTTGCCCGCTCCTTTACAAAACCCGTGGTGACGCTCAATCAAATGGCCAAATCCTTTGCGGCGCTTGATTTCAAACTGACCGCCCCGATGGCCAGACGCGATGAAATTGGCGAGCTCTCACGCACCTTAGAATCGATGGCGCTTAAGCTTTCCAAAACGCTCAGTGATTTGGAAAAAGAACTGGCCAAAGAAAAAGAATTGGACCGCCTGCAAAAAGCTTTTGTGGCGAGGATCTCGCATGAGATTAAAACCCCACTGTCGATCATTGCGGCGGCCACGGAGTCCATCCACGCCCACGTGCCCGATGCGAAAAAAGACTATGAAACCATGATTTTCGAAGAAATTGAGCGTCTCTCAGAGCTCACCGATGATTTAATCGATCTGTCTCAGCTGGAATCAGGCCGGTTCACCGTCCATAAAAAACCAGTATCCATCTTGCCTTTAATCGATTCAGTGGCGAAGACGTTAAAACCTTTGAGTGCGCGGAAGATGACCTTAACAGGGGATGATTTCACCGTAGATGGCGATGAAAAAAGACTCCTGCAAGTCTTTCGCAATTTAATCAAAAATGCGCTGGATCATTCGGATCTGGATGGGCCCATCACCATTCACTGTGATGCGTCTGCGCGCGCGGTGACCATTACGAATCCGCACACCCCCATCGACGCCGCCACCTTGGCCCGCTTTGGCGATCCCTTTTATAAACCCAACGAGGCCCATAAAGGCCATGGACTTGGCCTCGCGATCGCCCGTCAACTGCTGAAACTGCATGCGGCATCACTGAGCTTTACCTACGACGATCAGATGATTGTTCGCGTACAATTTTAAAATCTTCTAGACCGCTTAATGCGGTCTTTTTACTTGACTTGTATTATAACTTTTATCATATGAGTTGCGTGGGGGTAGATTGTATTGTAAACTAACTCCGTTCATTGACAAAATATAAGGAGTTTTTATGTCCAATTCATTTAAAAAAGCCATCACCTTGACCGGAGGCGTCTCCATCCTCACAGGCATCATGGTGGGCTCAGGCATCTTTTTTGTGGGGTCACTCGTTTTAGACACCACCAATTACAGTTACGGATTTGCGTTACTCGCGTGGGTCATTGGGGGATTACTGACCCTTTCGTATGCCCTGATGTACGGCGAACTTGGCAGTAAATATCCCCGCGTCGGTGGGTATTACGCATACTTAAAAAAAGCCTATGGCCCTGTGGTCGGGTTCAGCGCTGGATTCTTTAATTTCGCGCTTGCCTCCAGTGGGTCGGTGGCCGTCCTTGGCCTTGCGTTCAGTGAAGTCACCAACAACATCTTACTCACCGTCAGTGAAGGCGCTGTGAGTTTATCCACGCCGCTGCAAATTGGGCTGGCGGCCGTGATGATTATTCTTTTGACCACGATGAATGTGTTTGGGGTGAAGCTCAATACCTTATTTTTAAAAATCATCATGGTCATTAAATTCATTCCCATCGTCACCTTGATCGTCTTAGGGTTCACCTTAGGCACGCAGCCATTGGATTTAAGTTTTGATCTTGGAGGCGTTGGCTTTTTGGAAGGACTGTCCCTCTTAGGCTTTGCGGTCATCTTCACCTTTTGGGCCTATGAAGGGTGGACCAACCTCAATACGGTGGCGGAAGAAATGGAAAATCCGCGCCGTGACCTCCCCCGGGCGTTGCTCATTACCTTGGTGGGGGTGACCTTACTCTATGTCTTTTATCAAGCCTCGATTCTCCAGTCGATTGATCAAGCCACCTTGCAAGGCACCTATGACAGTGGGTTCTTATTCATTGGCATTCCCGCCACGCTGGCCTTGGTGGGTTCTTGGGGCTCATACATCATCATGGGCACCATCTTCATCGCCATCTTAGGGTCGCTCAATGCGTCCATCTTAAGTTTCTCGCGGGTGTATTTTGCCTTGGCGGATGATTTTAAAGCGTTAAAACCGCTCGCGACGTTGAATGAGAAGTATCAAACCCCCGTGAAAGCGTTAATCGTCTCGGCGGTGATGGCGCTCATCTTACTGCCCTTTCAAATCAGTGATCTCATCAGTTTGGTCGCCTTTGGGGGATTAGTCTTTAACAGTTTGGTCTTCATTTCAATATTTATTAACCGAAAGAGAGACCCGGAAGTGGAAGGCTATTCGGTGCCGCTCTATCCAGTTTTACCCGCAGTCACCATCGGCATTACCCTTTTACTTTTAGTGGCCATCTTCATTCAAAACCCTGTCTTTTCTCTCGTCGGGGTGGGCGTCATTGCCCTTTCAGTCCCAGTCTATTTCGTGCTTAACCGAGTGAAGGTATCATGATTGAGACTTTCGTGCCGTGCCGAGATTTCAACGAAAGTTGTGATTTTTATGCGGCCATCGGCTTTTCCGTCAGTGACCCAGTTTCAGGGGATACCTTAACCGCATCGGCATCGTATCCCAGCCAAGGTGCAATCATTTTGCAAGATTACTACGTGAAAGATTGGGCGGAAAATACGATGATGACCATCAATGTTCCGGAACTGGATGCATTCATCCATCGCGTTGAATCTTATCAATCTCAACATCCCGACTCCCCCGTTCGCTACCGGGGTCCTCAAGACTTTGGTTGGGGCTTGCAGATTCATTTACTGGACCCATCGGGGGTCTTATGGCACGTCTTTGAAAATAAAAAATCTCAACCCGCAGGTTGAGATTTTTTTCATTTATAGATGATTTATGCGGCGGCAAACCGGCGTGCCACTTCATCCCAGTTGATGACGTTGAAGAAAGCTTCCACGTAATCGGGCCGACGGTTTTGATAGTTCAGGTAATACGCGTGTTCCCAAACATCGAGGCCTAAAATCGGGGTGCCTTCGTTTAATGGCGTATCTTGGTTAGGGGTGGAGGTCACTTTTAATGTTCCTCCATCGACTAAGAGCCAGGCCCAGCCTGAGCCAAACCGTGTTTTTGCGGCGGTAGAAAACGCTTCTTTAAAGGCATCAAAGCTGCCGAAATCCCGGTCAATGGCCTCCGCGAGGTCGCCGGAAGGATTTCCTCCTCCGCTCGGTGAGAGGATGCTCCAGAAGAGTGAGTGATTGAAAAAGCCTCCGCCATTATTACGCACGGCGCCTTGGACGCTTTCAGGTAAGTGGGCGAGATTTTTAATGTTGTCTTCCACCGGTTTGTCTAAAAGGTCCGTGCCTTCTAAGGCGGCTTTGTATTTGTTGAGGTAGCCTTGATGGTGCTTGGTGTAATGAATTTCCATGGTTTTTGCATCAATGTGAGGTTCTAATGCATCGTATGCATAGGGTAGTTTGGGTAATTCGAGTGCCATAATTTTCCTCCTAGATTAAGTTCGACCATATTGTCGCACTCTCTTCAGTGCCTTTCAAGTAAAACGCTTAAATAAGGGCTTTGTGCTATACTTTAAATACCTTCATAAAGAGGTAAAACGATGAATATTATTGAAAAAAAGATCCATCTCAAACGGTTAAATCGGGACGCGACTCTTTATCTGGGAATTCCTAAGAGTGACGTGACGCATATTTTGTATGTGCACGATGCGCAAAATATCTTCAGCGATCAAAACGCGTCCTATGGCATGGGGTGGAACATCCATAAAGTCCTAAAAAAAATGGGCATTCACCATGTCTTAGTGGCCGGGGTGAATTGTGCCGATGGGTATGACCGGCTCAATGAATACGCCCCGTTTCCCATTGATTATCCCCCGCTTAAAAAAACATCGGCCCGGGGCGGCCTTGGGAAAACGTATCTGGAAGATTTGATCGAGGCGGTGATCCCCACCGTGGAAAAAACCTATCCCATCGAGGCAGCGCACCGGATGATGATGGGCTCTTCCATGGGGGGCATCATTTCTTTATATGCGGGGTTTGAATATCCCGATATTTTCCCGCGGATTGCATCCGTATCGGGGGCGTATTATGTTTCTCTTAAAGCGTTTCAAAACTATTTCAAGCAATCATTCAAACGCCTTCCGGAATTTGTCTATCTGGATGTGGGCGATCAAGAAGAAGGCCTCTCCGATCAATCCGGGTATCTCCATGCCCATGCGACCATCAAGAAAGCCCTCACCCAACACTTAAAGCCGAATCAATGGGTTGAAACCATCATTTCAGGGGGAAAACACAACGAAGTCAGTTGGCATCAACGCTTGCCAGATATTTTGACCCATCTCATAAAAAAATCTCCTTGAGTATGAAATGAACCCCTAAAAGTAGACAGTTAAAAAAAGCTGTCTGCTATTTCTTTAGCCTTGTGCGATCAGTATTGTAATATGTCATCCACTCATGAACGATATTTATATAAGTTTTAAGGGATGTGATATCACTATTCTAAAAAGTTTCTTTATTATAAAAGAGCGTGGAAACTTTCAATCACAGCGTTACCTTAGTGGATTAGATATTCATGAATGATTGAGACATTAGCAAAAGTCATCACATTGAAAAATTGTTGCTCACAGGAAGCTATTCCTTAAACAATGGCTATAAAGATGTGGATATCTCAAATCTGACCATTGATACGGTCACCTTTAGTAATCCATCGGGAACAATCGCCATGGATTACGGAACCCCAATTGATGGATTTGGTGTGTTATTAGCGTACAGTGGATTGACCATTCAAATCAAAGCCTGTGATGATGAATCCTATGCATCCACACCGACGTAATTTTCGTGAAACTCGATGATTTCTGTTTACTCAATCAACAGTGCTCGGGTCGCCATTTCGCTGGGTTAAGCAGGAAAGGGCGGAACACTCGGTTCTACCAATCCTGAGGCGGATCAAATCAAGGATTCACTCACATCACCGCTGCTATTATTGAGGAATGGCTTGCAAACAATACATTTAGTCAAGGTGAATCATGCAATGATTATGACTTTATCGATTATCGCATCACCCTATCGAAGTTATTCAACAATGAAATTTATTAACTCGGCGATCAGTAATCTAAAATCAAAAAAAAGACTCAGTTTAAAAATTAGACTGAGTCTTTTTTTAAGTCTTGATTATAATTAAAAACATTGTTTCTCAATGAAGGTTAATGATTCATTCTCAAAATAGGCTTCACAGTGGTCCCTTTTGCCGAATCATCGAAAGCCTCGTTAATGGCATCGAATTCATAAAACTTCACTAATTTATCGAATGGGAATTTCCCTTGTTTGTAATAATCAATTAATTGCGGAATAAAGACGTGGGGCACAGAATCACCCTCAATCACACCCACAATAGATTTACCTTGAGCGAGGAGATCTTGAAAAATATTTATGTTAGTTTCTGGAGTAACACCTACGATAGCACTCACACCTTGAGCTCTTAACGCATGAATGGATTGAATGGCCACGGCTGGAACACTCGTTGTCTCAACCGCATAATTCGCGCCACCGCCAGTAATTTCATGAATGCGTGCCACGACATCTTCTTTTCCAGCATTAATGACATGAGATGCACCAAGTTCTTTGGCTAATTCTAAACGGCTATCGTGGAGATCAACCGCAATGAGAGGGTAAGCCCCAACTATTTTAGCCGCCATTAATGCACTCGATCCCACAGCACCAACCCCAAAGACTACTAAACTTTCATCAAATTTAGGTTGTAGTTTATTTAAAACGGTTCCACTCCCTGTTTGAATCCCACAGCCGAGAGGACCGAGTAAACTTAAATCAACATCCTTATCCACTTTGACAACATTGTTCTCATGTGCCACCGCATACATACTGAAAGACGATTGGCCAAAGAATGTTGATAGTTCTTCGCCATCCTTACTTAAACGTTTAGTTCCATCCAGCATGATTCCCCCAAAGTTAAGGGCCATCATGTTATCGCAATATGCTGGTTTACCCAAGCGGCAATTGGTGCATGTTCCACAGAAACTATATGACAAAACGACGTGATCGCCTTCGGAAACTGACGTCACACCCGGACCTACTTTAGCCACGATTCCAGAACCTTCATGACCTAATACAGCGGGTAATGGGGTTAATCCCTCAGCATCACGTGCGACCGCATCTGTATGGCATACCCCAGAAGCAACGATTTGAATCAGAACTTCATTTACTTTTGGTTCAGAGACTTCGATTTCTTCAATCTTGAACGGAGTTCCAGATTGGGATGTTACAGCAGCTTTAGACTTCATACATAAATCCCTCCTTTGTTATACCTTTAATCATAAAGTCAATCGAAAAAATGTAAAGCCTTACACTCTAAAATACGAAAACCTGCACATGCCTAAAAAACGCTATAGACAACCATTGTTTAAAGATGTTATTTATCTCATCCTCGGCCTTATTAAATGAATCCAATTATTATTGAGCTAAATAAAAACCTCCGTTAAGCTTTCATGAAGATTTTAGTTTTGAGTTTTGGAAGAGCATTGTTTCTAAATTTAAGCACGAGGTAGACCACAAAGATGCTTGTGTAAATGAGTAATCGCAACCACCATAATTCTTCATACGCATTGTTTGGAGGTGTTTGTGCGATGACCGTAATCGTCACTAAGTGAACAAAGATGAGTCCATAGGTGATGTAGGCCCACTTGTGAAAACCGAGCCAGCCATCTCGGCTGAACTTCCGCCGGATAATGGGAAATGAGGTAATAACCAGTGGCACCATCAAGAATACGGCAATGGTGCCCGTTGGATTGAGCGCGGATAACGCATCAATGATGAGCAAGGTGGCGTGCGGCATGACCATAAAAAACCCAATGACGGCGAGTTCTCTACGGACTCTAAGCAGCGTGATTTTCGCCTTTGACTTGTGCTTAAACGCCCCCGCAAACATCACCAAGAGATAAAAGGCGAGTGCGAGGTGTCCTTGAAATAAAATGGGGTATAAAAGATTGTCGGGCCGCGGTATGATATCCAGTTGAAAAAACACCGCGAACATCGTTAAACTCACGCCGAGTAACCCAAAGATTAAATAAAAGAAGTGTTCATGTTTATGGAGGTGTTTACCACCTAAAATGACCCAAAGCAGAACCAGTCCCGTGAGGATGGGGGTCATCAAACTTTCAATCCAAGCCATCACTCTCTCCTATGCCTTTATTGTAGCACCCTTGAAACGGGCGGCCAATGGGCGTATCCAAAACCAAAAATAAAGCGCAATCGCACCTTGCGAAAGCGCACTGGGTCGTGCTATAATCTTATTCGCTGTCAATAATGTGCCCATAGCTCAACTGGACAGAGCGCTTGACTACGGATCAAGAGGTTGGGGGTTCGAATCCTCTTGGGCACGCCACCATACGGGAAGTAGCTTAGCTTGGTAGAGCGCCTGCTTTGGGAGCAGGAGGTCGCAGGTTCAAATCCTGTCTTCCCGACCATTCATGATTGCCCTGATTAGAGGGCTTTTTTTATGGGATGATTGAGCCATAAGTGACGCGTTAAAACTTGCTTTTTTATGCTATAATATGGATTGGATTTTATGCGATGTTTGGGATGGGAGTGACCCGTTTGAAAATGCCGTTTTGGCCCCTATTAACAGCGTCCACCAAGGGCGTCGGAGAGTTCTTATCGGAAATATTTGTTCCGATTTTTGAATTTTTCCTCAACAACGGAGAAATCGGGTTGTTCATCTATTCTGTCATCGAGACCATCACGCCGCTGGCGGGCGTTGAGGTCATTTTATTTCCGCTCTTACTCGCCGATCCTGCACGTTGGGTGTTCATCACCTTAAACCTGATCATTGCCAATACCATTGGCGGCATCATTGTCTATTTCTTCTTAGCGAAAGAAGACAACAAGTTTTACAACCGGGTGGTATCAAAAAAGAACCAAGAAAACGCGAAAAAGATTTTTGACCGGTATGGGGTCTGGGCCATCTTTATTTTTGCGATGACGCCGCTGCCCTTCTTTATCATTATCTTTGTGGCCGCCATCGCCCGGATGAAACTTCCCATCTACGTGGCCGCCATCTTTTTTTCTCGCGGTGTTCGCTTTTTTATGACCAGTTATGCCGTCGTCTTTTTAGGCGGCTCTGGCGACATTATTTTATGGCTGGCCCTCATTGGTGTGGGGGTAGTGGTGATTTTTGTCTTCATCCAAAAACTGATTTTAAAACGCCTCGAGAAAAGCGTAGGAATCGAAGCCTAGGTTTGCGATGCCAAAAAAGCTGTGATAGAATTGAAAAGCTTTTTTAATTGGGTCCCGTAGCCAAGTGGCTAAGGCAGCGGACTGCAACTCCGCCATCGTCGGTTCGAATCCGATCGGGACCTCCAA
>CAJXNT010000015.1 GCA_913057225.1 uncultured Mycoplasmatota bacterium
GGGGTGGACATCATCGCCACCACCAGCTTAGAACACTAAAAAAAATAAGCCTTGAACATGCCGTTCAAGGCTTTTTTTATTCATAAGATTGGATGAGATCGACGCGTTTTTGGTGGCGCCCGCCTTCATACGAAGCGTCTAAGAAAGCATCGACAATCATGTTGGCCAAACTGGGTCCCACCACACGCGCCCCAAAACATAAAACATTGGCGTCGTTATGTTCTCTGGAAGCCTGGGCTGAGAATGGCTCAGAGACCGCGGCGGCGCGGATGCCGTCAAATTTATTGGCGGCGATGCTCATGCCGATGCCGGTGCCACAAATTAAGATGCCCCGTTCGGCTTGGCCCGACTGGATGGATGTGGCCACGTCTTTCGCAAATAGTGGATAATCGGTGCGTTCGCTGGAATGCGTCCCGTGATCAATCACGGTGACACCCCGCGATTCTAAATGGGCTTTGACGGTTTCTTTTAAAGCCACAGCGGTGTGATCACACCCGATGGAATACGTCATATAAGTTTACTCCTTTTCGTAGCCTGCGATGGCGGCCCCGATGACCCCTTGTTCGGTCGGGTTTTCACTGAAGTAAATGTTCGCAGGGATGAGATGAGATTTTCTGAGGTGGACATGAATGCGGTCGACGAGCTGCACTTTCGGAAAGTCTTTCATGACCGGAATGCCTCCCCCTATGATTATATGTCTCACGTCCAAAATATGCATTTGAGATGCGATGATGAATGCGAAATCATCCACAAATGTATCGATCACATCACGGTGGTCCGAATCCACGGTTTGACGAAACAAATCATCAAAGGGAACCGTCTTAAAATAGGTTTCATGCAAATGGGCCAAATAATGGCCCGAAACCACCGTTTCAAAACATCCTTTAAGCCCACACGGGCAGGGTTTCTCGCCGTGTTTTAATGCTTGATGGCCGAGTTCAGCGGCCGCAAAATCATCGCCGTAATGAATCTGGCCATTCAGATACATCACATGCCCCAGACCGGTGCCGAGATAAAATCCCAATAGATTTAGGTGATTAAGGAGATCCCCTTTGCGCTGATCGTACCGGAATAAATGATAGGTATCTTTGTCGATATCTATAGGAAGATTTAAAGCGCGCCCAAGCGCTTGGATGTCGAGTCGTTCAAGCGCCGGCTGATTGGGAATTTTTACGATGGCGTGGGTCTGGGGGTTCACCACACCAGGAAATCCCATGACGATGCGGTGAATGGATGGATGTGTCTTTACATATGCCTTTAAAAAGGCAGAAAAATCATCGGCAATTTCAGAGGTTTTGACCCGCTGTAAATCATGCACCGTGAAGGTTTCATCCACGGCCCCAATGCGGGTGAATGTGCCCCCAATATCGATGCCACAAATCATCGGATGAGCGCTTCGACGTGTGACTTGATGGCGGTGTAGCCTGCTTCTAAATTCTCATACTTAAAAAGGCCACTGCCAAGAATGAGGCGCTCGGCCCCTGCACGGACATAGTGCTTGAATGTGTCAAAATTATTGGATCCATCAATTTCGATGGTATAAGGGGCGCGGTGCGAGCGTTTATATTCCGCCACAGCTTCAATGGTACTTAATGCGTCTTCGACCATGGCTTGACCGGCAAACCCGGGATACACCATCATCACTGTGACCACATCCAAGTGAGAAAGATGGGGCTTGATAGCCTCGATGGATTGATCGGGATTGATGGCCAGGCCAAAGCGCACACCGTGTCGGGCGCACTTTGCGCGAACGTCAGAAATCGGAGATTCAAGCGTTTCCGGGTGGAATACCAGCGTATGAACGCCCGATTCTATGAATTGATCGATGTATTTTTCTGCCTTTTCCACCATCAAATGCACCTCGATGGGTTTGGTGGAATAAGGCTTGAGTTGACTCACAAAGTCTAAAGATTGAGCGATGTTAGGCACATAGTGCCCATCCATGATGTCAATATGATACATATCGGTATGCGTATCGATGGTTTGGATGTCCGATTCTAAACGGAAAGGGTTCGCCACCATCATGGATGTCGAAAATGTCATCATACCTTCCTCCTTGGATGGGCATGTATTGAGCCTAAATCGTTAACAAAACGTTAATTCGTCTACGTTTTATTCAGTGATGAGTGCCAGTGGGACAGGGATGTTGGCTTCCACGGATTCTCCCGCTAAGTAGTCGAGTGCTGCTTGAGCCGCTAAACGACCAATTTCAACGGGTTGTTGTTGAACGGTGGCGGATAATTCACCGTCACGGATTGATTGTAATGCATCGGGAATGGCATCAAACCCAATCACAGCCGACATCGATAAATCGGTGACGCTGTTGGCTAAGATGGCTTGAACGGCACCGAGTGCCATTTCATCGTTGGCCCCAAAGATACAAACAGCTTCCGGGTTTCCTTGAGCGGCTAAGAAGTCTTCCGTCACAGTTTGACCTTCAGATCTTGACCAACTGGCCGTCGCGGTTTGATCGATGTTGCTGGCGCCAAAGACCGATTGGAACCCGGCACTGCGGTCAATCGCAGCGGATGCGCCGGCTTGACCGGTGAGTTCTAATACAGGATAGTCTCCCCCACAAATGTCTTGAAGATGTTCGGCGGCCATTTCGCCCCCTAAGACGTTATCCGATGCCACGTGGGACACGACTTCGCCAGAATCGGCGGAACGGTCCACGGTAATGACCGGAATACCCTCATCGTTCGCCAATTGAATTTGGGTTCCGACGGTGGTTGAATCCACAGGATTTAAGAGGATAAGATCCACGCCTTGCGCAATCAAATCTTCAATTTGTCCTGCTTGAGTGGCGGCATCATTGTCCGCGCCTAAAGACACGAGTTCATAATCCGTACCTTCTAACGCTTCTAAGATACCTTCTTCAATGTCATTGAAGAATGGGTTGGTGAATGTGGACGCTGCGAAGCCAATGGTGGGAGTTCCGCCCCCGCACGCGGCCAATGTGACGACGGCAAATACCGCCAATAATGCTGCTAGTAATTTTCTCATAAAGAGATCCTCCTTCGCGTTTAAGGTCGCCACCTAATTGAGCGTTGAGAGTCATAACCTTGATGCCTTATTTTTTGCGGTCGGCAATGACGGCAATGATGATGATCAGTCCCGTCACGAGCTGTTGGATGTACGCCGAGACGCCGAGTAAATTAAGTCCGTTGTTGATGATGGCGATGATGAAAGCGCCGATGATTGTGCCACTGGCTCTTCCTTTTCCGCCTGATAACGAGGCCCCGCCAATGACGACGGCCGCAATCGCATACAGTTCATACATTTCTCCGGCCGTTGGGACTGCGGAGTTGACGCGACTGGTTAAGATGACCGCCGCGAGGGCACTCATAAAGCCTGAGATCATATAGATGAATATTTTATTTCGTTCCACATTAATGCCGGAGAGTAAGGCGCCTTTTTCGTTGCCCCCGATGGCATAGACGTGTTTTCCAAAGACGGTTTTTTTCAAGATGACACTGAAGACGGCGAACATCACGAATAAGATGACCACGGGTGCTGGAATAAACCACACGTACCCACGGCCGATCCAGGCGATGAGGCCTTCATCTCCGAAGCGGGATATGGGGACGCCGTTGGATAAGATCAGGGTCATCCCCCGCAGGGAAATCATTCCACCCAATGTGGCAATGAATGGGGGAAGCTTTCCTTTTGAAATCAATAACCCAATCAGCATGCCCACCAGAGCCCCTGCGGTGAGGGCCCCTAAAATGGCGATGCTCGACGGGATGCCCGCTTGCATCAATAACGCCGCCACCATCCCGGAAAATGCCAGTGAACTTCCGACGGAAAGGTCAATACCACCGGAGATAATGACAATCGTCATCCCAAAGGCAATGAGGCCATTGATGGAGGCTTGTCGCATCACCGACAAAATGTTAAAGGAGCTTAAGAATGCCGGAGATAAGATGCCCATCACGATGATCAACATGATCAAGCCGATGAGGGGAATGTTTTGTTTCACAAATTCCAATGCTTTTTCTTGGAATGAGGGGGTTTTAACCTCTTGCATACGTGTTACCTCCCATCATGTGGACCATGATGTCTTCATCTTTGATGTTTTGGTTGGCCATTTCTTTCATCAGTTGGCCTTCGCGTAAGACATAAATACGATCGGCCACCCCTAAGAGTTCCACAAGTTCACTGGAGACAAGAATGACCCCATAATTTTGGGCTTTAAGTTTAAAGATTAGGTCGTAAATTTGCTTTTTAGATTTCACATCAATGCCCCGGGTCGGTTCATCCAAGATTAGGATTTTAGGATGCGTGGCAAGCCATTTCGCGAGCACCACTTTTTGTTGATTCCCGCCGGAAAGCTGATGAATCTGTTGCGCATTGGAATGCGACTTCACTTGGACTTCTTGCGTGTAAGTATCGACAAATGATTCCGTTTTTTTATCGTCGACAAAGCCATACTGACTGAGCGCTTTTAAGTTGTTGTAAAGGACATTATTGGTGATTGATTCATCCAAGAAAAGCCCTTCTTCTTTACGGTTTTCAGTGACGTAGCCTAGGCCCAATTTTTTGGCCTGAGCCACCGACTTAATCTCCACAGGGTTTCCGTCGATCTCTAAATGCCCTGAATCAAACCGAGTGACCCCAAACAAAGCGTTCATCAATTCGGTCCGGCCGGCCCCAATAAGGCCTGCAAACCCAATGATTTCACCGGCATGAAGTTTGAAACTGATGTCATTAAACTCTCCCGCCCGGGCGAGAGATTTCGCTTCCATCAGACACACGCCAGGCTTGACTGTGGGTTTATCGGGAAATAAATTCCCCAGTTCATACCCCACCATGTTTTTAATCACCGACTCAAAGTTCATTTTCGCGATGTCTTCGCGGACCACCAGCGCCCCATCTCTTAAAATGCTGATCGAATCGCAGAGTTCAAAGATCTCTGGCAGACGATGCGAAATGTAGACGATGGATTTACCTTCTTTTTTTAAGACTTTAAGGACGTCAAAAAGTTGGGATATTTCTTTGTTGGTCAGGGCGGATGTGGGTTCATCCAAAATGATGAGTTTAGCTTCTTCGAGGAGTGATTTTGCAATTTCAATCAACTGTTGAATGCCCACCGAATAAGTCTTAACAGGGACATCGAGGTTGACATTGATGCCGAGACGCTTAAATACTTCAGCCGCACGACGACGCTCTTCATCGGCATCGATGAAAAGCCCTTTAACAGGTTCTTTGCAGATAAACAAATTCTCAAGCACGGTCATCTCTGGGAATAAATTGAGTTCTTGATTGACAATACTGATGCCCATTTTTTCAGCTTCTAAGACATTTTTAAAATGCACCGGGGCATCATCAATAAAGACATCCCCGGACGTTTGATGTTCAATGCCCGTCAAGATTTTGACCAGCGTGGATTTGCCGGCCCCATTTTCACCAATTAAGGCGTGAAACTCATTGGGTTTTACTTCGAAATCAACGTTCGTTAACACCTGAACCGGCCCAAAGAATTTATCGATGCTTTGCATCTTTAAATGCATCACTCGGCTCCTTCAGCAAAGAACACATTGGACTGCAAGATGACATTGGCGTAAGGACTGACTTCACCGGTCCGAATCACCGCTTTGACATCGTGTGAGAGTTCTTTGAATGACTCATGTGAGACTTCTTTTTTGTCCCGGGTAGATAGTCTTTGATCGATGGCTTTCGCCATCGAAGGATTGTGGGAATGAATTTCTTCGGCGATGATGTAAGCTTCCACATACATATCATCCAAGACCGCATCTAAGACATCGATGAATGATGGCAAGCCGGGCTTAACGGCCAAATCAATGCGTAAAACATGGTCCGGCACCGGCAGCCCCGCATCGGCAATGAGGATTTGATCTTTATGCCCTAAGTAACTGAGCACACTGGCAATGTCACTGTTTAAAATGCCATGCTTTTTCATACGGATTCTCCTTTTAATTCAGCATATGCCCCTTGCGCACCCATTCTTTGACACGTCAAACTGGCAACGACGATGCCTTTTTCCACGGCGGCTTTGAGGGGTTTTTGTTGAGCCAGTGCACTGACAAATCCCGCGATGAAGGAATCACCCGCTCCGGTGGTGTCAATCACATCGATGGTTTGAGCCGGCACATGAATAATGGTTTCTTCACTTGCATATTTCACGCCATCTTTGCCCAAAGTGACAATCACTTTTTCAGGATATTGGGTGAGAACGGTCTCGATTGGAACGTTCCCAAAAATGGCCAAAATTTCATGCTCATTCGGAATCAAATAATCAATGGACGGGATAAGTTCTAAATCAAACGTCTCGGGCGCAGGCGCAGGGTTTAACACCGTCTTGATCCCTTTTTGATGCGCCGTTTTTAACGCGTATGTGATCCCGTCATGGTTGGTTTCGAGTTGTGTCACAAGAAAATCTAAGTCAGGGTGGGTTTCAAAGAAATGATCCACATCGTTTGGAGTGATCGTGAGATTGGCCCCAGGAAATACCACGATTTGATTTTCACCTTTTGTGAGTTGTATCACCGCGAGGCCCGTGGGATCATCATGCGTCAATACATCACTCACCAGCGCTTTTTGTTCTAAACTTTTTTTCGCCTTTGCGCCCATGGCATCAGGCCCAATGGCCCCTAAGAATACGGTGGAATCATGAAGGGCTTTGAGTAATACGGCTTGATTGGCCCCTTTCCCGCCATCTAATACTTCGTAGGTGTCGGCAAACCGGGTTTCACCGAGTTGCAGTGGACTGTTTAATTGATAGACTAAATCGACATTGATGCTGCCAATGACTCCAATCTTCATGAGGCCTCCTAAGCGGTGCTTTCACGGATGATCAGTTCGCCCGCTTGAATCACATTTTGGATGGGTTTATCATCGTCCATGACGCATTCAAAAGCGCATTCACACATGCTGTTGATTTGTTGGTCGATGGTGGTGAGTCTGGGAACAATTCTGGATGATAGATCGATGTTATCAAAACCAGCCATCCGGATTTTGCCAATTTGACCTTGGCTGGATAAATCATTTAAGTAAGTCATAATCTTTAACGCATCGTTATCATTTCTGGAAATAATTCCCCGAATGTTGTGGGTAGAAACGTATTCGGTGAGTCGAGTTAAATCGACGGAATATTTGGATCCATAACGGTATTCATAAGGTTTGCGACCTAACTCTTCCAAGCGGTCCTTGAATCCTTGAATCCGTTCAAGGACGGATACGTTTTCTCGCTTACGGGCAAAGAACATGAGATTGCCGGGTTCTATTTCCGCCAAATGACTGGCCATCAAATACCCGTTTTGGTAGTTATCTGAAACAACGGAGTGAATGGTTTCATACGGTCGGTCAATGGAGACAAAATTATGAGACTGAGAGTGTTCTTGAACGTCCGCTTCTTCCATTTCAGACCGGCAGATGATGATGCGGTGAATGAGGTAGCCTTGAATAAACTGAAGTGCTTTTTTTTCAATCTCCAAGTCGGATCGCGTGGTCTTAACAATTAAACTGTAGCCTTCGGCTTCCGCCAGCTCATCCAACTTTTTAATGATCTTTAAAAAGAAAGGGTTATCAAGATCTGGCACCAAGACGCCGATTAAGTTTGGCTCTTGATTCCTTAAATGGCGGGCAAAAGAGTTCCGGACATAATTGAGTTCTTTGATGGCTTGTTCAATTTTCGCTTCTTTGTCAGGACTGGTTGAAATCCCCTGTAAATACCGTGATATGGTCGATTTGGATACACCGGACTTATCCGCCAAATCGAGAATGGTCACTTTTTTTGTCATCCCTAATCCTTCTTTGGGAACGTTCCCAAACTTGAACTGTCTACATTGTATAACGCTTACATTAATTTGTCAACACCCCACACATTCGCATAAAAAAAATAGACCTCAAGTTGAGGTCTAATCCCCGATGATTTTGATGAGGACGCGTTTATCGCGCATGCCATCAAATTCACCGTAAAAAATTTGTTCCCAAGGACCAAAATCAAGCTTTCCTTTGGTCACGGCAACCACCACTTCGCGCCCCATAATTTGCCGTTTTAAATGCGCATCGGCGTTATCTTCATAGCCATTATGGGCGTATTGATGGTGGGGGTGTTCAGGCGCTAACTTTTCCAAAAACACTTCGAAATCTTGATGCAGTCCGGATTCATCGTCGTTGATAAACACACTCGCCGAAATATGCATGGCATTGACTAAGACCAATCCGTCTTGGATGCCGCTTTTTACAAGGGCTTCTCGGACTTCGGGGGTGATGTTTTTAAATGCGCGTCGCGTGGGGGTATGAATCCAGAGCTCTTGACGGAACGATTTCATTTAAAAATCATATTCAAAGGTGTCTTGAATGCCTTGATCTTCGAACCACAGGGCGCGTTCTCTTTGGAACGTGTCTTCCGCATCGGACGCGTGCATGAGGTTTTGAATCATCCGGCCTTCTTCGTTGGCTTTTTCATAGGAGTCATTGCCATAACGCCCGCGAATGGTGTTGGCGCCGGCGAGGGCAGGATTGGTGGCCCCTAAAAGTTCGCGCATGCGGTGAATCGCTTCCCCTTCGTGGCTTAGCACCATGCATTCGACGGTTTCACCCACAAACTCTTCTAAAATAGAGTTAACGAAATCATGGGATTTCAAGCGGTGAATGACCTCATCGTAATGGGTGAGGATGCGTTCTTTGGTGACGTTGACGGCTTTCGTGTCTTCCACGGTAAAGCCCGCTTCTTCGATGATTTGCAAAATGTTGCCTTTCAGCTTGCGCTTTAAGGCGTCGGGTTTGAAAAAGACAAATGTTTGAGCCATAAAGATCTCCTTTGTTAAAGAATGTTAAGGCTGCGTCAGCAAGCCATTTTTTTTAGGTTTTCTTATTATAATTATACCGTAAAATGTGAGGAGGTTCCAATGATTAAAGTTCTCTTTGTCTGTGTTCACAATTCGGCGCGCTCCCAAATGGCCGAAACCTTTTTGAATGACCTCGGTGAAGGGCTGTTTGAAGCCGAAAGTGCAGGGCTTGAAGCTGGCACACTTAACCCTTATGTCGTGCGGGCCATGCGGGAAGTAGGCTATGACATCTCCAAGAATGAAACCAACGATGTGTTTGATTATCACAAGGAAGGACGCATCTATCAAGCCGTCATCAAAGTGTGTGACCAAATCAACGGGGAACGCTGCCCGATTTTCCCTAAGACTTTGATCAATGAAAACTGGAACTTAGAAGATCCTTCCAGCATTCAAGGCGACGATGAGGCGATCATGGAAAGAACCCGAGAAATCAGAGATTTGATTCGTGAACGTGTGGTGGCATTCATCGCCGAGCATAAAGCCTTCGCAGAATCAAGAAAAAGCGCATAGATATGCGCTTTTTTTATGGGTTAAGGATTGATGTTTACGATGTTGTTGCCGGCCAGTTCTAACGAGACCGTGTCGCCGACTTCGAGTCCAACGATGATTCTTAAGACATCGGTATTGACATTCGAGACGTTGACCGCATAGGCCCCGTCTTCTAACGTGATCCAATAGACCGTGTTGCCTTCTAACACATAAGAATCCAGATCAAGGATCTCACCAGAGACGGTGGAGCGTTCTTGGTTGGCCACAGAATCAATGTTGAGCAAGTAATCGTTGTAAGCCCCCGTTTGCGTTTCGGCGATGCCAGAGACTTGAAGATCTCTTGCATTCATGAAAACGTGCCGGATGATGCGCCCGTCTTGGCCTTTGATGAGGATGTAATAGGTCGCTTCATCGGCGATCGAGACCGGAACCGGGAAGGATGCGGAAATGTTGTTTTGCGGAATGAGCGTCAAGGTTTTATTCATGGCCGCCACTTCGGTGGCGCCAGGGAATGAATACAGCGTCGATTCTTTGGTGCGCATGTTGACGTAGGCAAACCCGACGGTGGATTCATCGCCCCCCGCACTGGTCATGCCAGTGAAATGATAGAGTTCACCGCCGTTGATGACGGTTCTTCGTCCGGGGGAGGGTCTTAAGACGCCCACTTGGTTAAAGATGGAGTTAAGGAAGCCTTCTCTTAAGGTGCCGTAATAATTGAGTTGTTCTAAGACGAGATTATCATCATAGACATTGTCCACAAAGGCGGGCACCTCGTTGACATCGTAGACGTTGGTCTCCCCGGTCACCGCATCCACGAGGGCAATGGCGACGACGTCTCTCCCGCCGTTCACAAAAATGGTGGGCAGCGCAAGTTGGACCACAAAATAGGGATGCCGGTCTTCGTCGATTTCAAAATGCACGGCAATCCGTTCGTATTTGGTGGTGCCATTGTAATACACGTGTCTTAAGAGGTCTTGCGAGAAATAAGCACTTTCCACATATTTGAGGCCCGTGCCGTTTTGATTGGTGAGGTTGATCAGTTGGGTTTCTTCGGTCACTTTATTGATAAGAATGTACCCCGCCGTCCCCACATCTCGGTTATTGATCCATTTAAAAATATCCCGGTATTCGAGTGGGGCCACCAAGTGTTGTTCACCTTGATATAAGATGTCGCTGTATGATCCCACTTGGAATTCACTCCCCAGGCCTGGGAATTCCCCGAGTTTTAAAACCCCAAGGCGCTCCCCGTAGGCTTTATCGACGACCGGCAGTGTGTCGGCATCGATGGTATCCACTTCCGCCGAAAAGGTGTTGGATGCCGGGGTCACCAGGGCCGCGTAGGCTTCCGCATGAAAGTACGTGCGGCCCCCAAAAATGGTGTAAGCAAGAGTAAGAATTCCCCCGAGGATGCCGAGTAGGACAAACCAGCGATCGGAGATCGGCAAGCGGTCTTTAAAGCCTTCCCGTAACAGGTAAAGCAGCACCCCAAACACCACGAGGATGATGAGCACAAAAGATAAGTATCGTAAGTTGAGACGGTTTAAAATGATGTAATTGGCCAATAAGGCAAACAAGATGAAATTCACAGCCAGAAGGATCGCCGAAAGTGGAGACAACGATAGGTTGGCCAGTTGCTTCACTTGGACAAACCCTTCATCGTTCACAACCACTTCTTCTTGCGTGTTGGATTGGCTGCGGCCAATCATAATAATATTGACGATGGTCAAGGCTAAAAATGCTAAGAAAATAAACAAATACATAGTATTACCTCCACGTATAGTTTAGCACGAGTGTCACCCCCAGTGGGCTGAGAGACTATGGGAATATCCCCACTTTTTTGAAAACTTTTCAAATAACTGTTGCAATGTTTTCGCGGGGGTGTTAGACTGACACAAAAACTGTGTGGAGTTGGACATGAAAAAGCACACGATGCAAATGCATTTTTGGTACATGACCCCCTAAAGTTTGCCTTCCTGGCAAGCTTCATTTTGCATTGGCTTGTCAGGTCATCCCCACTCACATTTAACGCGTGATGCGGAGGCCTAACGAGCCTCCGCTTTTTTATTTTCAAGATTCACCGAAAGGAAGAACTTCATGGATATCCCCTCAAAGAAATATGGATTTTTTACGGCCAGCGCCATGGTCGTGGGCATTGTCATTGGCTCGGGTGTGTTTAAAAGTGCCGGCGATGTCTTGAATGCTTCAGGTGGTGATTTACCGATCGCCATTTTGGCCTGGCTCATTGGTGGGCTCATCATTATCATCAGCGCGTATGCATTCAGCATCGTTGCGCTCAAGAAAACCAAATCATCCGGTATCATCGATTACGTCGATGATATGTTTGGCCCTAAACTTGCGTACTTAGTCGGGTGGTTTATGCAATTTGTGTATTACCCCGTCTTAGTGGGGATTCTCGCGTGGCTCGCCGGCGATGTGACGAACACATTGTTGGGGCTTGAGAATGCCGTATGGCCTCTTACCGCATTTTATTTTACAGGGGTCTATGTCCTGAATTTAGTGTCGCCGAAAATTGCCGGTAAATTTCAAGTCAGCGCGATGGTTGTCAAACTCATTCCGCTGGCGCTGATTGCCGTGGTGGGACTCATTGCGGGCCTCTTTAACGGCAATACCCTGACCGCCATCAGTGAACGGGCCACCAACGTCACCGCCGGGACGGGCGCAGGCTTAGCCGCCGCCGTGGCCGTCACCGCGTTTGCGTATGATGGCTGGATTTTAGCCTTATCGATCACGCAAGAACTGAAAGATGCAAAGAAAAATCTTCCGCGCGCCTTGATTTTAGGGTCGGCATTCATTGTGGCCATTTATGTGCTCTTTTTCATCGGGCTTTCGGGCGTGGTTTCCAACAATGAAGCCATTGTCAATGCCGGGAGTTTGGATACGTCCATCATCGCGGCCGAAAGACTCTTTGGGGTCTTCTTTGGGAATTTGGTTTCTGTGATGATTTTAATTTCGGTGTTGGGCACCTTAAACGGGGTCAACATGGGGGCCGTCCGCGGGATGTATCAAATCGCCGTACGAGGGGTGGGGCCACGCCCCGATCAGTTCACCGAACTGACGAAAGCGGATGCCCCGCTAAAAGGCGGACTGTTAAGCTTTGCCGTCGGCGTTTTATGGCTCGGGTTATGGTATGGCAACTTCCAAGGATGGTGGGGCGGATTCATCGATACGTCCGTGTTGTCGATCGTCTTTTTATACATCGCCTACATTTTGGTCTATGTCGATATCTTCAAAAACTTTGATGAGCTTCCCACCTGGAAACGTTACGGTGTTCCGGTCTTGGCCATTTTGGCGGCGCTTTATCTCATTTATGGGGCCTTCACATCCGCGCCCTTAATGTTTGTCTATTTTGCGGTCATCGTGCTGATCATTTTAGGCATCGGAATCTTACTGTATGGCCCCGCCGATCAAGCGGTAAAAACTGAATCTTAATTCACCCAAAAAGCCCTAAAAAAAGGGCTTTTTATTTGGTTAAAACGTCTTTTTTTTGGTATGCTTAAAAAGGTTTATTAACTTTATTTTTACAAAGTGAGTCCGCATGAAAAAAGAGATAAAAACGCATATCCCGACCCAATGGGTCGGCCCCTTAACGTTTAAACATTTCAATGGACGGACCTTTCAAGCGTCCGATCAATCCCTTGAAGTCCCGTTAGCGACCTATGAAACCACGCTTTTTCCCTCGGTGGGACGGGGCGCCAAAGTCAGCCGTGAAATTGGGGGGCTCACCGCGACCTTGATCAGTGACGGGATGACCCGCTCATTACTCATTGAAACCACGTCGGTGACCGAGAGTTTGGCGGTGGCCGAATACGCCACGTCGCACATCGAAGCGTTCCAAAAAAAGTACGTGACGCCGCATTCCAAACACACCGTCTTAAAACGCATTGATCCCACGTATGTGGGCCATCTGATGTATTTACGCTTCTTCTTCGAAACCGGCCTCGCCGCCGGGCATAACATGACGACGTTTGCGGTGGATCATATTGCAGGGGCGCTGTTAGAAGCGTTCCCCAACATTCAATACGTCTCGCTTTCAGGGAATTATTGCACGGACAAAAAAGTGAGTGCCGTGAACCGCATTTTAGGCCGCGGCAAGCATGTCATTGTGGAAGCCACGATTCCCCGAAATGTCGTGGAAACCACACTGAAAACCACGCCCGAAAAAATCGTCGCGCTTCATCAAAAGAAAAACTTGATTGGCTCCCTCGTGGCGGGCTCTTTAATGAGTGCCAATGCGCATTACGCCAACATGTTACTGGGCTTTTATCTCGCCACCGGTCAAGATGCGGCCAACATTGTGGAAGGGTCTCAAGGCATTACCCACGCCGAAGTAAATGATGACGGTTTATACTTTAGTGTTAACATCCCCAACATCATCATGGGGACGGTGGGCCACGGAAAAGGCCCGTTCAAAGATCGCTTTGATGCGATGGGTTTAAGTGGGGATCACGCCGCGGAAAAACTCGCATTGATTGCGGGGGGTGTGGTGTTTGCGGGGGAACTTTCGTTACTCGCCGCCCTGACCAACCAACATGAGTTGGTCCGTTCACACACGATTTATGAAAGGAATTAAGGGATATGGTAGGGATTGATCGCATCAACTATTACACGCCACGGACGTATCTGGACATGACCACGCTCGCCGAAGCACGCGGGGTGGATCCCAATAAATACATTAAAGGCATTGGCCAAGAGCAAATGGCCGTCCTCGGTGAGCATGAAGACATCATCACCATGGCCGCGGAGGCGGCAGCCCCCATCTTAGACGATAAAGACGCCATTGATTTGATTGTGTTTGCGACCGAATCGGGGGTGGATTTTTCCAAAGCCGCATCCATTTATCTCCAGCACCTCTTAGAGATCCCCAATCCCGTCCGCGCGATTGAGATGAAACAAGCGTGCTACGCGCTCACCAGTGGGCTTCATCTCGCCACCGATTTTGTTAAAAGTCATCCCGGGAAAAAAGCCCTCGTCGTCAGCAGTGACATCGCGTGGTATGGGTTTGAAACCGCCGGGGAAGTCACCCAAGGCGCCGGGGCCATTGCCATCATCGTGGCTGAAAATCCCCGCATCGCTCGCGTCAATTCGGGCGTGCCTTACACCGAAGATGTCCCGGATTTTTACCGGCCCAACACCTCTGACGTACCGATTGTGGACGGTAAATTTTCCATCGATTGTTATAATAAAGCCTTGATTGAAACGTTCCCGAAACACACGTATAAATATGTGGGTTTTCACATGCCGTTTGCGAAAATGGCCGACAAAGCCAACCGCATCTTAGAGGAATTTGCAATCAGCGATGACGCGCTCACCTGTGTGAAAAGTTATTCCAAAACCATCGGCAACATCTATAATGGATCCCTTTATCTCGCCCTCATCGGAATCTTAACCCACGCGGACGATCTGTCCGGTGAAACCATTGGGATGTTTTCGTATGGGTCGGGTTCGATTGGAGAATTTTTCACCTTGGATATTGTGGAAGGCTACGATAATTATATGGACACCGATGCTTGGCAAACCCACCTGACATCGCGTCACGCGCTTGACATGAAAGGCTATGAACAGGCCATGAATGCGTTTATGGCCCGGGAAAAAATGCATGACTATGCCTATCAAGACCGTGCTCCCGAACAAGCAACGTATGTTTTAAGTGCCATTCGGAATGGCCACCGTGAATACCAAAAACGCTGAGACCTCTTCGTGGGGTCTTTTTCTTTGTGAAGTTTTGGTGAAAACGCTTGTAAACCTTGGGAAGGGTGCTATAATGAAATTAACTTAATCCTATGAAATGAGACCCCTGGGTGTTCTTAAAAAAACGCATATTGCGTCTTTTATTAAGGCCCAGGGTTTTTATTTTAAAAAAATAAAAAAGGAGTGAATTTGCATGAAAAAAATTATCAATGCGGCCAGTGATGTGGTCGAACAAATGATGAATGGGATGGCGGAAGCCCATAAAGACCTCGTTCATCGCGTGGACGGAACGCGTGTCATGGCACGTAACTACGAAGGCAAAGGGAAAGTCGGCATTATCTCCGGGGGCGGATCGGGCCATGAGCCCACCCATGCGGGCTATGTTGGAAAAGGCATGTTGAGTGCGGCCATTTTTGGCGACGTCTTCACCTCCCCGACGCCCGATCAAGTCTATGAAGCCATCAAAGCCGCCGATCAAGGCGCTGGGGTCTTCATGGTCGTGAAAAACTACACAGGCGACGTTCTCAATTTTGAAATGGCCAAAGACATGGCGGAAGCCGATGGCATCGACGTGGAATACACCGTCACTAAAGACGATGTCTCCGGCGGGGAAAGTACCTATTCCGACGGTCGCCGCGGGGTGGCTGGAACCATCTTCATGCATAAAATTTTAGGCTATCACGCGGAACACGGGGCCACCTTAAAAGACCTCAAAGAAATCGCTGAAGCGATCAATCCAAACCTCGCTACGATTGGGCTTGCTTTATCCCCAGCGACGGTTCCTGAACAAGGCACCCCAGGATTTACATTGGCCGATGATGAAATCGAACTCGGCATTGGGATTCACGGTGAACCCGGATTTGAAAAAGCAAAAATGATGCCTTCCAAAGACATCGCCAAAGTCTTTTATGACAAATTGAATGCCCATTTGAAACTTTCGGGCGGTGACAACATTGTCGTCATGGTCAATGGCATGGGAGCCACGCCACTGATGGAACAATACGTCTTTGTCGATGATGTCTTTGCGTTGCTTAAAGACCAAGGCATTACCGTTGAACGCAGCTATGTGGGCGATTACATGACCTCGATTGAAATGGCGGGCTTAAGCCTCACATTCTTCAAAGTGACGGATAAAGGGTGGCTCGATGCCCTTGATGCCCCCGTTGAAACGATTGCGTGGTAAGCGCATGGATTTAGGACTCGCACGCCAGTGGATGGATGCCTGGTTTGAGCAATTAAACGCCCAAAAAAGCTATCTATCCGAACTGGATAACCCCATTGGGGATGGGGACCACGGGATTAACATGGCCCGCGGTGCGAATGCGGCAAAAGACGCACTCGCAGACAAAGAAATCCCTGACCTTAACACGCTCTTTAAAACCATCGCGATGGCCTTACTTTCTAAAGTGGGCGGCGCATCGGGCCCCCTTTATGGATCAATCTTTTTAGCCTTTGCGAAAGCCAGTGCCAATCACGATACGCTCGATTACGCGCAAATCCTCGCGCTTTTAAACGCGGGCAAAGATGCTCTGATGAGCCGCGGTAAAGCTGAAGTGGGCGAAAAAACCATGGTCGATGTTTGGGTTCCATTTACGGAACAATTTGCGGATCATGCCCCATCAAAGGATGATGTGGACGCATTGGTGGAAGCCACCAAACCTTTAAAAGCCACGAAAGGACGGGCCGCATATTTAGGGGACCGTTCCATCGGCCACATCGATCCAGGATCGATGTCCACCGGGTATTTGTTTAAAGCCTTACTCGATGTGCTGGACTCATGAGAGGCATCCTGATTGTCTCGCACAGCGCAAAGCTGGCGGAAGGGTTGCATGATTTACTTCAAGAAATCGTATCCCAAGTCCCCATCCATTATGTGGGAGGCTTAGAGACCGGTGAAATCGGGACGACGTACGACCGAATCATGGAAGCGGCGGAAGCCTCACCCGCCGATGAACTTTACGTCTTTTACGATCTCGGCAGTGCCAAAATGAATCTCGAGATGGTCCAAGAAACCCTCGATAAAACTTTGATTTTATCACCCGCAGCTATGGTGGAAGGGGCCTTTGTGGCCGCGACGCTCATCAGTGCAAACGCGGATAATAAAGCCATCGAAAAACAATTGAAACCTCTAGGCATAAAGTAAAGAATTCACGCATTGTTTATGACCTTAAAAAAAGTAGACGGTATACATCGTCTACTTTTTTGTCTTTTTAGTGGATGTCATTTAGGTTTTATTCTTCCAAATAGGCCATAGCTTCTTCCACTGATTTAAATGGACCAACTTCGCCATTGGTTAAACTTTCTTTGACTCTCCTGACAGCCTCTTCGAGTTTTTGCGTGTAAGTTTTTGAATACACCGCAACAGGTTCAATTAAAATGGCCCTGTCACTCAGAAGAATTTGAAGATCATCTCCGGCTTGGAGTTTCAGTTCATCCACAATTTCCTTTGGGATGGTGATTTGAGATTGTTTTCTTAGTTTTATAATCATCTTAACCCCTTTTTTTTAAACTAAACGCTATTTGACGCAGCTTGTTTAAATTATTTATCTAATGCAGATAATAATTCTGGAATATTGATGGTTGCTATATCAAAAATGATATTCAGCCGTATCCCTTCATAATTATGGGATATCATGTTTCTTAGTCCAATAATCTTTGGCCAATCGATGGATGGATAACTTTGCTTTGCTTCACTTGATAGTTTCTTTGCGGTTTCACCAATCTGTTCTAAGTTTAATATCACCGCATCAACTTTTTCATCATTTTGTTGGAATTCTAAAAATGTTTTAGCTTCATCCATGTATTGAGCAATTTTTTTAGCATACTTTACTATGCGATCTATGTATCTATGATCTTTCATATATTAATACGCCTGTCTTAGTGATTTCTTCTTCTATTTTCGATTGTTTTTCGACTGTTTTATTGCTGAGAACTTCAACTTTTTTCTTTAAAGCGAGCCTTAACTCCTCTACAAATTCAAAATATTCTAATCCGTATAAACTAGATACCATGTAAAGGTCCACATCACTCTCTTCAGTTGCCTGGCCTTGAATGTATGAACCAAATAAATAGATTCGCTGAATATCATATTCTTTGGCAATTTTAGAAACCGTTTTTTTAATAGTAAAAAAAGATAATACACCCGTTGATTCGTCCACCACGGAACGGTGTTCATGGACATCTCTCAAGATTCTATCAATCAACAAGTCAAGCGTCCATTCACTGGGTGTTCGTGTTTCTTGTTCCCAATTTCTTAGCGTGTTAATAGGAATGCCAATCAATTGAGATACATCGGATTGCGTTAAATTTAGATTTTCTCGAACAGCTTTTAAGGATTGATTCAATAAGACCACCTCAATAAATAGTATATACCCCATTGAAGTAGTTAACAACACTACACATCAGTCGAGTAAATTTATGGTCAAAAAAAAGACCCTCATTTCTGACGGATCTTCACTGAGAAGGTATTCTTCTAAAATTAGTATTGGAAATAGTCGATACATAATGTATGGTGCGGTTGAGGGGAGTTGAACCCCTACGCCCGTTAGGGCACTGCCGCCTGAAGACAGCGCGTCTACCATTCCGCCACAACCGCAAAAGCCAAATTTCATTATACGAGTTTGATGGGGTTGCGACAAGGGTTAATTCACTTTGAATCGGTGGCTTTGGTCCAAGGTTCAACCGTATCACACAGGGTTTTTAGGTTCATTAAGTGGGTTTGATGCGCCGCCACCAGCGCGCCTTTCTGCTTGGAGATCTTTGGATACACCCGCCAGACATGCACGGCAACATTCAAAGTGCCGTTATCCGCTTCCATGGCCACCCAATCATACCCCAATTTTTTTATGGCATCAGCCCTTGCAAGCCACGCTTGATAATCGCCCTCGGCATGATAGTCTTCAGACGTATCGTTATCGGGGCGAATTTTTTCTTTCAAAGGTTTGACCCATCCTGGCGTCCGGTCCGTTTTTAAACGAAACCGGTTCACATTTGGCGCGTTTACTTGCAGGACGTAGCCATAAAAATCGACCGACTGTGACGTGCCTTTACCGGTGGACACCGTATGGGCAATTTTTAAGGCGCTGAGTTTTACTGACGCCACTTCCAGTGAATAATACACGTCTTTAGTGACGCCACGAGGGGCCACCCACGCGGTTAAAAACACACCCTCCGGGGTCCAGGCATCCTTAAATGTGATGGATTGCAGAGGCTCGGTCATCGCAAGAATGGGCGTCCAGAGGCGATTTCTTAGTAATGTGTAAAACGCTTCAGACGTCGATTTTGCTTTCAGCATATACACAAAAACAAACGCAAACGCTAAAAATAAGAGTCCAAACCCAGACAAAATAAAAACGGGTGCAATCCCTGAGCTTCCTAAAATGGCCCCAGCGGTAATCATGACAATGCCAGTCACAAAACTGATCAGGGCCCTGCGAATCCATTTGAACCGGTCAATCCGGCGATATTCACGAATAAAATGCTCAGCAAATTCCATCGACTCACCTCTATTTAAGTATAGCACGCATCTGACGCCTTCATGCTTAATATCATATGATAATATAGGCATCAAAGGGGGGATGCATGTGGCACGTTATGGCGCCAGTGGCCGGTTGGCCCGAGACCTTGGGTATGTGTGGATGACGCGAAGACGCAAAAAACGCTACACCGTGGGGATTGACTTTAAACAGGTCCAGAAAAATCTCAATGCGTTATTCAAACCGTTTAAAAAAGCGAAAAACCGAGACCTCAACCAAGAAAAACAGTTGCAAGAAGCCTATCTTAAATACATTGAAATGGCCATCAATGAAGCCCACATGGATCTTTTTAATGAGGTTAAACAATCGATCATTCAGGCGTTATCTCGGGGTCTTTATGCTTTCATTGACCATGCCTTTAACGTCTATTATTTAAAATCCAGTTATGTCTTGAAACCCCCAAGAACCTTGCCTTTTTTAAAAATCTTTGCACGGCGGCAGATTCAAAAATATGCCTACACCCCCAGTCTATATGAAAAGACAAAATCGTTCTTCCAAGGGGTCAATCAAATTGTCGATATCCACCGGGGCCGCATCTTTTATAAAAACGGCCGCGTTAAAATCGGCAAGTTCCGTGACTTCTTTTCTCACCTCTATGAATATTTCGTCGAAGCCGGTCATTTAAGCGATGTCACCATTAAAAAGCCGCTGAATGCCCAGTTTCAATCCAACGGGGGCATCTATGCGTGGGAATACATGGGAGAGATCGTCTACATTGGCCGCACCAACAATTTCAGCGCCCGCATGCGTCAACACGCGGATTGTTTTGCCTCGGGGTGTCCGGAGAAAAAATACAATTCCGGCCTCGACCCAAACCGCGTGATGATTCAGTTGCTGGCGATCACCAACGATGAAAATGCCCAAAAAGTCTTAGAAACGGTCTACTTTCATAAACACCAACCCCGCCTCAATGCGGTGGGCACCCTCAGCGTCCATAAAATACTCAAAAACCAAGACTTCAATGCCATTTTTCAAGAAACGCTGAATTCCGACCACCAAGTCGCAGATGAAGAAAAAGCGACGATGAAAGAACAACGAGAAGCCCACTTAAAAACCTTTGAAGCCGCCCATGCGGCGTACAAAAAAACGCTGATTTACTGATCAGCGTTTTTTTGTTGATACGGCGTGGGATGAAATTTCAATTGCCGGTAAAAGGCCACCGCGAGGAGACTGCCCAGGCTTAAACTGCCCGCACTGAGCAGCATCATTCCCACGTTTTGGATTTCAATGATTCTCAAGGGACTTAACAGCCCATACGTGGGGAGCATCGTCAGCACCGTGAGGGCCGCATACGTGGCGCCCACCGAAAGGCCTAAAAGCGCGCGTTTTTCTTTTTGTTCGGAGACGGCCAGATAGATATAGACCAAGATAAAACTGACAAAGGCGAAAAGGCCGGCGTCGCGGGCGCTGAACGCCAGGTCACGGGCGAAAAAGGGTTGCGCGTTTAACAGAAAATGCCCGAGATACCCAAAGAGCGCCCCAGTGACTTGACCAAAAAGATAGATGCCCACCGTTTTTAAGCGCATCCGCCCGTCGACCCAAGCGGCCAAGGTAAAAAGGGGATTAAAGTGCGCGTGTGAGATATGATCCAGCGTATACGCCCCAATCATGTAGGCAAACCCCACGCTTAAAGCAATCACTAAATGATTGCCGCTGACAAAATAAATGCCCACCCCAATAAACGTGAGGACGAAGGTGCCGTAAAATTCGGCCATATAATACCGGATGTTCATGGGTATATCTTTCATGCGTATCTCCTGAACCATGCACTGATTTCTTCCAGCCGGCGGATGCGGGCTTCGGGTTTCCCGCTGCGGGAAAGTTCATGCGTCTCATCTTTAAACCAGACGAGTTTCGTATCCACGCCTTCGTTCATTAAGACGGCGTGCAGCTGCTGCGCTTGTTCAATGGGGCACCGGTAATCTTTATCGGCGTGAATAAAAAGCAGCGGCGTTTGAATATTGAGGGCGTATTTAAGCGGGGATTGTTCCCACAGTTTATCAAAGTCTTTGAGCGGGTGGCCATCCGTTTGATCGGCGGCGAAGAAATACCCGATGTCGGAGGTCCCATAAAAGCTGATCCAGTTGGAGATCGATCGCTGGGTGACGGCGGCTTTAAAGCGGTCCGTGTGCCCGACCATCCAGTTGGTCATGAATCCGCCGTATGACCCGCCGGTCACGTATACCTGGTCCGGGTCGATGTTGTGCGTCTTAAGGACCTCATCGACAAACGCCATCAAGTCCTCATAATCGATCGTGCCGTATTTCCCGCGAATATCCGCAAAGGCATTGCCTTTACCATCGGAGCCGCGGGGGTTGGCGTACATGACGACGTAGCCTTCATTCGCCCAGACTTGCATTTCATGATAATACACCGGCCCATAGACGGTTTTGGGGCCCCCGTGGATGTCTAGTATCGCGGGCAGCTTCTTTTTTGAATCCGGGGCGGGATTTAAGACCCACCCTTTGACCGTGTGCGATTCATATGCCACGACCACTTCTTCGGGTTCAATGACATTGTGCGTATTATAGTAGCGTTCATTAAAGCTGGAAACACGGACGAAGCCTCCGGAGTTTTTCCGCCATAATTCCTGCAGGCGCATGCCCAGCATGGCAATCACAAAAAGCGTCCCGTCTAAAAAGACCAGGCCGTCCACCGAGCCATTAAAGGTTTCAACACGCTCAAAATCTCCATCCAAATTCAGGCGGTAAAGGCATGAATGATCGTCTTCGGTGGTCACCAAGTATAAATCACCTTCAAAGACGAACGATTTATCGGAGCCTAAAAAGCGCACATCGGTGCCGATGGTGTTGGAAAGTGACCCTTTAAACGTCACTAACGGGTGGAATCCTTTTGCATCGACGGTGAAAAAGTCCGGATTTTCGCTCATCCCATACGTTTTCATGTCACTGGCCGCAGCCACACACGTATGATTCAACACATACAGCGCCTTGATGGAATACGAAAGACTTTCATCGAGGGCCTGATGGGACTTCGTTTTAAGGGTGTATTGATAGACATTGGATTTCATCGCCCGCAAGGCTTGATGGGGTTTACCGCTGTAATAAATGATGCCTTTGTCTGGATCCAGTGCGACATTTTCCACGGAAAAATCGAGTGACGTGATCGGATTCAACGTTTTCGTAGATAAGTCATAAAGCGCGAGCACGGTGCGTTTATTCGTGGTAAATCCGGCCCCATTAAAGTAATAAGGCATCTCTTCAATGGCTTCATAATGCGCCTCTTTTTTCAGCTGGGTGCGTGTTTTTTTACGGGTTTTAACATCCAGTAAACCGGATTCAGCGTCGCTGAGTTTATAGCTGAGCACGAGTTGATCGCCCATCCGGCCATAAATCGTAGGCGCCACGGGGAAGATGTAGGATGCTTGAAATGTCTGACGGTCTAAATCATAGGCATACATGACAGTGTAGCCTTGTTTGGTTTTGGCCGCGTCCGCCTTGGTTTTTTCATGGGGAATGAGTACGGTGGTTTCATCCAGCCACACCGTGGCGGAAGCTTTTTTTAAGTCCGCATGTTTTTTTAAATGCCCGTTTGAATATTCATAGAGCGTATGATGATACGCATTCGCTTTGGCGTTGGCTTTGGACGCTAAAAAGATGGCCCTAGTCTGGGCCTCATTGACGGAAAGTTTGCCTAAGTGATTGAATGTTTTTAAATCGTGAATCGTAATGGGTTTCATGATGACCTCCTGGATTTAGTGTAGCACTTCTCACGTGAAAAACGAGACGAGGCCATAAAAAAAACGCGCAGGTTAATGCGCGTTGGATTCAAGGTCTTTAGCGGTCGCTAGATGGTCCATGTGCTGGGTGTATTGATTGGAAATATACCCTTTATACAGATAGACCAGCTCATTTTTACGGTTGAAGCCTTTAATTTCCACGAGCAACGCGGCTTGGCCGTTGGCGATGTTAAAGACCTCACTCACGGCATCGGGCAGAATGACTGAATGATACGTGCGTTTGATTTGATTGAGTTCCGGGTGATAACCAATCGGGTGCATCGAAGAATCGGTGTCTTCAAAATATTCATACGTCACCGCAAAAATGCGGCCATCCCCCGTGTAATCGGTGCGGCGTTCTTTGACGTTGGCTCGGCCCGATAATTCCGGGACAAAAAAGCGGACCTTATTGGCAGGAATCACGTTAAACGGATGGCGGATGGTTTCGGTTTTATAGCCGTTGACTTCCAAGGAATCGACCACGGTGTCAAAGTACTGCATGTAATCGTGGGAAAAGCCTTTATATTTGACCGTGGTGACGCCATCTTCAACACGGATTAAGTCTTGATCCAATAACCGGTTATACGCGTCTTGCACCTCAAGGGGCTCTAAGGACAATGCTTGGGCCAGTTCGACCACGCGGGGCAGCTCCGTGCCATTTAAAATCCGGCGTTCGGTGATGGCGCGGTAAAGCTCCAAATAAAGTTGCTCCGCGAGGCTTCGCTTGGAACGACGGTCAAACTGAATGGCTCTAATGAACGCGTGCTTCATGCGTTTCCTCCATGGTGAAAAACTGACCGGGGTAATAATTTTGTAAGCTGGCGATGAACGTATTTTCGACCCCAAAGCGGACCGGTTGATAAAAACATGGGGCGTTCGGTTTGAGATTTAATAAATACGCATCTTTCGCGGGTAAATTAATCATTTGGAAATACGAGGTCATTGCGTCAAAATGCGGTTTTTGGATGGTGAATTGGGTGGAGGCTTCACCGTCTTTTAAAAAGAGATTTTTATAGGCTTCTAAGACGAACAATTTACGAAAGCCAATCGCCGTATTTTGCTGCATTAAATATTCATAAATGATGAGGATCTCCCCTTTGGGCACGTGGGGGTGATCGGTGTTGGTATAGCGATCTTGATAGGTGATTTTACGTTCAAAGGGTCCATCCTTTAAAAAGAGCTCAAACGCATCGCGAAGTTCCAAGACAAATTTGGGCATTTTTTTAATGAACGTGCCCCGCCCGGGTTCTCGCTTGACGATGTCACGTTGAATGAGCTCTTGATAAGCATTCTTCACCACAATGGCCGACACATGAAACGCCGAGCAGATTTCTTTTTCCGTGGGAAGTGCGTCTCCACTCTTAAGCGCTCTCGCGTGATAGGCCTGATCAATGGAATCAGCGATTTGCAGATAGATGGGTTTTTTCGATAACTTATTGATTTGGATGTAATCCATGGCGTCATCCTTTTAGATTTCTTAAAATCTATTATAGACTAAATCTTGGATAAATTAAAGTAATCATAGAGTATTGGTTGAAACGTATCGGATTCTCGTATAAACTATTTACATAAATCTATCATTTATTAACACCTTACATATATAACCCGAGGTACGTATGCTTAAAAATGCTCAGCAAATTGGAACCCTCATCAAACAATACCGAATCGAACGGAATCTGTCACAAGCCGATTTAGCCCGAGATCTTGAGGTGACTATTTCAGCGGTATCCACCTGGGAGCGAGGCATTTCCAAACCCGGCATTGACGTGCTTTATGCGCTGGCTCAAGCGATGAATCTCACGCTTGATGAACTGTTGACGGCCAACATCAACCACCAAGCCTTAAAAGGGGCCGATGCCTTTTTGGAACACCTGGACTATCAACACGCCAACCTTTACATCATCAATATCGCCACCGAAGGGGAAAACCTCAAACTTTCATGCCGGATCACCGGACCCGAATTATCGCCCAAAGGCGTCGAGAGTAAACTCACCATAAAGCTCAATGATGCGCCATGTGAAGGATTTGATACGCAGCTTTCTAAAAAAATCCCACCGGCCGAAGAGATGATGCAATTTCATGCGGTGGATGTGACCTGCACGTTTCCGTATCAAAAATATGACGATGCCCAGCTTCTCATCACCTATGAAAAGCAATCATACGCACTTACGATTGAGGGCACCCACATCAAACTGATTGATATTGGGCCGGCCATGGACCTCAAGTCCATGAGAGAATTTGGCGAATTGATGAGTTCGAAAGACTTTCAAATTGCCTTTCAATTTCTCGCCCAGAATGGGCACTTTAAAAAGTTAGAAACGAACATGCAATCGATGATTGCGAAAATCACGTCTTAACACAGATTTAACCGAGGGAAAGACGCCTGAGATGCTAAACTATTTAAAATAGTTGAAGGAGACATCCATGGCTCACACCCTCGGTTTTTTATGGGATGTATTGTTGGTATCCTTGGGCGCTTACGGCGGCCCAGAAGCCCATTATGGGGTCTTTGCTAAGCGCATGGTCGATGCCAAAGGCTACCTCAGTGAAGATGAACTTTATGAATACATGGCGATGACCAGTCTCTTGCCGGGGCCATCAAGTACGCAAACGTTGATGGCCATTGGCTATCATGTGGGCGGGGCAAAACTCGCCTTACTAACCTTATTCGTCTGGGCCCTTCCGATTGGGACTTTTTTAAGTCTTGTGGCCTTTTTATATACGGATGCTCGGTTACCCGCATGGCTCTTAGAAAGCACAGGGGCCCTCGCCCCGGTGGCCATTGGGTTTGTTTTTTATGCGGCCTTACGGATGATCAAAAAAGGATTTAAGAATCCGCCGCTTGTGATCATCGGCCTGATCAGTCTTTTGATTACACTATTCTTAAGAAGTGCCTGGGTCTTTCCCGTCATCCTTTTTTCCAGCGGCACGATTTATAGTGTTTTCAACCGGTCGGATTCAACAACTTCACCCGATGCGTTAACTCCCCATCTCAATTACTCTCTCATCGCCACGTTCATCAGTCTTGTAGTTTTTTCTTTCCTCACGGTCGCATTCAGCGGACCCATCCTCGCCTTCTTCGGGCACGTGTTACGGTTTGGCTTCCTCGTCATTGGGGGCGGTCAAGTGGTGATTCCATACATGGTGGAGACTTTAGTGGATGATCTGGCTTTGCTTTCTTTAAATGACTTTTTAATTGGGTTTGGGCTCGTCCAAGGCCTGCCGGGTCCGATGTTTTCATTCTCCGCCTGGGCGGGGGGGCTTGCGGCACCAGCGCTTTCTAGCCCCTCCGTCCTCGCCTCCTTATTGGGAATGATTGGCCTGTTTTTACCCGGAGCCATTCTCATATTAATCATGATGCCACTTTGGCCCGCACTGAAAACGCGTGCTTGGGCCAAACCCGCGCTTGCAGGGATTTTGGCGGCCGCAGCGGGGCTGGTGCTCGCCACCGGCATCACCCTCACCGTGGCGAATGAACTGTCGTGGGTGAATGGACTCCTCATCGGAACCACCTTTTTACTGTTAGTCTCGCAAAAAATCCCCGCGCCCTTGATTGTAATGTTGGCGTTAATCGCGGGCGTTTGGATGGGCTAACATGCCTCATAAAGCGGTCTTAGGGCCGCTTTTTTTTGGTATACTGAATGCGCTGACTAACGTTTAATGAAAGTGAAGGGCACCCTTTGTGAAAACCCGGTTATTACTGGCGGTCATTTTTATCACGTTT
>CAJXNT010000016.1 GCA_913057225.1 uncultured Mycoplasmatota bacterium
CCATCGGCGATGGCTTTTTCAATGCTTGTGGCGATTTGTTGGTAGTAAGGAAGTCTCAGTCGCTTATCAATTTTGATGTACAACATGGCTTTATTGTAGCACGATAAAGCCGTTTAAGGCAGTATGACTATAAAAAAAATCCCACACAGAATGTGGGATTTTTTGAGTAAATGATTGAATTACTCTAACAGGTCTTCAATGGAGTCAGCTTCCATATAAGATGGAACCACGAGGCCAATGCGTGCGCCTTCGAAGTTGTAGCCTAAGTCCACGAGTTGATCCCCGTATTGATCCATGTAGGATTCATGGGTCACCGGTAACCAAGCATCTAAGAAGAAGTCAGTTTGACCATCCGCGAGGCTTTGGAAGACCACGCCAGGTTCTAAGTCCGTGTATTCCACGACATAGTTGTTGGCTTCTAAAATCGCCACAGCAAGGTTGGTCATGGCAATACCTTCGGCCCAGTTGACGTAATCAACCACGACCGTACGGCCTTCACCGTCGAATCCTTCAGGGACCCAACCGCTCCAGACATCTTCATTATTGTTCATCCAATCCACGGCGATGTCTAAAGTATCTTCGCTTTCGCCGCGTTCATTGATTTCACCCATTAAATCGCCGAGTGAATCAATTTCCATGTAGAAGTTTTCAAAGAAGGTGGTGACATCTGGGAAATCTTCACGGACGCCAAGGCGCGCGACGGTGTGGATGTTCTCCACGTCCCCATAAATGCCTTTCGGATCTTCTAAGAATTTAAGATCGTACATGGCGAATTTGTAATGAGGTTGCCACCCAGTGACGATGACATCTTCCCCATTGGCAATGGCTTCTCCAAGTTCTGAAACCATAACTGGACCACTGGTAGCATCCAACGTTAAGTCAAGACCATACTCTGTGATGGCCTCTTCGGTTGCAGCCATAATTCCCGCGCCAGGACCAATCCCGACGATGGAGGTAGGTCCGCTGGTGTTTCCGCAGGCTGCAAGGGTCAATGTTGCAACGAGACCTACCATTAACATGAGTAATTTCTTCATGAATAATTCCTCCTAAAATTTTTTTTATCGTTTAGAGTCTTTAATTAATAAGATTGCGTTTTTTTCCCAATGGCTTGGGAAATGCGGTCAATGATCATGGCGAGCATGACCACCGCAACACCCGCTTCAAATCCGAAGCCGATGTCCACCCGAGACAGGGCAAACCGGACGTCACTTCCGAGTCCGCCGGCGCCAATCATCGAGGCGATGACGACCATGGATAACGCGAGCATGATGGTTTGGTTGATGCCCGCAAGAATCGTGGGCAGGGCCATCGGTAACTGAATTTTATACAGCAACTGACGACTTGTGGAGCCTAAGGATTTTGCGGCTTCCATGACATCTTCCGGCACTTGCCGGATGCCTAAGTTGGTGAGTCTGACCACCGGGGGCATGGCAAAGATGACCGTGGCGATCGTCCCGGCGACGTTTCCGCGTTCAAACAAGATGATCGCAGGAATGAGATAGACAAAGGCCGGCATCGTCTGCATGAAGTCCAAGATGGGCCGGACAACGCCATCCGCACGTTCCGAGCGGGACGCTAAAATGCCGATGGGAATGCCCACAATGAGGGCAATTAAACTTGAGACTAACACCAAGGCCAAGGTGGACATGGCGCTTTCCCAAAGGTCAACAAATTGAATGACAAAGAGTCCAATAAATGTAAAGATGGCTAAGTTGCGTTTACCAAGCCAATAGGCCAGGGCGGTCAGCGCCACAATCATGAGTAAGGCGGGGACAAATATCAACGCATTCTCAAGGCCCGATACGGTGCCACGAATGGCCGCGCTCATGCCAGTGAACAGCCATCCAAGATAACGATTTAAGAAATCAATGAGAACTTCGAAGTAATCCCCCAGTGGGATTTGCGGAAGAAAATCAAGCATGCGCTTCACCCACTTTCACCGTTTCACGGGAAATGCCGGTGATCACCGACACGCGAACAATGATGCCTAAGAGTTTATTCGATTCATCGACGACGGCAATCGGGTTTTTGGCCCGCGACGCTTTGGGCAATAAATCCACGACCACGGTGTCGGGCGTTGTGGTTTGGAAATCGGTGGTGATGGCCGAGTCTAAGTCTTTCACGCCTTCATCGGCGAGCTTTTGCGCATCTTCGATGTCGACGATGCCTCTGAGTTGATGCTTGCCATCCACCACAAAGATCGATGAGATGCCTTCTTTTTCCATTCGGCGAACCGCGGCTTTCGGACCGGCGGTGCTGGAGACCACCGCCACGGGTTTACGCATGATGGATTCAGCGGTTAAGACTTTGGACCGGTCGACGTTTTCAACGAAATCACGGACGTAATCATTGGCCGGATTCGTTAAGATTTCTTCCGGGGTGCCTATTTGCACGATTTCCCCTTCATACATGACCGCGATGCGATCGCCCAGTTTAAGGGCTTCATCCAAGTCGTGCGTAATAAAGATAATGGTTTTGTGCACTTTTTCTTGCAGACTGATGAGCTCATCTTGCATGTTCTTCTTGATGAGCGGATCGAGGGCCGAGAAGGCTTCGTCCATGAGTAAGATATCAGGATCTAATACGAGCGCACGGGCGAGGCCGACACGCTGTTGCATCCCACCGGAGAGTTCTCCCGGTTTCATTTCTTCATAGCCTTTGAGGCCCACAAGTTCTAAGGCTTCATAAGCTCTTTGAATGCGTTCTTCTTCGGGGACGCCTTGAATTTCTAAGCCGTAATCGACATTCCGTCGAATCGTTCGGTGGGGGAATAGGCCAAAGTGTTGAAACACCATGCCCATTTTTTCCCGGCGGACCATTCTGAGATCGTCTTCGGAAAGTTTGACGACGTCTTTGCCTTCAACTTTCACTTCCCCATACGATGGGTCATGGAGTCGGTTTAAACAGCGAATCAAGGTGGATTTACCGGACCCCGAAAGTCCCATAACCACGAAGGTTTCGCCGCGATTGACGGTAAAGGATACGTTGTTGACCGCTACGGTGTTGCCGGTCTCTTTTAAAATCTCTTGTTTCGTTTTACCTTCACCCAGAAGTTTTTTCGCTTTACCGGGTGAGGGCCCAAATATTTTGAAAACGTCTTTAACTTCTAAGACCGCTTCATTGGGTTGGTCGTTCATGATGTCCTCACTTTCAAAATAAAACCCCATATCTTATATAGGGTTGTCAGTTATGTCTTAACTATAGCACGGACGGCCCCAATATGCAAAAAAAGACGCTCACAGAATTGCTCTGTAAGCGCCTACACCCTACTCTTTAAGGGCTTGAAAAAACTTTGTTAAAAAAGGTACGTTTACAAAATAAATGACAACACCCCCATGACGATCACGACGCCCGTTAAAAAGAGGGTGTAAATGAAGGCATCGCTTTTGATGATGAGGCCTTCATACTTTTGATTGAGCAAGTCGGAAAAAGCAATCAGATGGTCTTTAAACGTGAGTTTGTAGTTGGACATCGCATACGACCGATACGTTTCCAAATCCATCTTCTGATGCTTACGATCGATCAGCAATAAGAGTCCATGCATCAAAGCACTGATGGGATACAGCAATAAAAATTCGAGGTGCATCCAATCGGGGAATTGATAGGTGAGGACGTTGCGCGTTTTCATGACGAGGAAAATCACCCCACCGCCAGCCCAAATGCCCAAGGTCAAAAAGAGTTCTTTCCCCGCAAAGTAATTAAAATCCAAGCCTTTTTGGGTGAATGCTGCATCAAAGGGGAGCCCTAAGGCGATCGGTTCAATGAAGGTGCCGACGAGAAAATCCGGGAACACGCCAATCAACAGGAGCCCAACGGCCATGACCATCATCGGCAAATAGACGCTTCGGCGTTTAACTTTTAGGTCTTTAAACCGGGGATTTTCGGGGCCAAAAAAGACAAAATAATTAAACTTGATGAAATACGCGACCGTGCCGGCGGAAATGGCGATGAAAAGCCAATCCACCACCATGTACCACGCACTCTGATAGGTGATGGCTTCGGTGATGGCGTGGTGAATGACGGTTTTGGAGACAAACCCGTTCAAAAGAGGCATTCCCGCAATCGCCAGTGAAGCGATGAGGCTGATGACGGCGGTGATGGGTAAATGCTTGGCCATGCCGCCCAGTTCAAACATGTTTCGCTCATGCGTTCTTAATATCACTAACCCCGCCACCATAAAGAGGAGGGACTTAAAGAGCGCATGATTGATCATGTGATAAATGGCACCGGATAACGCCACGCCCCCTTTATCGCCTAAAATCATCATCAAGCCAAGCCCTAAAAAGATGTAACCAATTTGAGATACGGAGCTGTAGGCCAGTAACTTTTTAATGTCGGATTGCAACAGCGCAAACACCACGCCCAAGGCCATGGTGATCAGCCCCACCCAGAGGATGACTTGACCGAGAATCACGCTGGATGCCGCCCACGCACCTTGTGGAAAATAAAACGCAATCAAACTTTGTAAGAGGCCAAAAACGCCGACTTTAATCATGATGCCCGAGAGTAAACTCGATGCCGGTGAAGGCGCCACAGGGTGGGCTTTCGGCAACCACACATGCAGCGGAAACATGCCCGCTTTGACGCCAAATCCGATCACCAATAACCCAAAGATAAGATACGGGGTGGCCCCGCCCAGGGCTAAGAGTTCAAACCGGTCATTGAACATCAAGCTGCCGGTTTCGGCATAAATGAGCACCGTGGCCACAAAAATGGCAAAGCCTCCCAAAATGCCCATGAATAAATACTCGTTGGCCGCCTCAATGGACGCCTCAGATTGGTGATGAGCCACCAATAAATACGTCATGATTGTGAGCATTTCATAGGCAAAAAAGAGCGTCAGTAAATCGCCGGATATGAAAATGCCGATGGTCGCGGTATACGACAGCGATAAAAAGAGGAAAAAGCGACGGTTATGGTCTTCTTTTTTCATGTATTCATGCGCATACATCATCACAAAGAACCAAATGACCACCGAAAGCAACATAAAACTATACGAAAGCATATTGAGCTGCAATGAGATGCCTAGGCCCAAGCCACCGGCAAATTCATAACGAATCACACCCGCTTGCACCGCGGGAAATAAGACCATCACCAACCCAATCATGATGCCATCGGCGAGCAACAATATCTCATCTTTCAAGGTCAAAGATCTCTCGTTCAACACGATTCTTAGAGTCGCTGAAATCAGAGGCATGGCCAGAATCACCAAGAGTAACGCCGGGCTTTCACTGACCCGAAGTGACAGCGATTGAAACGCGAGAGAAGCCTCGCCAAAAAGTGGTGGATTGGCCACGTACAAGAAAAAGACACTCAAGCCTAAGACCGTGATCGCCATGATGATCATCGATTGGGCGGTGAAGGATTTCCACCCCAGTTTTTCAGGTTTCATCCATTGATTCATGAAAGACCTCCTCCCATCACGGCGGCTGCCGCCTCAATCACCGGCATGATCAGCCCGGGCGCAAAGCCTAAAATAAAGATGCCCATGACAAACACCCCAAGCGTGAGACGCATCGACATGGGGATTTTTTCCATGTGCACGTCGATGCCTTCATTGGCCGTTACAAAACCGTTGATGACAATTGGGAAATAATAAATGGCATTGAGCACGCTGGAGACAATCAAGACCCACACAAATAGATTTTGGCCTTGGTCCAAAAAGGCGGTGGCAATTTGAAATTTCGCCACAAACCCACTGGTGCCTGGGATGCCCACCATGCCAAACGCGGCCAGAGAAAACGCCGTCATCGAAAGCGGCATCACATACCCCAAGCCTTGATAGGCTCTGACTGAACGCTTCTTCTGATGCGAAATCGTGGCGCCCGTGACCAAAAAGAGGGTGCCTTTGATGAGCGCATGCGAGAAAATGTAAAAGAACATGACTTCCAGCCCCGCCACCGACAACAAGGAAAGGGCGAGTAAGATATAGCCCACCTGCGAGACGGTGGAATACGCCAACATCCGCTTGACATCCTTTTGGCCCAGCGCAAACAAACTGCCGAGAATCATCGCCACCACCGCAAAGGTGGTCATCACTAGGGGCGCATTGAGCGCATCGACAATGCCGATGCCAAACACCCGGAATATCATTTTCACAATGACCAATAGATAGAGTTTAACAACGACGCCCGAGAGTAACGCCGATGAGGGCGCGGGCGCACTGGAATGCGCATCCGGCAACCATTCATGGAATGGAAAAATGGCCGATTTCATGGCCAATCCCACCCCAATGAACCCAAGCGCCAGCGTCACGTTAATGGGATACACCGCATACTGACCGGGCAAGGCCTCATGAATGAGGCTCATGTTGAGCGTGCCGGTGATCATATATAAAAGTGCAATGCCCATCAAAAACGACAGGGACCCTAGCTCATTGAGCATTAAGTACCGAAAGGCCGCCATGTAATTGCGTTTTTTTCGGGCGATGGAAATGATGGCACAGGTGGTGATGGATAAGATTTCAATAAACACGTACGTATTAAACAAATCGTTGGTGTAAAGAAGGCCAAAGACCCCAAAATATAAGAGTGCTAAGAGCCCATAATACGGCGCAATTTGATTGGCGTGCAAAGAATGCGACAAATAGCCGAGGGAATAAAGATGGACAAACAGACCCACCCCTGTCACAAAGAGCGTAAAAAGGGCCGAGAATGCATCGATGATGAATTCAATGCCTAAGAATGACGCATGCCCTCCGAGATTTAAAATGATCGGGCCGGATTCAAGGACATGGACTAATAAAAAGCCCCCAATCAAACCATTGATGATCAGGCCCACGCCTAAAGACACGGTCATAAACCGAGGATTTCGGGTGAGGGGACTCATCAACGCAATGCTTAAGATGAGCACCATTTGAGCAATCGGAAGCCAAGCAATCATGAGAATCCTTTCTAAAAGCCGATGGCCGTGACGGCCGCTTCAATGTAGGGGAGAATGAGACCCGGGGCGATGCCGAGTGTGAGAATGCTGAGCGCGAGAATGCTGAGCGCAAGCGTCATAAAGCGCGGTACCTGATTCACCGTTTGTTGCGGGGTGTCCGCGGACGGGATGAGCGTTTTAATGACCACCGGGAAAAAATACAGCGCGTTGAGCACCGAAGAGATAATGATGAGTGCGATGAAGCCGCTGCGTGCACTCACCGTGAGCGCTTGTGCCATATTAAACTTTGCCACAAATCCCGAGGTGCCGGGAATGCCGACCATCGCAAAGGCCGAAAGACTAAAGACTAAGGCCGTAAAAGGGACCACGGACGCCACCCCTGAAAGTCCTTCAATGCGCCGTTTAAACCCATACGCACTGAACGATCCCGCCACCATGAATAAGGTGCCTTTGATGAGCGCGTGGGAAACCATGTAAAAAAACATCGCTTCCAAGCCGACTCGACTCAAAAGACTGAGCGCTAAGAGTAAATAGCCCACTTGGGCCACCGATGAATAGGCCAGCATGCGTTTGAATTCTTTTTGACCGAGGGCAAACAAACTGCCCACAATCATCGCCACCGCCGCAAAGAACGTCATCACGAACGGCGCGCCCAAGCTTTCAATGGTCGCTTCCCCAAACACGCGGAAAATGACTTTAATCAGCACCAGCATATAAGCTTTAGAAACCAGGGCTGAGAGCAATGCACTGGAAGGCGCTGGGGCGGAAGTGTACGCATCGGGCAACCATTCATGAAACGGGAAAATGGCGGTTTTGATGGCCAGACCAATCCCCATAAACCCAAGCGCCAAGGTAATGTTGATGGGATACGCCGCATACGCTTCTGGCATCGCTTGGTAAATGAGCGTCATATTGAGTTGACCGGTGACCATATAAATCAGGGCAATCCCCATGAGAATGGAAAGACTGGCCATCTCTGAGAGCATTAAATACCGAAATGCCGCCATAAAATTTCGGCGTTTGCGAACAATGGAAATAAGGGCCACCGTCGCCAAAGACAAGACTTCGATTAAGACGTACGTGTTAAACAAATCGTTGGTGTAAATGACGCCAAACATGGCAAAGAACAAAAGCGCCATCAGCCCGCTGTATGGCCCCGGTTGAAGCGGGGCCTGAAGGGTTTTAAAAAACCCCATCGCATAGGCTTGAATCACGGTGCCTAGGCTGCCTAAAAAGAGCGTAAATAAGACCGAGAATTCATCCACCAACAGCTCAATGCCTAACAGGTTCGAATGGCCGCCAAAGGCGACGACAAAAGGCAGCGTTTCTTGCGCTTGCATTAACGTTAGGCCCATGCCCACACTTGCCAAAAGCCCCAGCAATAATAACCACTGCGTGAGGCGCGCGTTTTTGACGATCATCGCGGAGAGCGCGATGACCAAAAAGACGACAAGTTGAAGGATGGGAAGACTAGTCATAAGAATCATCCCGCGTCGACATCTCGACAATTTTTTCTTGATCCAACGTGCCATACGATTGGTGAATCTTAATGGCCAAGGATAACGCGTACACCGTAAATGAAACGCTGATGACAATGCCGGTCAAAATCAAAGCCGAAGGCACCGGGTTGATAAAATCCGCCGGCGTCACGACCCCTTCGACGATCGGCACCCGCCCATCGGCGATGGCCCCAATGGCCACAAAGAAATAAAAGACCGCACTGCTCATGACGTTGATGCCAATGATCCGTTTAAATAAATTAGGATGGGCAATCACAATGTATAGCCCAATCACGAAAATGATCATTGCCCCAATGAAATGAATGTTGGCCACAAATATATCAAACACGCTCATCATTCATCCTCCAATAAGGCATTAAAAAGCGTCATTAACGTTGATCCAACTTTGATGCCGATGGCAATCATGAGTAAGGGAATGAATCCCCCACTGATGAGATCGCCGGGGTCGCCTAAAGGAATGCCAGTGTTCGCGTTGCTTAAAAAGTATCCCCCGACAAAAAGGCCAATGAGCCCGATGATGATGACGGCGAGCACACCGCCGGATTCTAAATATTTTGAGACCGATTCTGGAAAGATTTTTAAACTGGCTTCTTGGCCAAACGTGAGCCCATAAAGCACGAGGGCCGTGCCTAAAATGGCCCCCCCTGAAAACCCACCGCCGGGGGTGAGGTGACCGTGCAAGACGATAAAGACGCCATAGACCACAATCACCGGCAATAAAAGTTTCACAATCACATAAAGCAGTCGATCATTCATCGGAGGACTCCTTCAGCGGTTTTAAGACGGTGACCACCGCTAAAATGGCGGTGAATAACACCAACGTTTCCCCCAGCGTATCAAACGCCCGATAATCGGTGATGATGGCGGCAATGATGTTGGTGGCGCCGGTGGTCTGTGTGCCTTCTGATAGATACGTTTCGGTGGCGGTGGTAAACGTATAGGATGGATCCCCTGCAGGCATGTAAAAAACACTGACCACTAACACAAAGCCTAAGAGTAAGGTCATAAACACACGAATTTTTTTCATCGTTCATACCTCTCTGTCTTCGCCAAGACCGCAAGCAAGACCACGGTGGTAATGCCGGCACCGACGGCCGCTTCTGTGAGCGCCACATCGGGGGCTTTTAAAATCAACCATAGCACACTGAGAATGAGCGAAAACGCGGCAAACACGATGACCGCACTGAGTAAGTCTTTGGTGCGCTCGACCGCAAAGGCGGTGAGCACTAAGAGCATCACGAGAAAAATCGTCAACAAGGTCATCATGAGGCGTCCCTCTCATATTCAGACTTGGCGATTAAGTGAGCGGCGGTCGGGGTGGTTAACCAGACTAAAATCAAAGTGATGAATAATTTTAAAGTCAGGGCGGTAAACCCTGAGTACACCATCAATCCGATGATGACCAGACCGACCCCGAGCGTATCGCCTTTGGTGGTGGTGTGAATTCTTGAAAACACATCCGGCATCCGCAACAATCCAAGCACCCCCACGAGGAAGAAAAAAAGGCCCGCAACAATAAAGATAATGGCCACAATCGCTTGAATCAACGCGATCATTTTAAGCTTCCTTTCCGCAGATATTTCACCACGGCGACCGTCATCAAAAAGCCAATCATCGCATACAAAATGGCCACATCCACAAAGCTCTCTTCGGAAAAATAAAAGCTCAGCATGAGAATGATGGCAATGACCAGCGTCGTCATAAGATTAATCGCAATGATGCGGTCCGCCGGTGTGGGGCCTTGAAAGGCTCGGTAAATACTGGCGAGCGATAACAAGCTTAAAATCAGCGTGCTGCCAAGCAAAAAGTTAAGCATCGGGGGCCTCCATCTTTTTCAAATCGTCTAAGAAGGCAGCCTGTTTTAAATCTTCAAAATGATGGGCTCTAAGGCCATGAATGGTCAGGGTTTCATCGTCATAATCCACCGTCAAGGTGCCCGGCGTTAGAGTGATCGCATTGGCCAAAATGGCGCGTGAGACTTCTGATTTGAGCGGTTGTTTCATCGTGTAAAATTTGGGTTCAATCTTCATTTTTCGAGACAAGACAATGCCGGCCACTTCAATGTTGGCTTTGAGTAAGTCAATCCCCCAGTGCCAAAGAAACGGAAAAATGGCCCATAGACTTTTGCCTTTTAAGGGGCGAATGTCTTTGGGGGTTAAAAGCGACACTTTTAACCAAATGAGCACCAATACACTGGCGGTGGCGCCAATGATCCATTCCGACCATGGGCCAAATTCAGCCAAAATCAGCCAGAGGCCAAAAAGGGCCCCAAAATAACTTAAAAAAACCAACCGTTTTGCGTTCATTTTAATCTCCAAAACCCAAGAATAAAATCATGTATAAGTGTACCTTAAAGCCCGTCACACTGCAAGGCAGATTGCTGTGCTATACTTTTTTAAAAGAGTCTTTGAAGGAGGGTCTATGCGCACACCCAAGAACGCTTCCCACGCGATGGTCGCCACCAGTGAACCCCACGCCGCCAAAGCCGGAAGACAGATGTTTGAAAAAGGCGGAAACGCGGTGGATGCGGCAATCGCCACCGCCATCGCCTTGACCGTCACTGAAAATACATCCAACGGCATCGGGGCCGATGCCTTTGCCATCGTCTCCGTCGGGGGGCAAAAATTCGGGCTTTCTTCCTCGGGAAAAAGTCCTGAGGCTTTGTCGTTTGAGACCTTTAGCGAATCTGGTAAAGTCCCTCGCTTCGGCTTCAAACCGATCACGGTGCCCGGGGCGGTGAAACTCTGGAAAACGTTGCACGACCGGTTTGGCCGGTTGCCGTTTGACACTTTATTTGACCCCGCCATTGAGCTTGCTCATCAAGGGTTCATGGTGGCGCCCACGGTGAAAAAAGGGATGCAGCGTGCGCGTGATATCTACCAAAAAGTGTTAACGGATGATATCCATCAGCCTTTTTTAAACACTTTTTTTAATCAAGATTTAGACGGCCGATATACGCTCAAAGACCACGCGAAAACCCTGGCCATGATTGCCGAGGATCCCGATGGGTTTTACGCCGGTGAATTGATGCAGACCATGGTGGATTATTTTAAATCCAACGGTGGGTATTTAAGGGAAGATGACTTTCGAGCGCATGCAGCCATCTGGCAAACGCCCCTTTCCATCCAAGCCTTTGGCGGCACCCTCTATGAACTTCCGCCGAACGGACAAGGCATCGTGGCCTTAAAGGCGCTTGATATTTACCAGCGGACCACGGCTTCTTTACACCGCGAAATTGAAAGTTTAAAACGCGCCTTTGTGGCGGGAAAAAAAGTCATGCATGGCATGATGCAAGACGCTGAAATCCAGCAGTATTTAGATCCCGCGCACAGTCAAAAAGAAGCGGACTTGATCCGCGAGACCGCCGAAGATTTCATCGATCCCTTTAGTGAAGACCACGGCACCGTGTATTTGGCCACGGCCGATCCAGAGATTCAAGTCTCCCTCATTCAAAGCAACTACATGGGCTATGGGGCCGGCATTGTGGTGCCGGGGACGGGGATTGCCCTGCAAAACCGTGGGGCCAACTTTTTACTGAAAAAACACCCCAATCAATACGCCCCTGGGAAAAAACCCTATCACACGTTGATGCCTGGATTTATGGATACGCCCGATGGCTCGGGCCCAATGGGCGTGATGGGCGGCTTCATGCAACCGCAAGGGCACTATCAGGTCTTTTTGAACCATCTACAAAAAGGCATGAACATACAAGCGGCGTTAGACGCGCCGAGGTATTACTACGATAAAGGCCTCAAAGTGGATGTGGAACCGGAGTATGATCCGGCCGCCCTGGAGGCATTAAAAAAGGCCGGTCACGCCATTCACGTGAACGACCAAGTCGGCCTCTTTGGCCGGGGACAAATCATTTTAAAGACGAAAGACGGCTTGCTCGGGGCCACCGAAAAACGCTGCGATGGGACGATTGAATCCCTTTAAAGCCACCCAAAAATCGTATTCAGGCCGATGAAGAGTAAAAAGACGGCCACCACCCGTTGAAACACCTTGTCATTGATTTTATTTTTCGATGCGATTCCTAAGTTGGATGCGATGAGTAACGCGGGCATCACCCCGAGGGCAATCCAAAGCAAGGTGTAATCGTAAAACGCATTGAGCATGAAGGACGCCAAGGATCCGATGTTTAAAATGAGTAAAAAGATGATGATGGTGGTTCTGAAATCATCCTTTTTGAGATCGGTGTTGCCCAGGAAAATAAGCACCGGCACACTGCCCGCCCCAATGAGGGTATTGAGTGCGCCGCCTAAAAGGCCCACGGGGATGAACCAGCGTTTGGGATGGGGAATCACAAAGGAAATATTGAGAAGTTTATTGAGGGCCGTCAGAATCAATAAGAGGCCTAAGATGATGTTGAAGGTTTCATTGGTGAATGTGGTGAGGAAAAACCCACTGACGATGGACGCCACCAAGACACTGGCAATCAGTGGAATGAAGGTTTTGATGCCCTCGATATTGAGGGTGTCCGCACGAATCAATAAATAAAGATTGAGCATTAAATTGATGGTCACGACAATGGCCCGCGTATCGGCCGGGCCTAAGACGAATGCCGAAAGCAAGGGAATCGCAATGAGACTGGATCCAAATCCAATGATGCCTTTGACAAATGCGGCCAAAGCCATGATGATGAGTATGAGTAAAACGATCAGCCAAAAATCCATGGGGACTTCCTTTCCCCATCATCTTATCACTTTTAAGGAGACTTTATGAATCCCATCGCATTCATCACCGGCGCCACCGGAGGCATCGGCACCCAAATCGCCGAACTATTCGCCGAGCGCGGCTATGATCTGCTTTTACATACGCGCCGAAAAAAAGCGGTGTTAGACCGTTTTAAAGCCGATCATCCGAACACACGCGTGTGGATTTTAGAAGCCGATTTACATCGGGATGACGTCGCCAAAAAAATGCAAGAAACCCTTAAAGACGTGCCCCGCATCGATGTGTTCATTCATAACGCGGGGCTTAAAATCGATGATCCCATTGACGCCATTAAGATGGACGATTTCCAGGCGGTGATGGATGTTTCCATTACGAGCATGGTGACGCTTTTAAATGTCATTGTGCCCATCATGAAAGCCCAAAAAAGCGGCCGTATCATCGGCATTTCTTCTGGCATTGGCTATCAAGGTCGGGCCGAAAACGTCTCATATGCGACGGCCAAAAGTGCCCTCAATGGATTGATCAGTTCACTGGCGAAAGAACTGGGACCTTATAACATTACCGCCAACGCGGTGGCGCCTGGATTGATCCCCACAGAAATGACGGCGTATTATTCCGACGACCAAGTGGAAAGCTACCGTCAAAACGTTCCCTTAAGACGACTGGCCACCCCCTTAGATATCGCCAAAGCGTGCTTCTTCTTTGCTTCCAGCGAGGCTGATTTCATCAGTGGCCAGACCCTTTTTGTCAATGGTGGCACGCAGACGCATTAATCGTGCATAGGCCGCCCAAACCTTTTATACTGAGGCTAAGGAGTGATCACAATGACCAAAGAAACGTATAAAGTCAATGGCATGCACTGCGTGGGATGCGGCCGGGCGATTCGAAAATTACTGGAAAAAAATCCCCACGTCGAAAGCGTCGTCACCGATACGTATGAGACCACGGTGGTAATCACCTACGACGAGCAAAATGTGGACCGGGCGTTCATTGTGGAAAGCGTCGGCCGTTTTGGCTATAAAGCCGTCCCTCAAGAATCCAATGCCTAAGAGAAATCCCCCACACGGATGACGTGTGGGGGTTTTTTTATGGCGATGCTCGAAAAAAATTTCAACGTGAAAGCCGTCATGAGAGTGTTACAATGATGGTACATACCAGATGAGGAGTTGACCGAATATGAACGGACGTCCTGTGTCCCATGGACTGGCTCAAGGCAAAGTCGTTAAAATCACCCGCCCCACGATCACCATCCCGGACGAAGCTTGCGCCGATTCCCAATCCTGTTTAGCCACATTTGAAGCGGCCTTAAGCGCCGCCAAAAACGACCTTAAAACCATTCAAGAAAAAGCGAAAGACACGCTGGATGCGGAGCATTTGGCAATTTTTGATGCCCACATTCAAATGGTCGATGACATCGAAATCGTCAACCAAGTCAAGGCTCTAATTGAACAAAACGTGCACCCCATGAAAGCCTATCATGAGGTCACGGAAAACTTTAAAGCGATGTTTGAAGCCATGGATGATCCTTACTTTAAAGAACGGGCGTCCGACATCAAAGACATTCAAACCCGGGTGCTCGCCCATATGGCGGGGACCCCGCTGAAAGATCTCGCGCTTTTGGATGAACCGTCGATCATCGTTGCCGATGATTTGACCCCGTCAGATACCGCAGCGCTTGATCTTCATCACGTGAGAGGCTTCATCACCGAAATCGGCGGCTACACCTCCCATACCGCCATCATGGCGAGAGCCTTAGGCTTGCCCGCGGTGGTCGGCGTAAGTGGCATCACCGATCTTTCCGATGGGACGCTTGTCTTAGTCAACGGAGACACGGGCGCCATTGACATTGACCCGGATACTCAGACGCTTGAAGCGTTTGAAAAGGCCCTGAAAAAACAAGCGGAAACCCGTCAAAAAAGAGCGCACTATAAAACGCTGAAAGGTCTCACGAAAGACGGTGTGTCGGTGCCGCTTTATGCCAACATTGGTTCAGCCAAAGATCTCCCCAGCGCCTTAGAAAATGGCGCGGAAGGCATCGGGTTATTCCGCACCGAATTTTTATTTATGGAAAGTCAAACGTCGCCCAGTTTAGAGCGCCAAGTGGAAGCGTACAAAGCGGTGTTTGAAGCCATCCAACCCGTCATCGTGCGCACTTTGGATATTGGCGGCGATAAAAAACTGCCCTACCTCACCCTGGCCGATGAAGACAATCCGTTCTTAGGCGTCCGGGCGATCCGCCTTTCCTTCCAAGCACCCGACCTCTTTAAAACGCAACTCAAAGCCTTATTGATGGCCGCCAACGATCAAGACGATGTGCGCATCATGTTTCCGATGATCGCACGCCTCGATGAACTTTTAAAAGCCAAAGCGCTGTTAGACGATGTGAAACGCGAATTGGATGAGGCAAAGACTCCCTATCAATCCCACATCAAAGTCGGCATCATGATTGAGATCCCTTCCGCCGCGTTAAACGCACGGACCCTCGCTAAGCACGTGGATTTCTTTTCCATCGGCACCAACGATCTCATTCAATACACGTACGCGGCCGATCGCATGAATGAAGGCGTCAGCTATCTCTATGAACCGCTCGATCCGACCTTATTGAGACTGATGAATGCGGTGGCCGAAGCCGCCCATGCCGAAAACACTGAAATTGGCGTCTGCGGGGAAATGGCCTCCGATCCCATAGCCGCAATGCTGCTTGCGGGCATGGGGATGGATGAACTCTCGATGAGTGCAAATGCCTTACTCGAAGTCAAAGAAGCCCTGGCCCATCGAACGCTGGATGAATTAAAAGCCCTTAAAGATCAAGCTTTAGCGGCCGAGACCGCGGAAGATGTGCGAGCCTTATTCAACGATTAACCCATAAAAAAACGCTTCGAACTTCGAAGCGTTTTTAAATGAAATAATAAAGAATGGCGAATGTGCCCACGGTCGCACAATAGACCGCAAACCCTTTAAGATGGCCCGCAATGGCCATTTTTTTAAAAAAGTTGAGCGACACATACGTCATCGCAAAACTGGCGATGAACGCAACGGCCAAAGGCCCCAGAGGTAGATCGATGGTCTCTAAGCTTAAAAGTTCTAAGAGGCTCACCCCCAGGGTGACTGGGATGTAGAGTAAAAAGGAAAATTCAATGATCGTTTTGACGCTGAGCCTTCGGAATAAACCGCCCACAAACGTCGCCCCCGAGCGGGAGATGCCGGGGAGGATGGCGAGAACTTGAGCCGTCCCGATGAAAAGCGCATCTTTGACCGTCAGGGTTTCAGTCGTATTGGTCAGCGTGAGGGGCTTCACCAGCCAAAGGAAGGTGCCGGTGACCCATAAACTCACCCCAATCACAATCAACCCATAGGTCTCTAAGAGATTTTCTAAAGGGCTGCGGATGAAAAGGCCCACCAAGCCGACGGGAAGACTCCCGAGAAGAATGAGGCCCACCATTTTTATCGACTCGGTGGGGTCGGCTTCTTTTTTGAGGGTTTTCAGCGTGCCTTTAATTAACCGGATTAACGTATCTTTAAAAATCAAAAGGACCGCAAAAAGCGAGGCGAAATGCATCATGATTTCAAAGAATACATCGCTTTCGCCAATGTCAAACACCAACCGAACGAGCAATAAATGCCCACTGGATGAAATGGGCAAGGGTTCGGTGATGCCTTGAATGAGGCCTAGAATGAGATAGGTGATGTACTCCATACACGCGCTCCTCCGTTAAATTGTACCATAGGCAAACCCCCGCGTTTTTTTAATATTGGACGTTTTTCTCGCAGTAATACATGACGGGAAAAAGGCCTAAGATGCGGCGTTTTTTGACGCGCTTAAAGCCTTCATTGAGATAAAGCCGCATGGCGCCTTCATTACTCAGCGACACATCAAGCGAGACCGTATCAAATCCCGCTTCAATGGCCGTCTCGTAAAAATCTTTAAGAAGCGCTTTTCCAATGCCCTGCCCGCGCGTGGATTCATGCACCGACAGGTTTTGAAGATATAGACTTTGGCCGATGCGAGGATTTAAAAGGTTTTGAATGGGCAGTAGTTTCAGCCCCAGCCCTAGCGCATTCAGCCCAGAAAACACTTGGGTGAAATCCCGGTCGTTGGATTGATTCTTCGCATGAAAGGTGATGGCAATGCCTTGACACACCCCATCTTGATCAAAAAACCCGCGAATGAACCGGTGCGAAAAGCTGTTATCTTCCAGCGCAATCAGCGCTTTCAGTTTATCGGTCGCCCCTTTGCCGCGGCCAAAAATATAGGGAAATAAAAAATCATCCGTCGCATAAATAAGTTGGGCGATGCGCTCTAAGTCATCGCTTTTTTGAATGGCACGAATCATTAAAGGTCCTCCTTAAAAAAAATGCGTGAGAAGCCTCACGCATTATTTCATTTTTCCGTTTTCGTAGCGGACTTCCACTTCCACTTGGCCTTCCGGTGAAAATTGTTCCCAAAGGCCTTCGCGTTTACCGTTTTTGTAACTACCTTCTTTCCAAAGGTGGCCTGATTTGCGGAAATATTGCCAGAGGCCTTGTTTATGACCGTCCGAAAAAGTGCCTTTGGCTTTGAGGGTGCCATCCCGGTAAAAATACGTGAGGGTATGGCCGTCCATTTCATAGACTTTTTGACCGTTTGCGTAGTGGGTTTGATCCATCGAATCATCCTTTCACTCTCGAGTTACTTTTATTATACGCGCAGGCCCCCTGCTTTGTCACGGGCGAGTCGGGTTGTTTGAAAAGATTATAATCTGGCTAGCTTTCTAAACGTTCTAACAGGGCCGAGACATCTTTGGTGGAACGCACCCTCTTTTGCGCGGCCGTATCGCCAAAGCCGACTTTGATGGTCAGTCCTTTACTTTGGGCTTTAAACATGTCTTCATCGGTCGTGTCATCGCCAATGGTGAGGATGAAATCGTAGTCGTGATCGTTTGTGAATTGATAGGTGGCCTGGCCTTTATTGATGCGTTGGTCTTTAATTTCGATGACCCGGTGGCCTTCTTGAATCTCAATCGGTTCGGAGCCAATCATCGTTCTTAAGGTTTCTTTTAAATCGGGAATTTTCACCGAAAGCATGTCGGGTTCGGCGTTGCGATAGTGAAACGCGAGCGAATGCGTTTTGTCTTCAATGAACGCCCCCGGCATTTGATCGGCGTAGGTGTCTAAGACATTTCTAAGCGATGTCATCCAGGCATCGCTGGCGGTGATCATCTGTTTCCAGGCGCCCCCTTTTTTCTTGATGAAAAGCCCATGGTCCCCGACTAAAGAGACCGGCAGCATGCCGAGCCAGTTTTCTAACGTTTGATGGTCGCGCCCCGAAATCACCACCACGTCCGTGCCCGGTTTTTCAGCCAAGGTGGTCAGCCGTTTTTTCAGACGCACGGAAGGATAGGCTTGATCCGGGTGTTTTTTAAAGCCCATCAAGGTCCCGTCATAATCCAAGAATAAGATCTTACGGGAGGCCTGTTTGAAGCTTGCTTCGACCGCATCCAAATCTAACACTTCTTCTTGTTTGAGCGTTTTCACGGTCGGTTCGATGGCATTCAGACGTTTCATGAACGTATCGGCCCAGAACGTGACCGAATAACGTTTGAGGCGTTTTTGCATGATTTTATGACGGCTCATGCGCTCTTCGGGGGTCATTTCAAAGGCGTGTTTAATTTCATCGGCCACCCCGTCGTGATCGTTGGGGTTGACAATGAGGGCTTCGGAAAGTTCAGACGCCGCCCCGGCGGTTTCTGAGAGGATCAACATGCCGTGATGATGGGCTTGCGCCGCGAGGTATTCTTTGGCCACCAGGTTCATGCCGTCTCTTAACGGCGTCACCAACATTAAATCGGCGGCTTTGTAAAAGCTGATGAGTTCTTCTTGCGTAAACGATTGATATAAAAACCACACCGGCATCCAATCAAAGGACCCATAGGCGCCGTTGATTTCCGAGACGGTTTTTTCGATGGATTCTTTTAAAGATTCATAGGTATCAAGCCCCGTGCGTGAGGGGGCCACAATCAAATAAAACGATACCTTCGCGTGATAATCGGGGTATTTTTCTAAAAAGACACGGAACGATTCCAGACGTTCTAAAATGCCTTTGGTGTAATCCAGCCGGTCCACCGATAAAATGAGGTGGTCGCTTTTTTTATCGTACGCTTCCACCGGACTTTCGGCGAAATAGTCATAATGAATGCCCATGGGAAAGGCGTCGGTTTCAATCAGCCGATCTTCGTGTTTGATTTGATACAGATGATGGTCCAAGCCTAAAATGCGGCGAATACTGCTTAAAAAGTGGCGCACGTAATCGTAGGTGTGAAAGCCAATCAAATCGGCGCCGAGTAAGCCGAGTAAGATTTCTTTTTGCCAAATGAGTAACCGGAAAATTTCAAACGATGGAAACGGAATGTGTAAGAAAAATCCGATTTTAACTGTGGGGTATTTCTCGCGGATGAGTCCGGGGAGTAACAACAGTTGATAATCATGGACCCAAATGGTGGAATCCTCTTCAATCAAGGGATCAATCGCGTCTAAAAAGGTCTGGTTAACCGCTTGATAGGCGTTCCACATGGGGACCGTGTGTTCGGTCTTTTCCGCAAAATAATGAAAAAGCGGCCAGAGTGTTTTATTGGAAAATCCTTCGTAATAAAGCGTGATGTCTTCCTCGCTTAAAAAAACGGGTTTGGCTTTGTAGTCGGTTTCAAGCGTGGTGTGAATGGTCCTTTGATCGGTTTTCGAAAGACGCTCTTTGGCCACCCCGGGCCAGCCGACCCAGACGGCATCGTTTTGTGCATGATAATTTTTCAGTCCCGTGGCCAAGCCACCGATGCTTTTGGAATACGTAAAGTCCGCATCGGTTTTTTTCACCGTGACGGGCAATCGGTTGGATGCAATGATGAATTTTGCCATAGTTATCACCTAATTTGAGTATAGCATGCGCGCAAAAAGGACCTAAACGTAAAAACTTTACAATATCATTTGGCAAAAGACGCTTCATCGGCTTAGACTACAAATGAAAGGAAGTGACACGATGAAATATTTAAGTCGACAAGCGACCGTGAAAGGTGGCCGAGACGGACATATTACCACCCCGAATGGCTCATTAGACCTCGCCATGGCCAAGCCTGAAGAAATGGGCGGGGCGCCCTCCCAAAAGACCAATCCCGAAGAGCTTTTTGTGGCCGGCTATGTGGCCTGCCTCGCGAGTTCATTTGAATTTTTGGCGGGGAAAATGGAAGCCAGTTATGACGCATTAGAGGTTTCAGGAAACATTGACCTGCAAGACAATGAAGCCCTGGGTGGGTTTGAATTTGCCGTCCAAGTCACCTTCACCATTCAAGGGATGGATGACGCCACGAAAACCAAACTGGTGGAACAAACCTTTAACTTCTGCCCCTTCTCCCGCGCCATTCAAGGCAACGTGACCGTTTCTCATACCATTCAATAAAAAAACGCCAGATATGGCGTTTTTTTTTACTCATAGGTTTCTTTGGGAAATCCCCCTTCAGGGATGGTGGTATCGACGGGGCGGACCATGGCTTTGATTTGATCTTTCATGGGTCTCAGTTTCGGAGGAAGCGCGAGATCTTGCCCGAGGGTTTCATAGGATTCTTCATCGTCGATGAACCCGGGCCCTTCGGTGGCCAGTTCAAACAGAATGGGCCGGTAAAGGCGGGTATACAGCGACTTGAAATAAAAGCGATCGACAAAACCTGAATGCGGCGCCTGGATGGAGGTAAAATACTCCGCCCACGCATCCAGCATGGCTCGGTCTTTGATTTTAAACGCCACATGATGGACGGTGCCATAACCTTGTTGGGCCCGGTTGCCTTCAAGGTGTTTAACGATGACCCGGCCCCCGTTGCCGCCGGGGGCCACTTCATACAAGCGTCTTTTTCCTTCTGCTTGAATCTGCTTGAAGCCTAAATGTGTGGTGAGGACATGATCCATTTTTTCGAGGTTAGACACCGTGAGCGTCATCGGCCCTAAGCCCAATATTTGAAACGCTTCAGGCACGGGCGATGCGGCCCACGGTTTCCCTTGGGGCTCCCCTGGCAAGCCTTCATCGGAATAAATGGCATAGCGTTGCCCATCCGCATCTTCAAAATAAAGGGCAGCTTGATTGAACATGGTAAGGCGTTCGTAGGCGATGGTCTTATCCGTCAACCGTTTTTCCCAGTAATCGATGGCCGCATCGGAGGCGACCCGCATCCCAATGCGCTCGATTTCATCGGTGCCATGGATGCCTTTTTGAATGCCGGGGAAATCAAAAAATGTGATGTCGGTGCCGGCGGTGCCGACATCGTCCGCATAAAACATGTGATAGGCTTGAATGTCGTCTTGATTGACCGTTTTTTTAACGAGGCGAATGCCTAAAATTTGGGTAAAGAAATGGAAATTCGACTGCGCATCGCTCGCGATGGCGGTCACGTGGTGATTGCCTGTGATAATCATATGAACCTCCTGTTTGATTAGTATAGTGGGTCCAGCGTGTTATCCCAGTCAAAATGCTTTCAGTTAATTATGAAATGAATTTACATGCAATTTACATAAATTAAACTATAATGAGTCTATGAACACACTGGGAGGTTCGCATGTTTAAACTCAGAGGATTTTCGAAACTTGAACGGTCTTGGATATTATACGACGTGGCCAACAGTGCCTACATCTTAACCATTGTGACGGTTTTACTCCCGCTTTATTATCAGTCGGTGGCGGCCAATGTGGATAACCGCTCGCAAATCTTTTCCTTTGTGACAGCAGGCATCGCCCTCACCGTGGCCATCGCATCCCCCATCGTCGGGGCTTTGGCTAATTATGAAGGCAACAAAAAGAAGTTTTTTAGAGTCTTCTTAGCCCTCGGGTTGATCGGTGGGTTTGGCCTCATTGTGCCGGGGCTCAACTACATCACGCTGCTCGTGATTTTCTTTATTTCATCGTTTGGCTACAACATGAGCAATGTCGTGTACGATGCCTTTTTGATGGATGTGTCGTCCGATGAACGCATGGACCAAGTCTCTTCGGCCGGCTTTGGCTGGGGGTATATCGGATCGATGGTCCCGTTTATGGTGGCCATCATTCCCTATGGCTTGGTGACGCTCGGGTTTTTAGATAGCAGCTTGGAATATTTAAGCATCGCCTTTGCATTCATCGTGGCCCTTGTGTGGTGGGCCGTTTATTCCATTCCCATCTTAAAAGATGTCGATCAAACCTACATTTTAGATAAACCCGCCCGCCCCATTCGTGATGCGATTGGCGATATTTGGGGGACATTTAAAGCCATCAGTCAGTATAAATACATCTTCATATTTATGTTTGCGTACTTGCTTTACATTGACGTGGTCAACACCGTTATTCGCCTCGCCACCACCATTGGGACCGAACTCGGGGTCGGGGTGACGACGCTGTTGGGGGTGGTCATTCTCGTGCAACTGATTGGCTTTCCTTCGGCCATTCTTTACGGGAAAGCGACCAAAAAATTTGGGGGAAAACGGATGATTTATTTTGGCATCTTCGTCTATGCGACCACCATCTTTTTAACCTATCTCATCAATGAAGACACCGTCTTCTTGATGTGGGTGGTGGGCTTCTTAGTGGGTACGGCCCAAGGCGGGATTCAATCGATTTCGCGCAGCTACTTTGCGAAAATGTTGCCGATGGATAAAGCCAATGAGTTCTTTGGATTCTTCTCCGTGTTCGGCAAATTCTCAGGCATCATTTCACCGTTTTTACTGGGCATCGCGATCACAGCGTTTGGCATTAATAATGCGGTGTTAGTGTTAATGGGCCCGCTGGCGATTGGGGCCATCCTTTTGGCCTTTGTCAAACCCGCCCAACAAGACCTTTTACTCGAAGACGATTAATCCTAAAAATAAAGCCTCTCATGTGAGAGGCTTTATTTTTTTTGAACGAGGGTGCGGTAATCGGTGAAATGCGTCATCGGTTGATTCTCATCCCACTTAAGCCCCGTATCATACGACGCATCCGGTAAAGCCTGGGCGAGAATTTCAGGGTCGTTTTGATCGAACGCTTCTTGGGCTGCCTGGATAAACGCTTGGGATCGCTTTAAGGCCAGCTCAAACATTTCAGGCACACTGAGGGTCATCGCTTCACCCGTTACGGGGTGTTTCCATGGGGTCTTCTTAAGATTTAAGTAATCAAAGTCTTGAATGTTTTGTGCGTGCGATAAATCTTGGAAGTACGTGGACTTAGGTTTTTTATATGATTCAACCCATCCCAATAGGTTCCGTTTAATCTTCAAAGGATCATAGACTAAGAGTCTGCCGACTTTGCGCATGGTTTGATAGCCTTGATTGAAAAGAGGCCCGGCATCCGGGATATTAAACGTGGCGTCCACCGCTTCACTGATGGCGGTTTGAACCGCATCCGGCAAGGATTTTTGGGGCAATGTTGTTTGATAAAGTTTATGTTTATGCGGTTTGATATTGCGTTCTTTTTCGATGAAGGCAATGTCGACTTTTCGTTCAAACTGCAGGTGAAGGCCCGCCCAGTGGTGAGTCTTAGGATCATTTTCTTGGTACACCCCTGAATAATGAAAAATATAAGGGTGAATGGAGATATCGAGCGCATGATGACTTAAAAAGCCATATAAATATCGAAGCATCGCAACGGAGTCATGGGCTTTGGCAGATTTTAAAAGGTTGACTAAAAACCCATTGATCTGTTCATGGTGGATCAGATGCCCCA
>CAJXNT010000017.1 GCA_913057225.1 uncultured Mycoplasmatota bacterium
ATCATCAAACATCAAGACGGGTTTTTCACCAAGAAGCATCCTTGCAATCGCCAGGCGTTGTTTTTGCCCACCCGATAAAGTGACCCCACGTTCGCCGACGACGGTGTCATAGCCTTTTTCAAATTGTTGAATGTCGGTATGCACACTCGCTGTGTTGGCCGCTTCTAAGATGCGGTCTTTGGGGAGTTTGCGGTTCATGATCGCAATGTTGTCATAGACCGATCTGGAATATAAAAACGGCTCTTGCAAGACCATGCCCACTTGGCTTCTTAAATACTTTTTATTGATGTCTTGGATGGGATGCCCATCGATCGTGATCGTGCCTTCATCGATGTCATAGAGTCTCAGTAAGAGTTTGAGTAAGGTCGATTTCCCCGAGCCCGTGCGGCCAATCAAGGCCACACGCTCACCGGGTTTAATTTCTAAGGTGATGCCTTTTAAAAGATGCTGTGTGTCATCGGAAAACTGAAACGAGACATCTTTAAAGACGATGTGGCCTTTAATGTCGGGCGTATTGTCACTGTCGCCTTCGTGTTCAGACCCTTGACGCAAGATATCTTCAATGCGGTCTAAGGCGACACTGGTTTTGCCGAAGTCGGCGATGATCCGGCCCAATTGGCGGATCGGCCAGACGATGAGGCCTAAAAGACTCAAAAAGGCAATGAACTGACCCGTTTGGAGATTGCCGTTTAAGACTTGGACAATGCCGATGCTCGCGGTGAGGGCGTATTGACCAAAGATGAGAAAATCGGTCCCGCCCCAAAACCACGCCATCAAGTGAATGAGATGGAAGGTTTTATCGCGAAAATCCGAAGATTTATGCGCGAAACGGTCCACTTCATGGATTTCGTTGTTAAAAGCTTTCACCACCCGCACACCCGTCATCGATTCTTGAACGGTGGTGGTCATTGTGCCTTCGGCCTCTTCCACGTCTTTAAACACCGTTTTGACTTTCGCAAAATAAATAAACGACAGGATAAAGACAATCGGCGCAATGATCGAAGAGACCAAGGTCATCATCAAACTCATCTGCGCCATTTGAAAGAGTGCAAAGGCCATCAAGGAAACCATCCGAACGACTTCCACGAGTTGTTCCCCAATAAAGGTCGTATAGGTTTCGACATCGGTGGTCACCCGTTGAATGAGATCGCCGGTTTCTGAATGTTGATGATAATCATACGAGAGATTTTGCAGGTGCGAAAAGAGTTTATTGCGCATCCGGTAGGCCGTCATCTCCACAAAGTGCGCATGAATCACGCGGCGGGTAAAGATGATCAACATCCGGATCAACGTAAAGCCAATCGAGACCACGGCGATCAGGATGAGTTCACGTTCTAAGGTGGGCGCGACCAAAAGCCGGGTGATGAAGCCCGGGAGGTTGGATGCGTCTTGGCCAAAGGTGACATCGACCACATGCTGAATGAAAAGCGGGGTGATGGTCCTGAAATATTGCAAGATAAAAATCAGGCCAAGGCCCAGTAGGTAATAGCGGATATTGCCGCGCATGAAGCGCGTAAACTGTTTAACTTTCGTCATGATGGATTCCTTTTTCGGTATGGCCAAACAAAAACCACAGCCCAATCCCTTGAGCTGTGGTTAAAAAAATTCACATGCTAAATGGTGATGGAGTTAGGCGACTTTGGGCGTGTTTAAATAAGCGGTTTGAATAAAGTTTCGACTCATTGTGCCCATCGCGTTCACCTCACTGTTAATGTTTAAGCGCTTTAAGTGTAGCACGGCTTCAGGCTTTTCACAAGGCTTTTTAAAGCGCAAATTGTGCATGATATAACTCGCTGTAAAAGCCTTTGGATTCTAAGAGGGACGCATGCGTGCCTTGTTCAATCAACGCGCCTTCTTTAATCACCAAGATTTGATCAGCATTTTGAATGGTTTGCAGGCGGTGCGCAATGACAATTGAAGTACGCCCTTTCATCAGCACCGATAAACTCGCTTGAATCTTCGCTTCCGTGCGGGTATCAATGCTGGAGGTGGCTTCATCCAATATTAATAAATCGGGGTCATTGAGGAGGGTTCTGGCAATGCTGATCAACTGACGTTCGCCTTGGGAGAAGTTTTGACCGCCTTCTAAGACGAGGGTGTCATAGCGCTCCGGCAGTTTCGTAATGAATTCATGGGCGCCACATTTTTTCGCCGCTTCAATGACTTCTTCGCTGGAGGCACCTAAATCGCCATACTTAATGTTTTCAAAGATGGTGCCTTTGAATAGATGCGTATCTTGCAAGACGATGCCGATGCGTTTTCTTAAGGCATCGCGTTGCACGTGTTTGATATCGACATCATCGATTTTAATCGCCCCCGCGTCCAGTTCATAGAAGTGATTGAGGAGTTTAATGAGGGTGGTTTTCCCGCCGCCGGTGGGACCGACGATGGCGATGATGCTGCCGGGCTTGGCGTTAAAGGTGATGTCTTTTAAGATGGGTTGCCCTTCGGTGTAGGAAAAATCGACATGCTCAAAGGTGAGTTTCCCGTCCACATGCGCGAGGCGTTCGGTTTCACGCTCGGCGTATTCACTGGTGGTGTCCATCATTTCAAAGACGCGCTCGGCCCCCGCGATGCCTTGCATGAGCGTATTAAACAGCTGGCCGATTTGCGAGATGGGTTGGATGAACTGACGGGAATACTGGGACACCCCGGAGATGTCTCCGATGGTCACAAAGCCGACGCCAAATTGCAGGTATAAAAACCCGCCTAAGACGACCACACTGAGATAAATGAGATTGTTAAAGAAATGGATGAACGGCCATAAAAGCCCGGAATAAAGCTGCGCTTTAAACGAGGCATTTTTTAAGGTTTCATTTTCTTGGGCAAATTCATCAATCATTTCCGGTTCATGATTGTAAAGTTTCACCACTTCCAGGCCCGAGATGTCTTCTTCGATGATGCCATTGAGCGACGCCAGTGAGACTTGTTGGTTCATGAAATATTTGCGGCTTTTTTTGGAGATGAAAATGATCATTCCAAAAAGAATCGGCATGAACGCAAACACCACGAGACTTAAGGCCCAGTTCAACCGAATCATAAGCACGGTCACGCCCAGTAAGACAATTAAAGTGTTGACAAACTGCACCAAGGATTGGGCCATGGCGTTATTGATCAGTTCCACATCATTAGAAATCCGCGAGTTGATATCTCCCGCCCCTTTTTCATCGAAATACGAGACCGGCGCGTCTAAGAGCGCGTGGAAGGCATCGCTCCTTATTTTCGCAATCGCATTTTGGGAAATGCGCACCATGAAAAAGCGACTGAAATAGCGGACCAGCGCATTGGTGGCCGCAAAGCCAATCATGATGAGGGCAATGGTGATGAGCCCATCGTATTCCCGGGTGACGATGTATTCATCGATCGCAAAGGAAAAGAGCGTCGGGATGAGCGTGTTTAAAACGGTGGCCACAATCAAGAGGGCGATGATGAAGACAATCGCAATCTTGGCGGGGCCTAAGTACGATAAAATCCGTTTAATGGTCGGCCAAATCGCTTTCGGTTTCACTTTTTGCGTGGGGCCCCTTCGGCCCCAACGCGACTTATTCTCGGCTTTTTTTAAATCGACGAGCGCTTTTAAATCGTCTTTCAGTTCGTGTTTTTTCTTAAGCGTTGGCATGTTGACCTCCTTGGGAGGCGACGATTTCTTGATAGACGGGGCTTTTGGCCAGGAGTTCTTCGTGCGTGCCGACGCCGTCTAAGGCGCCGGAGTTGGAAAGCACTAAGATTTTATCGAGGCGTTTGGCGGTCGCAATCTTTTGGGTGATCAGTAACAATGTCGGTTTCGGCTCAATCGCATCGATCGATTGGATGATGGCTTTTTCCGTGGCGGTATCCACCGCACTGGTCGCATCATCCAAGATGAGTATTTTCGGGCGTTTATGCAGGGCCCGTGCAATCGAGACGCGTTGTTTTTGGCCGCCGGAGAGATTCGTACCCTTGGCGGCGGTGAGGCTGTTAAGCCCAGCCTCTTCTTTTTCAATGTAGGGCGTTAACGACGCTTCTTTCGTGGCTTGCAAGGCACTTTCATAGGTGGCCTCTTTCCCAAGCGCGATGTTGGTGCCAATCGACCCTGAAAAAATATGGGCGGTTTGGGTGACATAGCCAATTTGATCTCTCAAGGTGCGCATGTCATATTCTTGCACCGGCACATCGTCCAAATAAATCGTCCCTTCACTCGCTTCATAAAGCCTCGGAATCAGCCGGGTCAAGGAAGTTTTCCCCGATCCCGTGGACCCGACGATGGCGAGGCTTTCGCCGGGCTCGAGCGAAAAGGAAATCTTTTCAATGGCCGGCGCACTGCCCGACCCGTATTTAAAGCTCACATCCTCAAACCGTAATGCGCCCTTCGCCGGGGTCATCACGGGATGATCGGGCGTATAAATGTAATCATTTTTAAGCATCACTTCTTGAATCCGCTGGGCGCTGACTTCGGCGCGTGAAACAAAAATGAGAATCATCGCAAACATCATCAGCCCGATGAGGATTTGCTGGGAATACTGGGAAAAGGCCATGATGAGCCCGATTCTTGGAAGCCCGTTGACAAAGAAACTGGGATTGTTTTGCGTGAGATAAAATTGGGCGAACACTAAAATGAGCGCAATGCCTAAGTTAAAGATCATGATGATGAGCGGTTCAGCGGCCGCTAAGATGCTTTCGGCAGCCGTGTTGACTTCCTTGTACGTATCATTGACCTGCTTGAACCGTTCTTTTTCATAGTCTTGGGAGACAAACGATTTGACGACTTGCGGGGCATTGGCATTTTCTAAGACGACATTATTAATGTCATCCAGCGCCCCTTGGACTTTTTTAAATTTCGGATAGGCTTTCACCAAAATCACGATAAAGGAAAGAATCAGCAAGGGCATCGTCACGTAAAAAATCTGTGACAGTAAAAGGGAGGTTCTCAAACTCAAGACCAGCCCCACAATGACCATCAAGGGCGCACGCACGACGATTCTAAGCATCATCACAAAAAACATCTGCACGCGCTGAATGTCGCTGGTTGCCGTCGTGATGAGCCGTGATTTTTTGAGCTCATCGACGTTTTTAAACGAGAGCGATTGAATGTGGGTGAATAAGTCTTCGCGTAAATTCATGATGGCGTGTTGGCCCACATAATTGGACGCGTAGTTATTCACCAGGCCAGTACCGGCGCCTAAGAGGGCGAGGCCCACCATGATCAAGGAGCGGTTGATGAGCATCGGCGTGTTGCCATCGGGAATGGCTTGATCGATGATGTCGATCATGATAAAGGGGATGAGAAAACCAATCACCACCTGCAGTAACATGGCGGTGATCGCCAGCCATAAATAGCCTTTGTAGTGGGTGGCGTAACGCATCAAGGATCGAATGTTTTTCATGCCTGCACTCCTTGTTTTATAATGCGCAAGTAAAACTGAAAGGTCGCGTGCGCATCTTCGTAGGTTTTAGAGCCTTCAATGACACGGTGAAGCTCTCCGTTTTTAATGCGTAAATAAAGAATGTATAAATCGGTCAACTCCGAGAGCGATAAATGTTTCACCGCGCTCGTATCGACTTCGGCGAGCACTTTTTGAATGAACGCGATGCGCCCTTTTTCATGCGCCATGAGGTCGAGGCCGACAAACTTGCGTTCGTTGAAAAGTTTCCCGTAAACCGCTTGAAAATCCGACGTCGTAAAAAAGAGATAATCTTTTTCAAACGAATTTTCAAAGAGGGAAAACAGCGTATACGCATGACTTTTCACTTGTTCCATCTTATAGGTTTCAAAGCGTTCAATGAACGCATCGTAAACGTAGCGCAAAAGATCTTGCAAGTGGTCAAAATATTGATAAAAAGATCCCCGCGGAATCTTCGATTTTTTGACGATGTCTGAGACCGTAATGTCGGGAATGGGTCGTTCTAAGACCAGCGCAACGGTCGCATCCAGAATCTGTGTTTGCTTGGCGGGACTTAAGTTGAAGAAGGTGGGTTTTGGCATGGGTCTCCTTACCGATGAGGTGACATTGTGTCGCTTTTAGAGGTAAAAACAAAGCCTACATGCGTAGGCTTTGGGGACTTGAACGCCTTTAGGATTTTGTGTTGGAAGACGTTTTTTTTGCGGGCGCTTTTTTCGCCGCGGGTTTTTTCGCCGCGGGTTTTTTGGCCGTGGATTTCTTTGCGGCCGGTTTTTTCGCGGTGGATTTTTTGGCCGCAGGTTTCTTCGCAGGCGCTTTCTTCGCCGCGGGTTTTTTCGCCGAAGATGATTTCACGGCGGCTTTGAGATCGGGTTTTCCCGCTTTTTCAACTTCGTCGGCCACTTCTTGGAGTGATTTGGTCGGTTTGGGTTCCGGCGCTTCGGGCGCTTTTTTGGGTTCGACCACTTTTTCTAAAGGTTTTTCTGGTGCTGGTTTTTTCTTTCTAAAAAAATCAAACAGTCCCATACGGTCACCTCTTTATTTAAGATTTGTATCTTTATTATAACGGATGCCTCTTAAAAAAGGCATCCATTTACAAAACTTAAAACGCGATGTTATCGGGGTCGGGGAAGAACTTACGGCCATTATTGAGCCCGGCCAAGGTTTCTCTTTCTTCTTCCGTAAAGGAAATGTCAGAGATATTTAAGTTTTCTTCAATGCGTGCAGGGGTTTTCGATTTGGGAATGATGATGATGTCCCGGTCGAGTTGATACTTAAGCGCGATTTGAGGAATCGTGCAGCCTTTGGCCACCGCCATGGCTTGCAAGGTTTCATTGGCCAGAAGTTTTTCGATTTCATGACTGGCCAGGGGCGCATAGCCTTCTAAATAGATGCCGAGGCCCATGCAAAAGTCATAGAGTTTATTATTTTGCACAAAGAGATGCGTTTCCACTTGGTTGACCATGGGGACGATCTTCGCGGTTTCGAGTAAATGTTCAATGTGATGGAATAAGAAGTTTGATACCCCAATGGCGCGCACTTTTTTGGCTTCATACAACTCTTCAAAGGCTTTCCAGGTGGCCGCGGCTTTTTCATAGGTTTTTGGCCAATGAATGAGATAAAGATCCAAATAATCCAGCCCTAACCGGTCCAAACTGGCTTGATAGGCGGCTTTGGCCGATTCATAGCCTTGCTCGGTGTTCCACAGTTTACTGGTCACAAAGATTTCATCTCTGGGGACGTTCGAATCTTTAATCGCTCGGCCGACTTCTTCTTCGTTGTCATAAATGGCCGCGGTGTCAATGTGACGGTAGCCTACTTTTAACGCATGGAGGGTGGCCGCATAGGCATCGTTTTCTTTGGCTCTAAAGGTGCCGAGCCCAATGGCGGGAATTTTGACGCCATTATGCAGGGTAATGTCTTTCAAAAAAATCATCCTTTCATCATGTATTCAAAGCCCGAAAGCGGGCTTTCAGTGGTCAGAAGCGTGGTGGAGCCTCGTTTTAATGTGACTTTGACGTGGGCACGGATCGATTCATAGACAGGCAACGTCATCAACCCGCCATCGGTGGGACCCACCAGTTCGGTGGGATCGTGCTGGGTGACAATCACTTCTAAAGTCTTGAACCATTTTTTCACGAGAAACCGCGTCTTTTTGGCATCATGGGTAATCTTCATGCGCGATAAATCATACGTTGCGAAACGGTAATTTTTAGTGCTTGTATAAAGGAGCACGAAAAACCCAAAGGGACGAACCTTTATCGTGGGCACATGCCCACCGCTCATGGAAAGCGACACGCCGGGGATGTTAAAGTGATTGGCCTGGACCCAAAACCACGTTTTGGGAAATTTATGGCCGTAGGTTTTTTCCATGTAAAGGGTGCCATCCAGCGTCATATCTTTCCCGTAAACTTTAGCCTTACCGTGCATGGTGCCATCCATGATGACGACTTCTTGAAAGGTTTCTAAGGGAAACTTTTCTAAAATCCCCATGGCCGATTTTTCTTTGTTGTAAATGGGATTTTCAAAGGTGGCATCCAGCGTTAATGCATGCGTCTTCAGATGCACCGACGTCAAGGATAAATGATTTTCACCGATGAAGACGGTGTCGTTTTCAAAGCGAAACGCCTCCCAATCAAATCTTAGATAGGTGTTGGTTTTTTTCGTGCCATCAAAGATTTGAATGAAGGCATGCGGATCTTCTTGATTCGTGGTATGCGCAAAGATGAGCGCAACATTAAAAGTCTTTTGAGGATCGGAAAGCCTTAAGTACCAGCCTTCAAAGCCATTGGTTTTCACCTTACTTTTAAGCGCGAAATGCCCCATATAACCCTCTTAATTACGTCGTGGCCGCCAGTTGTGGCGATGGCGTCGGCGGTTCATTGTCAAATTGCAGCTGGTAAAGCTTGTAGTAATGCCCTTTTTCTTTGAGGAGAGACTGATGGGTCCCTTTTTCTAATATTTTACCATGCGATAAGACGATGATTTGATCGACGTGCTGAATGGTGGAAAGCCGGTGCGCGACGATGAAACTCGTCCCAATGCCGAGCATTTTCTTCAGCGATTCTTGGATGATGATTTCGGTTTCCGTATCGATGTTGGCGGTGGCTTCATCCAAGATAATAATACGCGGTTGATGAATCAAGGTGCGGGCAAAGCTGATCAGCTGGCGTTGCCCCGCGGAATAGTTATTTCCGCGTTCTAACACAGGTTCATCGTAGCGGCCCGGAAGTTTTTCGATGAACCGTTCGGCGTTGACGTACTTGGCCGCGATTTCAATGTCTTCTTTTGTAAACGTTTCATCGCGGAGGGTAATGTTGGAAGCGATGGTGCCTGTAAACATGAAGACATCTTGCAACATCTGGCCAATGAAACTTCTCAGAGACGACCGTTTGATGGTTTTAATGTCGATGCCATCTAAAAAGATTTGACCGCGTTGAATGTCATAATCGCGCGTGAGCAGTTTTAAGATGGTCGTTTTCCCGGCCCCGGTGGCGCCGACAAAGGCCACCGATTGGTTGGCGTCGACTTTAAAGGAGACGCCTTTTAAAATCCATTCATCTTTTTTATAGGCGAACCAAACGTCTTTAAATTCGACTTCCCCGCGCACATGATCCAGTTCAATCGAATCTTCGGCATCGGAAATCCGTGGGGTGGTATCAAGAATCGAAAAGATGCGCTCCGATGAGGCAAAGGCACTTTGCAAGACGTTGAACTGTTCAGCGAGTTCTTGAATCGGTTGGAAGAAGCGCCGCGTGTAGTTTTGGAAGGAAAATAAAACGCCGACGGTGAGGGTGCCCGCTAAGACTTGGGAGCCCCCGAAATAAAAGATCAATATAAGCGCGACGATATAAAGCATGTACATCGTGGGTCTATAAACCGCAAAGACCAGCATTTGTCTCAGTTGGGCTTTTTTTAAGGTTTCGGTTTTGCCGTTAAAATCGCTATACTTTTCTTTTTCTTGGTTGAAGATTTGAATGATTTTCATGCCGGAAAGGTGTTCGGCCAAAAAGCCATTGATGATGGAGGTATTGGCTCTCACCCAGCGGTAGGCTTTCCGTGAAAACCGGCGGAATAAGAAACTAAAAAACGCGATAAAAGGAATCACGCCCATAAGAATCAGCGCCAATTGCGCATTTAAGACAAAAAGCGCGGTGATGATGCCCACCAGTAAAATGAGGTTCCGAAAGACATTGACCACCACACTCGTATACATTTCATTGAGGGTGTTGGTGTCATTGGCCACCCGGGTGACAAGTTTGCCGGTGGGGACTTGATTGAAATAATCGATGTCTTGAGTTTGCACGTGGGAAAACATCTGTTCGCGGATGTTATAGATGATCGATTGCCCCGTTTTTTGCAAGATGATGTTTTGCAAGTAATTAAATAGAGCATTCAGTAAGATGGATGCGAAAAAGAGCCCCATCATTACGTAAAGTAACCTGAAATTAATCGGCGCATCCACGATTAAATCGATGGAATAGCCGATGATAAAGGGTTCTAAAAGCGCAAAGCCCACCGATAAAATCATGAAAATAAACGTGATCGCAAAATCTTTTTTATACGGCTTCGCATAGCTTAATAAGCGCTTTAAGATGACTTTATCGGAGTACGTATTTAGGCGTTTATCTTGATCAATGTCAAACATTATACGGCCTCCACTTCTTCTTCTAAGGTTTGTTGTTCGACCATGTGTTGATAGAGTTCTGAGGTTTTTAAGAGTTCGGTGTGATTGCCGGTGGCCACCACTTTACCGTCATCAATTAAAACGATGAGATCGGCGTGTTTCACGGTGGAAATCCGGTGGGCAATCATAATGGTGGTTTTGCCTTGACGGGTGGTTTTTAAATTCTTGAGGATTTTTTCTTCGGTGGCGGTATCCACCGCACTGACAGAATCATCTAAAATTAACATCGGAGGGTTTTTGGCCAGGGCACGAGCGATGGAGACGCGTTGTTTTTGACCGCCCGATAAGGTGACGCCCCGTTCGCCGATGATCGTGTCATAGCCATATTTAAACTCTTGAATGTTATCGTGGACATCGGAAAGCCTTGCCACATCTTCAATGAACTGGGGATCGGGTTCTTCATGAAGCCCTAAGGCGATGTTATTTTTGATGGTATCGGAGAATAAAAAGCCATCTTGGGGCACATACCCAAACGATTCTCTCAAGGTTTTTAAAGGGATGTCCATGATGTCATGGCCGTCAATGAACAGCATCCCTTTATCCACGTTATAAATTCTCAGTAAAAGATCAACGATGCTCGTTTTACCCGAGCCCGTCCGGCCTAAAATGCCCACGGTTTGACCGGCTTCGACATGGAAGGAAATGTCTTCTAAAGCCAATGTGTCGCCATCGGGGTATTGGAAGTTGAGATGGTTAAAGGTGATCGACCCTTCTAAGTGATCAATCGCTAAGACATCGTCATGATCGTAGACATCGACCGGATGATACAAGAGTTCATCAATACGCTCTAAGGAGGCTTTGCCTTGCGAGCGCATGCGGATGATCATCGTCAGGGCCATCATCGGCCACACGAGCAAGCCAAAGTACCCCGCAAATTCCACGAGATTTCCAACGGTAAAAGGATCCGCCGTTCCGGCCGTCTCTTGAATGCGAAGGGCGCCTAAGATAATCGTCAGGATGATGACGATGGAGACCACCGATTGCACGAGGATTTGCAAGATGACTTGCATCCGGACAAAGAGAATGTTTTTGTCTTTGGCGTTTTGATTGGTTTTTAAGAAAGCTCTCAGTTCCAGTTGTTCTTTCACAAACGCTTTAATGACGCCGATGCCAGAAAAACTTTCTTGAACGAAATCCGAGAGTTCTTCAAACGCTTTTTGGCTGTCTTTAAAGCGCCGGCGCATTTTATTGCCGAGGATGGTCCCCGCCACCGCAATGGTGGAAAGTGGGACGACCACTAAAAACGTCATCTGCCAATCCAGCACAGCCATCCGGTAAATCACCAATAGCCCTAAGAAAATGGCATCCACGGTCATGATCATGCCGGGGCCCATGGTGCGACGGACGGCTTCCAAGTCGTTGATATATAGCGCCATCAAGCCGCCAACTTTTTTATGGGAATAATAGTCGTTGGAAAGTTTCAATGAATGCGTAAACATCTCATTGCGGATGTCGTATTCTATGTTGCGAGACGCCCCAATGATGCCATAGCGCCACAAGAACCGTCCCACCACAATCACCCCCGCAATGATCGCGAGTTGCCCAATGAGGCCGATGAGATCACGTTCGGTGAAAACGCCCGTTTCCAGTCCGTCAATGAGTTGACCGGTGAGAATGGGAATTTCCAGTTGGAAATAATCCACGGCGATGAGTGAGACAAAGCCCAGTAAAAAGAGATAGAAATATTTTTTGTAGTATTTATTGATCGTCCGGCCAAATATCATGAATGGGTGCCTACTTTCTGCATGAGGGTGTAAAGTGTCTTCAATTCATCGTCACTGAGGGCTTGAAAGATGTGTTCGGTAAAGGCTTCACTTTCGAGTTGGTTGGTGTTGGCCATGATTTTTCCCAGCTCCGTGAGCTTTAAAATCATGATGCGCCCATCGTCTTGCGAGCGTTCTTTGACGATCAGACCTGCATCTTCAAACTTTTGGATGATGTCGGTGATTGAGGGTTTCGACAGATTAAAGTGCTGAGCGAGGTCGCTCATCGTAATCGTCGGGTCATGGTCAATCGCTTTGAGGTATTTAAATTGTTTTTGCGTGAGTTCCGGCAATTGCATCTTCTGATACAACGCCTTTGACCCATCGTAATAGACCTTTAAAAACGTATTTAAGGTCTGTCTAAATGTTTCCGGATCCATACTTGTCTCCAATTAGTTAGTTAACAACTAACTAATTATAAAAAGGGGGTTGGCTTTTGTCAAAGAAAAAGACTGCGCAGCGCACAGTCTTTTAAGGAGAGATCGGATGAATTCGATGACTAAGTTTTTTTCTTGAGAATGAGTAAGCTTAGGGAGGCCAGGCTTAACGCCCCGCCAATCCACATGGGGGGTGTCACGTTGATGCGGGGGGTGAGTTCCGGTTCAACGACCGCAATGCGGCCGTGATGAATAAAGGTTTCCCCGGTGTTCGACACAATTTCGGCTTGATAGGCATATTCTCCTTCTTCATGGGCATGATCGGTGTACTCATCTTGGATGACCGAAAGCTGATCCACAATGATGCCTTGTTCGTGGTAGTACGACTTAATGACATGGAATAAATCCATATCGGAAAGTGCACTGCCGAGGGGAACGACAATTTGATCGTCGTAGGTAAAAATCGGAGGAATATCATCGACGAGGGTGACGATGATGGATTTGGTGGCCACGTTATCAAATGAATCGGTGGCTTTAAGGGTCAGTTGATAGCGACCCGCGGTGGCGTAATCTTCAATGGTGGTGGTTTCAATTTGAATGGTGAGCGATTCATTCGTGGCCCGGTCTAAGGCACTAAACAATGTGGTGATCATGGGGTCATTGGGTTGTTCGGAGAGATAGAGTGTTACAGTGTCTGGGCCTTCAATGACGGCGGGGAGATTGGATTCTACCGAAACGGAGAAGGATTTTGTCCGGACATTGCCCGCTTGATCGGCGGTCCTGATTTTCACGGAATATGTCCCGACGCTGCTTTCGCCGGTGTAAGCATCCGAGACAATCTCATAGCCTTCACAGTCTCCATCCAGCGCATCGGTGAACGTGAAATTCTCTTGAATGAGGGCATCGATGGCGGGTAAATGATCCACTTGCACCGCAATTTCATTGGGGCCTTGAATCACCGGTGGCACATGATCCACCACTTGAATCACCAGTTCAAATTGAGTTTCATTGCCCGCCGCATCTTGCGCCGATAACGTGACGATGTATTCCCCTGGGATCTGCGCATTGCCCGTGTAGCCATCGCTTAAGACGACAATACTGTCACTGATGTCACCATCCATGTTGTCGGTCACGGTGACTGATTCATCAATGATGCTGGCCAAGGATTGATTGCTGGCGTAGTTGATTTCCACCAAGCCTGCCCCTTGCATCAAAGGTTGCGTGGTATCGGAGGTTTCATACGGTTCATAGGCCGTGCGCGTGTTGCCGAGTTCCAGTTGGAAATCAAACATCTGGTAATTGGCGTAAAAATTCGCCACGAAGCCGCCTGTGAACGTAAACATCAATCCGGTTTCATCATGGGTGGTTTCAAACGCACACGTCGTCCAATATTCATCGGGGGCACACACAACATCGTCGAGCATGGCTTCATCGATGTAGGTGGTGCCGCTTTCGCCCGTGACTAAGATATGCATCTGATCGAGCATGTAAAAGTCTGGAAACGAAAGGTTGTACATGGTCCCAGCTTCCACTGGGGTGGCCTGTTCGCTCATTAACGTATGACCGCTCAGGGTAAATCGTGCGGGATCGAGTAAGTTTTTCCCGCTGGCCGCCATCGTGCTGGTCAGTGGTAGCACCAACAGCAACGCGACCCATATCCATTTCTTCATGAACATCACCTCACCCAAACCATACATGGATGGTTTATTTTTTCTTTCTTCTTGCGAAAGATTCTTTTTGTTTGTACACTAAGGGTAAGTTAATATCTTCGGGGCAGGGTGCAATTCCCGACCGGCGGTGATAGTCCGCGAGTACACCATGGTGTGCAGGAGTAGGTGAAATTCCTACGCCGACCGTATAGTCTGGATGGGAGAAGAAATCAGTGTGCGTTTAGTCGCCACGCTTTTTGATTTTTTTAGTCATGCTTTAAGCCCCGAGAAACTTCGGGGCTTTTTATATGGACACACTCATGACACGCGCCTTTGATCTGGCCGCAAGGGCCGATCATCGCGTCAAAACGAATCCCAAAGTGGGCGCCATCATCTTAAAAGATGAAAAAATCATCAGCGAAGGCTATCACCAAGTCTACGGACAGGCTCACGCGGAAATTCATGCGCTTAAAAACGCCCAAGAAAGCGTCGAAGGCGCGACCATGGTGGTCACGTTAGAGCCGTGTTCCCATCATGGGAAAACTCCCCCGTGCGCGCTCGCCATTCAAAAGGCGGGCATCCAAAAAGTCATCATCGGCACCTTGGATCCCAACCCCAAAGTCGCGGGTGAGGGCGTCAAGATGTTAAAAGACGCGGGGATTCACGTGGAGGTCTTACACACAGAGGATGCCCAAAACGATTTAAATCCAGCCTATTTAAAAAAGATGAAAACCGGCACGCCTTATACCCGCCTAAAAAGTGCCATCAGCCTCGATGGGAAAATGGCGCTTAAAAACGGACAGTCGCAGTGGATCACGGGGGAGGCCGCAAGAGCGCAAGTGCAAAATTACCGTAAACAGGCCGGCGCCATCCTCACCGGAATCGGCACCATCTTGGCTGACGACCCCAGACTCACCGTCCATGACGATATTCTGGCATCCCCCGACCGCATCATTCTTGATACCCATCTCAAAATCCCCACCGCCTCACACATGGTTCAAACCGCCAAAGATGTTCCCACGCATGTCTTAACCACAGAAACGGATGAAGAAAAAATCAACGGTTTAAAAGCCTTTGGAGTCCGTGTCAGTGTCATTCCTAAAAAGAACGATCATCTGGACTTAAATGCCGTTTGGCAGTATCTTTCAACCCTTCCAGTTCATGAAGTGCTGGTGGAAAGCGGCCCAACACTCACCACCGCGCTCTTAAAAGCCGGGTGGGTGGACGTTTGGGACGTCATGATGGCCCCAAAAGTTCTGGGCAGCGATGCAAAAGATATGGTGGGGCCTTTGAACCTCACCGAATTAACAAACGCACTACATTATCGTGTCCAAGACGTCTCGCGCTTAGGCGATGACCTCTGGATACGCTTCATTCGATAAAGGAGAGTCTATGTTTACAGGCATCATTGAAGAAATGGGCACCTTGGCTCAAAAAAAACCGGCTGAACACGCCATGCACCTTACCATCCAGGCTCATAAAGTCTTAGAAGGCACCGCCATCGGCGATTCGATTGCGACCAACGGTGTTTGTTTAACCGTCGTCGACTTAACGGACGACGCACTGACGGTGGATGTCATGCATGAAACGCTCAAAAATACGAACTTAGGGGCTTTAGAAATCGGCGATGCGCTGAACTTAGAACGCGCCTTGACCCCCGCGTCTCGCATGGGCGGTCATTTTGTCTCCGGCCACGTGGACGGGACGGGCGTCATCGAACGCATTCAAGAGGACGGGATTGCCAAACGGCTCTTCATCACGGTGCCTGAAGCCTTGACTGAATCCATCGTCTTAAAAGGCTCGATTGCGGTCGATGGCATCAGCTTGACCGTCTATGGGCTCTCGAAAACTCACTTTGAAATCTCCATCATCCCGCACACGCAAGATGTGACGACATTGCTTAAGAAAAAACCGGGCGATACGGTCAACATTGAAACCGACATGATCGGGAAATACGTGCTTAAAATGACCCAAGCTGGAACCACCTTAAATACCGATGATCTAAAGAAATGGGGCTATTAACCATGAACATGCAAGAACTCATTCAAGATTACAAAAATGGGCAAATGCTCATCGTCTGTGACGACCAATCCCGAGAAAACGAATGCGATTTGGTGATTGCGGGCGAACACGCCACCCCCGAAGCCATCAATTTTATGGCGACCTATGGGCGGGGTCTCATCTGCACGCCCCTGCCGAAAAGCTTGGCACAAAAACTTGAACTCAACCCAATGACCGATGACAACCAAGACCCACACCGGACGGCCTTTACCATTTCCATTGATGCAAAGAGCACGACCACCGGCATTTCGGCCTACGAGCGGTCCACCACGATTCGGGCGCTCATTCAAACCGATGTCCAAGCCCGTGATTTCAACCGGCCGGGGCATGTCTTTCCCCTCATCAGCCACCCGGGGGGCTTAAGCGCACGACGCGGGCATACCGAAGCCGCCGTGGCGCTTTCAGAGCTGGCCGGGCTTTCCGGCGTCGGGGTGATCTGTGAAATCATGAATCCCGATGGCACGATGGCCCGGAAAAACGACCTTCAAATGTTTGCGAAAATCCATGGGCTGCCGATCATCGACATTCAAGACATCCTCGATCTTCAAGCAGGCATCACCACCTTTAAACGCGTAAGTTCAGCGAAACTGCCCACCGATCATGGCGCCTTTGAGATGATTGGGTATGAAAACGCCGATGGCAGTGCCCATCATGTGGCGTTATTCACACAAACGCATCCAGAAAAAAGACCGCTCGTTAGGATTCATTCCGAATGCCTCACCGGCGATGCCTTTGGATCGTTGCGCTGTGATTGCGGCGAACAACTGAAAGCAGCCCAAAAAGAAATTGCCGAACACGGGCATGGAGCGATTCTTTACCTCCGGCAAGAAGGCCGGGGGATTGGCTTGGTCAATAAAATTAAAGCCTACGCCCTGCAAGATGCTGGGGCCGATACCGTGGAAGCCAACCATCAACTGGGCTTTGAAGATGATTTAAGACGCTACGATGTGGCGGTCGAGATGCTGAAAGATTTGGGGCTTAATGACATTGACTTACTCACCAACAACCCCAAAAAAATGGAAGACATCACCTTAGGGGGCATCACCGTCCATGCGCGCAAAGCGATTGAACTGACCCCTCGGGATGAAAACATCGACTACTTAAAAACGAAAAAAGAAAAAATGGGCCACTGGCTCAATCTAGGAGGAAAACAATGATTTACGAAGGAACGCTCAGCGCCAAAGATTTAAAACTCGCCATCATCGTCGGCCGCTTTAACAGCATGGTCACCGAATCGTTACTCAGTGGGGCCGAAGATGCCATCCGCCGGCACGGCGGCGATCTCGATGCCACCGACATTGTCTATGTCCCAGGCGCGTATGAAATTCCCCTCACCGCCCAAGTGCTGGCGAAAAAGAATCACTACGATGCCATCATTTGTTTAGGGGCGGTGATTAAAGGTTCCACCGATCACTATGAGCATGTGGCCGGCGAAGCGGCCAAAGGCATTGCGCAGGTTTCTTTAAGTGAAAATGTGCCGGTCATTTTTGGCGTACTCACCACGCAAACGACCGAACAAGCCTTAGAACGTGCCGGCTTAAAAGCGGGCAATAAAGGGTATGAAGCCGCCATGGCCGCCATTGAAATGGCCAGCGTCTTATCGACCATTTCATGATTCGGACCCTCTTCTTTGATTTTGACGGAACGATTCACAATGCCGTACCGATTTATCTGCCGGCCTTGCAAGAAGTCTATGATGAGCTGGTCAAAAAAGGGATGCGCCCGGAAAAAACTTGGACAGAATCTGAAATATTTCCCTTTTTAGGGCAAACGGCGAAAGAGATGTGGGATGGGTTTGCCCCGGAACTATCGGACGCCGAAAAAGAGGCCTACGCCGAAAAGATCAGAGACATCGAAGAAGGCTTGATTGAATCGGGGCATTCGAAACTGTTTGACGGGGCGTTTGAAACTTTGAAAGCTTTAAAAAATGACTATCACATGGTTTTTTTCAGCAACTGTTCGAATCGCTATTTAAATCTTATGAAAAAAGCCCACCACTTAGATGACCTCTTTCATGATTATTTGACGGCCGAAAACTTCGCCTATCAGCCCAAAGCCAAGACCCTTTCAATGGTTAAAGAATATTTCCCAGCGGGCCATCTTTTCATTGGCGACCGCCATCATGATTTTGAGGCGGGCACGGCCAACGGCATTCCCACCGTAGGCTGCGCGTATGGCTTTGGGGGCGATGAAATAGATCAAGCCACCCACACGATTCAAACCATCACAGCGTTACCGGCCCTTCTTTCAAAGCAGTTTCACCAATAAAACATACACGTTGGCTGTTAAGAGGATGAACATCTTTGCCTCCCCTTCCTGATGAGGTCCCTAGCCTCCGGCAAGATGTTCCATCATCCCAAAAAAAGAGCGACCGTCTGGTCGCTCTTTTTTTGTCTCAAAGATTGGATTAAGACCGAAAAAAAACGACGAAATGAATCGTCGTTTTTAGAGAGGATTGATGAAATAAGTGTGATCCTTTTAGGATGGATGAAATGAAGGAAGATTAGAATGAAAGTCCGTCTGCGTCGGAATCATCCGGGACAGCATCATTGGGGCATTCTCCGTCATAATGAGTCCCTCGGCCGATGCCGCGGTTTTCAAAGCGACCTTGCATGAAGTTTCTCACGCCGTCTAAAGGGCCCCCTTGACCGGGGTGTTCAACCAGACCTGCGTCTTTTGCGTCTTGATAGATGGCTTGTAATTCATCGGCGGTGAGGCCAATGAGATCGGCGGCGGTGTATGCACCGGTTTCCACTAAGAGCGCGGTTTTAAACGCTTGACCGGGATCTAAGTCATACACCTCGATGTATTCTAAGACTAACGCTTTGAGATCGGCATCTAAGGCTGAGCGCGTGAACCAACTGCCGCGGGCGGGGATGCTTTCGATGACGAGTTCGAAGAGGGCGTTTTCGTCCATCGCCAATAATTCTTCGACGGTCCATGGGCTATCTTCTTGGTTCGTGAGTCGGACAATGGCGGCGGCCACGAATAGGTCCACGCCATAGGTTTCGGCGAATGCTTCAACTTCCGTGATGTCCTCATCCATGTAGATGGGCGATTCTTCGGCGGAGATATCCACGCTGGTGAATAAGAATCCGGCGAGCATGATGCTGGTGATGCCTAAGACAAATCCTGTCATTAATTTTTTCATGGTGTTTCACTCCTTTTTTTTATGTGTGACTTGGTTCACCCTCTAAAACATTAAGTCGGAAGTTTTATTGGGATTTTTAGCATTTTTTTCTTTTTTCTTCATGCGTATAATAAGGTTGGCGATCAGCAAGAAACTTTTTTTGCGAAAGGCGACCAATAAAATTCACACTTGGGCGGTTAAGAGTGTGAAGGAACTAGGGACCTATGACTAAATTTCAACTTAGACAGTATGTCAATGCCTTTAAAAATGGGGATTCTGATGCGTTCAGAGTTCTTTATGAAGAAACCAAAAGTCGCGCTTATTACACGATTTTATTGATCGTTAAAAATGAAACCATCGCCGAAGACCTTCTTCAAGATACGTATATGAAAGTGGTGGATAAGATTCACACCTATGAATCGGGCACCCACTTTGCGGCATGGGTCAATACGATTGCGAGAAATCTCGCACTTAATCATTTCGCCCGCGCCAAAAAAGAAACCCTTCAAGATGTCCAAACCGATGAAATGCTGTTTGGCCGAAGTGAATCCACCGCCGAAAACGAATCATACCTCCATCAACTCATGGAGCATCTCGACGGGGAGAGCCAAGAAATCGTCATTCGCCACGTCGTCTTAAAAGAAAAACATAAAACCATCGCGCAAGCGATGCATAAACCCTTAGGCACCATCACTTGGAAATACAACGAAGCAATCAAACGCTTGAAAAAGGTGGCCAACGATGAAGAAATTTGAAAAGAATCTGGAACGCTGGGCAAAAGAATCTGTCCCCGATGTGCTGGATAAAGTGCTCGAACAAAAAGGCATGCCGACGCCGCAAAAACCCCCACGATCGAGACGTTTGGGTCGTTTAGTGCCGCTTTTAATGCTTCCCATCATTGCCGTACTCGCCTTGATGTTAACGCCGTCTGAAGACTTAGAAGCCAGCAGTGTGTATCTGGATTTTGAAACCGCCATTGAGATACAGGTGGATGAGGAAAACCGCATCTTAGACCTCATTGGAGACAATGTTTCAGGTCAAGCGTTTGTGCAAATCCTCAAAGAAAATCCCGATTGGGAAAATGCGGATCTCGATGAATTTTTACCCGTGCTCTTTGAAACCGCTCAAATGCGAGGCTACATCCAAGCCGAAAGTCCGGTGCTTGTGGGCACCAAGGCCGATGAGATGGCCCGAAAAGATGAATTGAAAGCCATGGTCATTGCGCGCATGCAAAACCTCCCCATGCAAGCGAGACCCTTTGGCGAGATTTATGATCCAGCCTCTGAATCTATGGAGGCCTCTGAAAATCCTGAAATGACCGGGCGCATGAGCATGATGCGCTGGACGTTAATCGATCAAATCATGGACGCAGATTCCACGTATACGCTGGAGACGTTAGAACCCCTCAGTTTGGGTGAGCTGATTGCACTCAGTCAATCTTTGGATGTTGATGTCAATATGCATCCCAGAATGCGACCTTAAGCCTTCGTCAAGAAGGCTTTTTATTTGCTATAATGAAGGTAAGGAGGCCTTCATGATTGAACTCAATGGGTTAACGAAATATTACCGCAAAAATATTCCTGGCATGGTGGACGTGAGTCTGTCCATCGAAAAAGGGGAAATTTTTGGGTTTATTGGCCCCAATGGGGCGGGAAAAAGCACCACGGTTAGAACGCTTCTTAATCTCATATATCCCACTTCAGGCAGCGCCACCATCGATGGCAAAGACATCGTGAATGATGCCAAATGGATCCGGAAGCACGTGGGCTACATCCCCTCAGAAGTGCATTTTTATGCGTCGATGGACGTGCAATCGTTCCTTGATTTTTCCGGTCGGTTTTTTGACGTGGAATTTAAACCCCGTCAGAGAGAACTCGTTGAACTGTTTGATTTGGATGTCTCTAGAAAAATTGAAGCCTTATCATTCGGCAATAAAAAAAAGGTGGCGATTGTCGCCGCCTTGCAACATCAACCCGATGTCTTGATCTTAGATGAACCCACCAGTGGGCTCGATCCGCTCCATCAACAAGCCTTTTTTGACCTTTTACTGGCGGAGAAAAAACGGGGCACCACGATCTTCTTCTCCTCGCACATTCTCAGTGAAGTGGAAAAGATCTGTGACCGTGTGGGGGTCATTAAAGACGGAAAATTAATTCAAGTTTCACCCATTGAAACCTTACGCAAATCGACCGTCAAACGGGTCCGGGCCACCGTGCAAGAGCCGTTTGAATCACGGTCGAAACACATTAAAGATTTATCGGTCGATGGGGC
>CAJXNT010000018.1 GCA_913057225.1 uncultured Mycoplasmatota bacterium
CCCATGTCGGTTTCCCCTGGGATGATGAAGTTGAAGTAGTTATTTGGGAACGGTTCAGCTTGGATGACAATGTCAATACCAATGTCTAAATCTTCGTTGTAGAACAGTTCTTCAAGTTCTGCTTCAATGTATTCAGCCCCAAGTTCAGACCCTTGTGAGTTGGCTTGGATGACGAGTTGCAGTTCAATCACATCGCCGCGTGAGTAATCACCCGCAGCCACGGCATCTTCAACGGCACTGTCAAAGAATGCTTTCGCCGCATCCGGGTTGTACCCTTGCGTGGATGGTGAGAGGCCTTCTAAGACTTGAGCGCCATATTCGGTGTCACGGAATGGGACCCCACCTGCTGGATCGACTAAGTAAGCCGGTGTGAAGTAGAATTGTGCAGGTTGTGCCGTTCTTTGGACATCGACCGCAAGTTCTTGACGGTTGATACCGAAGTAAAGCGCGTTACGGAAATCAGCGTACGCTAAGATCGGTTCCGGAACTAAGGTTGAATCCGGGAATTGTTCTCTTTGAGATTCCACGGTTCCATGCGCATTGAGGTTCATACGGAAGACCGTAGCCCCAGGCGCAAAGCGGATACCAGGGTAAGATTGATATTCATCAAAGCGTGATGCTGGAAGTCCTGTGGCATCTAAACGACCGGAAATAAAGCTTTGGAAAGCGATGTCGGAGTCATTGATGACTTCGAATGTATACCCGGTGTAGAAGGTACGGTTTGGATCATGGAAGTTTGGATTTTCTTTGAGGCGTAAAATACGGTCTGGTTCATAAGTTTCTAAGTAGAAACGACCACTGTACGAGGTGGTTTCTGCACTGGTTCCGTATTGATCGCCTACTTCTTCATACAGATCTAAGTTGATTGGCGTCATGACGAATCCACTTAACCAGTAAATGACGTTCCATTCACTCATCAGTGGGACAAATTCAAAGACAATGTTATTGCCTTCAACGGAGATACCGACTTCATCCCATTCGGCATCGCCATCAATGTACGCTTGCATGTTGACGATTTCTTGCGACGGGTTCAAGAAGTCTCCCCCGCCTGAAATGGCACGGAACCATCCGTTATCAACGGCAAGTTTATAGGTATCTAAGAAGTCTTGAGCGGTAATGTCGCCCGCTTCAGCCCCGGTGTGGTCGGTCCAAACAAGACCATCACGAACGGGAACGCTCCAGACATTGGCCACTTCGGTTCCGAATATTTCTTGAGAATCCGATGGGGTTGGCATATCCGCAGCCATGGAAGGTTGTAACTCAAACCCAGTAAAGTCAGAGTTATAGTTGAAGAAATAAAGCGCATCGAGGAATGTCGTGATGACATCGCTGGAGATGGAATCTTCATAAATCCATTGGTTTAAGGTGGCTGGGTTTTCAGTCAACCGTGTCCGGTAGGTGTATTCACCGACTTCACCCGGTTGACCATCGTCCATAATGACGGTGGAATCATCCGCACTCATTGAAGCATAAGCAACCCCGAAGCCCATGACAGGGTCATAGTTTTCTGTGGGGAGTTGCATACGATCAGAGAAAAGGTTGAAGGATGAGGATGCCCATAAAGGAATCCCACCAATTTGGTTAACAATCAAATACCGTTCAGCAGCGGCAAAGAATTGATGTTTCAAATCAACCGGAGCAAATTTGAAATCATAGGTACCGTTTGCTAAGACGAAATCTCCCAGCGCTGGTTCTTCAGGCTCGGGTTCTTCTTCAGGGGCCTCTACGGTGACCGTACGGCTCACAGAAGCACTTTCGCCATCTGAGTTTTCAACACTGTAAGTCAAGGTGTATGTGCCCGCAGCGTTCACGTTAACCGATCCTGCGACTTCAATATCAGCCGTCAGATCGCCATCGTTTTCATCGGCGGCACTGACCCCAGCAAGTGGATCAAAACTTTCGCCCACTTCTAAGGTGACATTTCCGGTGCCTGAAATGGTTGGAACACTGGGTTCACCGGCACAAGCGGCAAGCCCAACGACAAGCACGAGAAATGATAAAGCTACTAAAACTTTTTTCATTGTGTGTTCTCCTCTCTTTTTTTACTTATCATATAATCCCTGAACACGGGGCTTATATATAAGGATGGTTAAAAGACTTATGGAATTTATGAAGTCTTTTGAATAAAATACCACTATTTATGCCCTTTTGGCAAGTTTTTTTGCCTTTTTTTACCTAAAAAAGCGTTTTCATCTCATTTTTTACCATCGCTTAAGCATGCGATGGACCCATCATTGTCTCCACAAAATCCATAAAAAAAGCATCCCGAAGGATGCTTGGTGGGTTATGCGAAACTGTCGTAATAGGTATGTTCACGCGGGAGTTCATGTTTATTGAGAACGGCAATGCAAGCATGAATCATCCCTGGGGAGCCACACAGATAGGCTTCTGAGCCGGATAAATCGCCCGTCATGCGGTCTAAGACATCCGTAATCAGCCCCGTTTCACCTTCCCAGTTATCTTCAGGAAGGGGTTCAGAAAGCGCGGGAATGTATTCAAAATTAGGAAATTCTTTTTCCAGTTCTAAGAACTCTTCAGTGTAGTAAAGATCTTTTTTCGTTTTCGCGCCAAAGAAATAACGGACTTTTCTCGGCATATTGAGATCGCGCAACCGGTAAAGGATGGAACGAATGGGGGCTTTTCCTGATCCCCCTGCGATGCAGACAATCGGCCGGTCCGATTCTTCTCTTAAGTAAAAGTCTCCATAAGGCCCGGTGATTTTCATAGGATCGCCGGGTTGCATCACCTCATGGATGTAGGTGGTGGCCACGCCTTTGTGAACCAAACGCACCAAGAATTCCACGTGATCTTTCACTTTGGCATCGCCGGCAAACGAATACGCGCGTACTGCTTCGACGCCTGGAATGATGAACTGAGCGTATTGACCCGGATGGAAATCCAGGGTTTTAGGGTTGATCATTTTAAAGCGGACCAACTTGATGTCATAAGTTAAATCTTCCAACGCCGCGAGTTCCACTTCGTATTCTTTGGCGCCAAATAAACTTTCGGGGATTTCGATTTTCGTGTCTTGGGCGACCCGGGTTTGACATGAAAGGCGAATGCCTTCCGCCGCATCTTTGGGGCCAATAAACGGTTCTTCAGTGGGTTTTAGATCAAACGCGCCATCGGTGACTTTGACTTTGCAAAGCCCACAAGTTGCTTTTCCCCCGCACGCGGATGGAATATAGATTTGATTTTTCGAGAGAATATTTAAAGCGGTGTCGGATTCCGTGATGGGAATTTGCAAGGAATCGTTGACCGTCAGTACTTTTTCACCGGTGCCGCCAAAGACCGTTTCGGCAACGACCAGTAATAGACTCATTAAGACAAGGATGCCAATGAGGATGCTGATAACAATAATCGGTTCCATGGGTTCCTCCTAAAAGAATGAGAGTCCAGTAAAGCCAATAAAGGCCAGGGATAAAATCCCCATAACGATGAATACGATGCCCCGGCCTGCGAGGCCTCTGGGCACGCTGGAATGGTGTTCCATTTTTTCCCGGATGGCCGCAATGAGAATGATGGCTAAAGCCCAGCCAATGCCGGCGCCTAAGGAAAAGGTGGCGGTTTCTGCGAAATTATAACTCCGGTTGACAAAGAACTGAGAGACCGCGAGGACCACGCAGTTCACCGTGATTAACGGTAAAAAGAGTCCGAAGTTGTTGTACATTCTGGGCGATACTTTTTCAATGAAAATTTCTAAGAACTGCACCGTGGTCGCAATGGTGATGATGAACACCAAAATGGACAGACGTTCGGTGCCGGTGGCTTCCAACAACAAATAGATGGGATAGTTAATGATGGCGGTTAAGAACACCACAAAGATGACCGCTAAGCCCATCCCTCGTGCATTTTTTACATTGGTAGAGATGGCAATGAGCGGACACATCCCCAGAATGAAGATGAGCGCAATGTTCCGTGAAAGGACCGATTCAATAAAGACTTCAATTAAATTTATCATCATCTACGCTCCTATTCCGCGGCCACTTCAAAGTTTTGCGCCCATTCGCGGACGCCCCAAATGATTAAGCCTAAAACAAAGAATCCACCGGGCGCTAAGGCCATCACGGTCCAATTGACCCAAGTTTCTGGCATGACCCGGAAATTCAAGATGGTGCCAAAGGCGAGGGCTTCGCGGACGATGGCCACCGCAATTAAGATCCAAGTGTACCCCAAAGAGTTGGCAATGCCATCAAAGAACGTATATTTCATAGGGTTTTTCACCGCAAAAGCTTCGGCCCGCCCCATGACGATGCAGTTGGTCACAATGAGTCCCAGATAAGCGCCTAATGCGGCCGCAATCACAGGGAAGTAAGCTTCTAAGAACATCTGTACCATGATCACAAACGCGGAGATGATGACCATGTAGGTAATCATGCGTACGCGCGCTGGAATCACTTTTCGGACCATCGATACCACCAAGGAGCTGGCGGTGACCACGAACGTCACGGCAAGGCCCATGGCAATGGCGTTTTCCACACGGTTGGTCACAGCTAGGGCCGAACAAATCCCCAAAACCGCCACCACAATGGGGTTTTCTTTGAATAAGCCATCTTTGGTGATGTTAAACCACTTGGTGTATTGAATCTTTAACCAAAATTTTCGCATTATTCGCCTCCGAGTGTGGCTTGATAAGCCGGAACGACTTGATCATAGCTGTCATTGAGAATGGTTTGGAATGCACTGGATGTGCTGGTGGCGCCGGTGATGGCATCCACTTGATTGGGGGCGCTGGCCCCTTCTTTCAACACTTCCACAAAGGGATCAAAGACCACACCTTCATATTTTGCAAGGTAAGGTAGTTCTACAATGCGACCGCCCAGGCCCGGGGTTTCTTGTTGAGCCAAGATGCCGACATTTTCAATGGTGACGAGGTCTTCATTTAATGTAAGGACTCCAATGATCGGCCCCCAAACGCCGCCGCCTTCAATTTCAAAGCTGATGCTGCCGGTGTCTGGATTGCGGTAAATCGGAACGACGGTCCCCTCAATGGTCACGTCGACTTGCTCGACGTTGGCCACAAAGGTGTCATAAATATTGGATGTGTTATACGGAATTTCAAAGGCATCTAAAATTTTGGATTGCAATAACGCTTCTTCGTTGCGGCTGATGCGTTCGGACGTTAAAACATCCATGCCAATCAACAAGGACGAAGTAATGACGCCCATGGCCACGACAAATCCTACAATTTTAAAAACTCGGTTCATGCCGTTTCCTCCTTACCGGTTAACCATGCATCCACCAAAGCCCCCACCGCACTCATAATGATGACGGCGAAGATAAAGCCTTCTGCGAACGTGGCAAAGTAACGAATGATAAACGTGATAAAGGCAATGCCGGCGCCATAAATCCAAATCGCTTTATGATTCACGGGCGCATGGACTGGGTCACTGGCAATGAAAATGGCTCCAAAGAGAAGTGATCCTGTAAAAACAGAAGGTATCGTACCCCCGGTGGCCCCAAATAACTCAAAGATGCCAGCGGTGATGAGATAACTGACAATGATGGCCACAGGAAGGCGCCATTCAATGACTTTTAAGACCGCAAGCACCGTGCCCAACGCAATCAATAAAAGGCCAAACGTCTCACCGATGTTACCCGGCACAGACCCTAACGCGAGGTCCAGTAAACTCCAGGCCGATGATCCGCCGGCATTGATTTGATGCAGAGGCATCACAGGGGCGAGCGCATCCAAGGATGCTTGAGAAAATGGATTAAACCAGCCAAAGACTTCGGGGTCATACCAGCCAAATATCAAGGCAGGGAAAGAAATCATTAAGAACATGATGCCGACAGCGGCGGGATGAAAAATGGTGCGGCCGTATCCGCCAAACAGTTGTTTGGCAAATAAGTTCCCAAAGACGACCCCAACCCCTGCCATCCACAAGGGAGCACTGGGGGGAAGCATCAAGGCATACAGGAGCGGGAAAATCAACCAGCTTTCATCGATTTTTTGTTTTTTTGCTTTCGCAAAGACAAAATCAACCCCCACACTGAGGGCAATGGATACGGCGGCTATGACTAAAACATACCACCCAAATATCACAAACGAAGCGCCCAGGACGATGCCGAGCGCGCCTTCTAAATAAAGCAGTTTTTTGCCGGTTATGGCTCGAGATACAAACGCTTCTTGCGAGTCACTCATGAAGTCACCACTTTCCAAAAATTAATATGTATTACATCTTTTTTAATTATAGCATAATCGGGTCCGCGTTTGACAGTTATTTAAGGCTGAAAGCCCTTTAATTATAATCTTTTCAATCAGGTGGAATGGGCGTCAAAATAGTCGATCGCAAAGGGAATGATTTCGCTCATCTCAATCACGCGCGTCAATGCATATCCGACGTATCCCTTTTGTACGTGGTCGGTCTTTTCAAAAGCTTTGCCTAGGGCGTTGAACGCATCGGTGGTGTAGGCGTATTCCAAGACGGTTTGTATGTTGGTTTGACCGTTTTCTTCCACGTAATAAACCTCTTTTTCTGCTTTTTGAACATACGCTTGACTCTCGGCATAATGAAGCGCGGTCAAAGTATCGTAGTGGGTGCCAATCATCAACAGCTTGAATGATTGATCGAGCATCCGATGTAATGGACTTTTTTCATCGAACGCATGCCCCGGTTCATGCGGATTGAGAATGGCTTCAATCCCATGCCCCCAGCCGCTAAAGGCACTGCGGGGATGCATAGAGCGCTTGACCCCTGGGTACGTCCGGAAATATTCCGCCACGCGACCGATGCTATAAACGGGAGATTTATCGGGATCGTAAGGCAACATGTTTGCTTTGATCTTTTCAACCCAGTTCGCTGGGACCGGCGGATTCTCCCACAAAGCAGGATCGGACAAATTCCCCGTTTGCGCTGGCATCACTAAAGTGCCTTTTTCGGTGATGACCTCCATGAGGGCTTCAATCAAGGCGCGTTCAGCCCCAATGATCCAGCCAATCTTTGAAAGGCTCACATGCAGCATGATTTGATCGCCCGATTGGATGTTTAACGCTTTTAAATCCCGGATGATGTCGGTTTTTGAAACCGGTGCTTGGGTTTTTTCGATGACCTTTTTTTCGCTCATGAAGCACTCCTTTCCAGCTGCAATTCAATCGGACAAATGTCTTCATAAAAATCGCGTTCATGCGACACCAAAATGAGCGTTCCTTGATAGGCAATGAGCGCGTCTTTTAGTGCAGCCTTTATGGCCACATCCAAATGGTTGGTGGGCTCATCTAAGATAAACACATTGCTTTGGATGGGCCAAAGTAAACTGAGGCGAACTTTGGATTGCTCGCCCCCCGATAGCGTTTTGATGGGTCTTAACGCTTTATCATTACGAATGCCAAAACGCGCCAGGGTGGCGTAGACTTTTTTCTGGTCGTAATCGGGAAACTGCTGCTGGACAATTTGGAATGGGGTGAGGGTGGGATCTAAATGATGATCTTGCGAAAAATAATTGATCCGCGCGGTATCAATCCACTGACTCTGCCCTTCTAAGGCTTCAAGCTCGCCCATCAAAGTCCGGACGAGGGTGGTTTTTCCGACCCCATTTTCACCCGTGATGGCCCATTTTTCCCCTTTGCGAATGGTCATGCTGATGGGTTCGACCAACGGGTCTTGATACCCAATGGAAAGATTTTCTAGAATGCACACCTCTTTTCCCGTGGGGGTGGCTTCGGGAAATGTGAACTGGTAGGTTTTTTGTTTTTCGAGTGCACTCAAGCGCTCCAGTTTAGCAAGCTGCTTGCGACGGCTTTGGGCACGCCGTGTGGTCTTTGCATTGGCAATATTTTTGGCGATGAAAGCTTCCGTTTTGGCAATGTATTTTTGTTGGGCTTTGTAGGCTTTTTGGTGTTGTTCCGCGCGTTGGGCACGCTCTTTTAAATAAAACGCATAATCCCCCCGGTAAACTTGAATGCTTTTTTGCTCCAAGGCCCACACGGTGGTGGCGATTTCCTTGGCAATCCGGTCTTCATGCGTTACCACGATGAACGCATTGGGCAAGCGTTTGAGGTATTTGAGGAGCCAATCCACTTGGGATTCATCCAAGAAGTTGGATGGCTCATCCAGTAACATGATGTCCGCATTGGAAAGTAATATTTCTGACAGTTTGACTTTCGAGCGCATCCCGCCTGACAGTGTGCCAATGGTTTGATCCAGGACACTGGCATCCAGACCCAGACCTGTAATCACTTTGAGGATTTCCGTTTGAACTTGATAAAAATCTGAGTTATTGAGGGTTTCTTGAATGCGACTGGCTTGATTGATTTTTTTGTGTTGGGTGGCTTCATCACTGATGGCGGCGGCTTGATACAGATGTTGCATTCTTTTTTCTAAGTCAAATAACTCTTGATAGACGCCCGATAAATATTGAATCACGGTCTCTTCTTTGGGTAAAACCAGGTGCTGATCCAACGCTTTGAAGACTTTATGGGGGTGAAATTGAATGCGACCAGAATCAGGCGTGATTTGATGCATGAGCAATCGAACAAGCGTTGACTTGCCAGTGCCGTTGGGACCGAGTAAAACCACATGCTCACCTGGGAGTAAGCGTGCGGTTATTTTTTCTAACAGGGGCGTCCCGTCGTAATTGAATGTAACGTTTTCCAAATCAATTAAACTCATCGAGCCATATTATAGCATTTTTAAAGCCAAAAAAAACGACCGTGAGGTCGTTTAAATGGCTACTTATCTAACGCTTTGATATGGTTTAAAGCGACGTTTAATACGGTTTCATCATCGGCATTGGCGTCGATGATTTCATACGGGACATCATGAATGAGGCACTGAGCTTCTAGAAGTTTGACGTAATCCTTAAGGAGCGTTTTAAAGTAGGGGATATTGGCATCAAAGTTATCGATTTCTTGCTGACGCCCCCGCTTTTTAAGACGATCTTCAAAGGTTTCCCAACGGATATCCAATATGAGATAAAGGTCAATTTTTTTCACATCGTTCATGTAGGCACTGAACACCCCATTGTAAAAATTCTTGATGGTTTTATCTTGAATGTTTTTTTGGGCAAACAGCCAGTGTTCAATCATATGACGGTCGATGATCACATTATCATCATAAGTTTTTTGTGTTTTCCAATGTTTATGCAAAAAATAAATTTGCAAAAGCATTTCCACATCATCCATGCCTTCATACAACCATTTTAAAAGCGTATTAAATACAGGATCTTCTTTGGCAAATTCATCCATATAAGGCACATTTAATGCTGCGCCTAATTTCCTCACCAATGTGCTTTTACCTGAGGCAATCATGCCACCTACTGCAACTCTCATCCTATGCTCCTTGTCAATTTATGTCTTTTTCATCATACCATTGATTTAGGGGTCTACGTGTGAAAAAATCCAAAAAAAAACCAACCTCGTGAGGTTGGTTTTTACGAAACAAATATTAAGCTTCTTGATATCCTTGTTCTTCTGAGAGCCAAGTCGAGGAAACGTTGAGCATAACTCCGTAGAAGATTTTGGATGTTACGTCGGCGATGGTGTAAAGCACTTGTTGTGCCACAATCGCGAGTGCTGCCACTTCGGAAGCGGAGCCACCGAATAAAGGCATTACATAAGCTACTGGGTAAATGGTCCAAGAAACATAGAAAAGTGGTAAGATTGCTGCAAACAGAGGTTCAGCTTTGCTGCCTTTCATGTTTGCACGGCCTTCTTTAATGACTTGCGTAATGAGGACTAAGACCCAAATGTAGAAGAGAGTGGAGATGACACCCCATACAATCCACAATGTGATGTCTGTTTCGGCCCCACGACCTGGTTCGTAGAACTGACCAATGTAACCAGTCACGATCATGAGTCCACCCGATGCGGTGAAACGAACAAGATATTTTCTGAAGGCTGCTCCAGCAATGCCCGCTACGAAAAGAATTTGGATGAGAAGATGTGGGACATCAATCAACCAGTTCAAGTAACGGAATCCATTGGTGAACGTGCTTGTTCCAGAAGCGACATATTGTCCGCCTTCCAAAACAAAAGCATCTGCCCAACTTTGTGATTGTAAATATAGGAGTAAGAAAGCAGATACCATAACGACACCACTAAGTACACTGGATGGGCGATACTTGGGTGCATTGTTCTTGATGGTTAGTACAAAGTACAGAAGTGCTGCCCCCATCGCAGCAAATCCAAAGGTTAAAACATGTTGCACAACTTCAAATTGCCATACTGCCAAGCTGCTTAAACCTGTCATTTGTTCCTCCTTGATATAGTGTAAAGATGCTTTTATTGTACTCCAACGACCACGTGATTACAAATAGAAACGCTTACAAGATTAAAAATTAAATTTCATTTTATGCAACTTGCACAAACAAAAAGCATACCCATGGTATGCTTTTTAAACTTATTTTTATTCAGATTGGTTAGACTCACGAAGTGCTTCGAGTTCTTCTTTGAATCGTCTGAATTCTTCAAGCAGCTGATTTCTGAGTTCTTCAGCTGTCTCCGGAGGCGTCACTTCCCCAGCGTCTACTGCGGCACGGTATTCTTCAATCCGAGCTTCGACGAGTGCTTTGATTTCTTCTTTCACCGCCGCAGCCTCTGCTTCACGTTCGGCTTTGTAGGTTTCTATACGTGCATCAAAATCTGCTTTGAGGGTTTCTTTGAGTACTTCGGGATCGGTGGCGAGCGCTTCTTCGAAGGTCAATGATTCGTCATTGCGTAGGGCCGCTTGAATTAGGATGACACGACCCACAGAAATATCATTGCTTTCGGCGAGTTCGCGGATTTCCTCATAATATTCTTGACCGTTTTCCACGGCCGCTTGAATGCCGCTTTGGCTTAAGTGATCCGCAATTTTGGCTTCCACTTCCGCTTGGAATGCTTCATAGTCTGCTTCAGCTTCTTGGGTGATGGTCACGACCACCACGTTGTCACTGCGTGTGACGTCAACATAGCCGGTCTCAATCGCCGCATCTAAGAATAAATCTAATGCCTCATCATACGTCAAACCAATAAACGATAAATCTGCAGCCACAATCTCGGCGTCTTCGTTCGAGAGGACATAGGAGGTAATGACCCCATCTTCATCTAACGTAAATGTGATCGATGGATTAATGTCAATGGTCATAATGGTGGATGCATCTTGAGGATTATAGGTGGGCGTCTCATTGGAAAGTGTCGGTTGTGAACAGGCGGCCAAGGTAAATACCGCCAAGAGCGTGAGTGTTAAAAATAATTTTTTCATTGGTATCCCTTCTTTCATCTTTATTATAGGCGTGTTAGGCTAAGACTTCAAGGAAAGAACTTTTCTTTGAAACAATAGTATTCCTTGCATTTCTATACCCCATAGGGTATACTGATTTTCGGATAAATGCAAGGAGAATCCTATGATATGTGATCAAAATGTTAAAAATCGTATTAAACGGGCGCAAGGACAAATGAACGGCGTCTTGAATATGATGGAAAATGATCTCGCGTGTGAAGATATTATTACGCAACTCAAAGCCATTCGCTCCAGCATTGACAAAGCGATTGGGGTTTTGACAGCGGACAATATCTTGCAAGCTCTTAATCTTGAATCTGACCTTGATAAAGCCACGTTGCAAGAGGCTTTAAATCTTGTCATCAAAGGTCGTTAGAAAGGAGGAACCATGTTTGATTTTGCGGTCGAATCACAATCCGAACAATCCATTTTTGATTCGCAAAAACACTTTGACTTTGCTGTGATTGGCGGAGGCCCTGCGGGCATGAACGCAGCACTTTATGCGGTTCGCAAAGGACTCTCAGTGGCGGTCTTTTCCCTTGAAATTGGCGGCCAACTGCACAACACAAGCGAAGTGGATAATTATATTGGCATCGAACATACCACGGGCGGCAAGCTCTCCGAAGCGTTCCACCACCACGTGCTCGAACTGGGCGTGCCCATTAAAACCGGCCATCTGGTGAGTCGCCTCGAAAAAAAGGACGATTTTCATATCACCTTAGATAATGGCGAAACATACACCGCGCAAACGGTGCTTTATGCCACCGGGGGGGCTCCACGTAAACTGGGCGTCCCGGGGGAAGCTGAATTTGCCAATAAAGGCGTTTCTTACTGCACCACCTGTGACGCACCGTTTTTTAAAAACGAACACGTCATTGTCGCAGGCGGCGGCAACAGTGCCGCGGAATCGGTCGTGGATTTAGCCGCCTGGGCGTCAAAAATCACCGTTGTGCACCGCTCTCAGTGGCGCGCCGATCAAATCATTTTGGATCAATTCAAATCCATCGACGGTTTAGAAATCAATCTCGAAACCCAAATCTTAGAAATTCTCGGGGATACCAAGATGCGCGGGGTGCGCGTGCTGGATAAACCTTCAGGCGAAGAGCGCATCATTGAAGCGGATGGAATGTTTGTGGAAATCGGAAACATTCCGAAGAGTGAATTACTCAATGGCCTCGTGGATCTCAACGAACGAGGCGAAGTCATCGTCACCCCCAACCAAGAGACCTCACTGGAAGGCTTATACGCCGCCGGCGATGTCACCACCCAACCGTATAAACAAATCATCATTTCTGCCTCAGAAGGCGCGGTGGCGGCTTTGGCTGCGACCCAATATCTGATGCACCACAAAAAATAAAGGAGAATCCCATGGATAAACTATTAAATGAAGATGTTACCAAACAAGTTAAAGAGTATTTGAACCCAATGCAAGATCACGTCACGATGGTCCTTTTCACCCAAGAAGATCCGTGCAACACCTGCCAAGAGACCCGGCAACTTCTTTCCGAAGTGGCCGCGTTATCGGAAAAAATTACCTATGTCGAAAAAGACCTTAAGAAAGATGCCGCGCTCGCTGAAGAATACGGTGTCACGATGACCCCCAGTTTTGTCATGTTGGATAAAAACGATGCATACCAAGGCGTCAAGTTCAACGGCATTCCTGCAGGCCACGAAATCAACTCCTTCTTATCGGCCTTGATGGACATGTCCGGCATTGATTTTGGCTTGGCATCCACCATTGGAAGCCGGCTGGATAACCTTGAAAAACCCGTCAACATCAAAGTCTTTGTGACGCTTTCATGCCCGCATTGCCCCGGCGCCGTCTCCAATGCGCACCGGTTGGCCATGAGCCATCCTCACATTGAAAGTGAAATGATCGAAGCGCAAACCTTTGGGGAACTCTCGCAAAAATATAATGTCTCAGGCGTGCCCAAAATCGTCATCAATGACACCCACGAACTCGTCGGCAATCAGCCCATCCAAGAATACTTAAAAACCATCGAAGCCTTATAATTCAAACAACCACCCATCATGGGTGGTTTTTTTTGGCCAAAAAAAAAGACACCCTCAGGTATCTAAATTGGTGCGAATGGGGGGATTTGAACCCCCACAGCCTTGCGGCCACATGGCCCTCAACCATGCGCGTCTACCAGTTCCGCCACACTCGCAGGTGGTGGAGAATGACGGATTCGAACCATCGACCCCTTGCACGTCAAGCAAGTGCTCTCCCACTGAGCTAATCCTCCACAGCTGCAAGAACAATTGTATCTTAAAAATGGCGTGAGTGTCAAGATAAAATGGCCGTTTCACTGTCTGAAGTGGTGGCGCGTTTAAACCGATAAATCGTATAAGGCACAATGATGAATGCGGCACTCCAATTGATGATGACAATGCCCCACCATACGCCGCTGACGCCATAGCCTAACACCCCGCCCAGCAGATAGAATATGACCGCGGGGAACGCTTGTCTGTAAATCCCAATAAACACCGAAAACCCCGGCTTTTTAATGGCCTGCAAGGTGGACACCGATAAATTCAAGAAGATATACGATGTAAAGCCGACCGTGGCAATTCTCAAGTAATTGACCCCAATGTCGATGACGGTGCCATCATCGATGAATAGCGGCATGAGGACTGGGGCGAGCAAAAATGTGATGACCATGGAACTGCCCATGATGATGAGGCCAATGGTCCCCGTTTTTTGGATGGTTTCTTTCATCCGGCCGTAAGCTTTGGCTCCGTAATTTTGCGCGATGATGGAAAGCGCGGCGATGTTCAGTCCAATCGTCGGTAAAAAGAGTAACTGCTCAATTCTTAAAGCCGCCCCATACGCCGCCACGGCTTGATCGCCCCCATAAAGCACCGCAAAATAGTTGATCACAAAGACCCCCAGTGCAATCGTCGCATTGGAAAGCGACACCGGCAGGGCTTGCTTAATGATTTCACTTTGAAAATGCCAGGAACGTTTGGCCGCTTTAAACTCCGCCCAGACAAAATAATCCGACTTCATCAGTTGTTTAAAAAGATAAAGCGTACCGATGGCTTGGACGATGACGGTGGCCAGGGCCACCCCGAGTGTGGAAAGCCTGGGAAGGCCAAACCAGCCAAAGATAAACAAGGGGTTTAAGCCAATGTTGAGGATAAACCCGAGGATGAGAAAATTCCGGAATGGCTTGGTGTTGCCTTCCGCGCTTAAAATGCCGTTCATGAGATAGTTAAACGCAAAGAATAAAGCCCCCAAATAAATGGTCCGGGTGTAGCGAACGCCCAGCCGCACCGTTGCTTCTTGGGCCCCCATAAACCGAAATAAACTCGGGACCAAAAGAATGCCTAAGACCGCCAGGACGAGGGCGAGTAAAACGGTCAAGACCCACCCATTTTTAATCAGGACGTGGTATTCATCAAACTTCTTCTTGCCAATGTCGTGAGCGGTGAGCGCGGTCATGGCTTGGGAAATCCCGCTGGTGAGGGCGATGACCATGAAAAAGATGGGGAACGATAAGGATAACCCGGCTAAGGCTTCGGTTGAAAGTCGCCCCACGTATAACGTATCCACGACGTTAAAAAGGGTATTAAACAAAAAACCGACCGAAGCCGGTATGGCAATGACTTTGATGTGATTAAGGATCGACCCTTGAGTCAAATCACGCGATGTTTTTTGCATACATAAAGTGTATCACTCACCGTGAAATTCTTTGTACCTTTATGCGTTTAATCTTGCATGTAAATATCGATGAGGTCTTCAGGGGTGAGAATCCCCAACATGGTTTCACTGGCTTTACCGTTTTCCGTCACAATGACCAGTTCTAAGCGTTTTTGATCCTGGGTGAGAAACTCAGAAAATTGATCGGCAATCGCATCCAAGGTGGTGGAACGCGAGACAAACGTATACAGATGCGTGGGGTGATCTTCCATGGAGAGATGCCCCTCGAATGCCTCAACCGGAGTGTTGAGGTCGACGTGAAGTTCTTGGGTCGCTTGCAACGCATAAAACAGCGTGCTTTCATTAAACATCCCCACGCACCGGTCGTTCAAAAGGACGGGGAGATTTTGAAAGCGATGCTTCCGCATAATGGTGATGGCTTTGTTTAAAGGATCTGAAAGATGCAAGCGTTCCACATGACGGTAAGGCGTCATCCGGTGTTCGGCTTTTAAGGGGGTTAAAATCCGCTGAGCTACCACCTCAAACTGCTTGGCAAACGCGGGATGAATATTGGCCACATCGTGTTTATGCGACAACATGTTCCTGAGTTGCGCCGCATTTTCTAATATTTCTTGATGGTACGACGATTTAAACACTCGGCGACGGGACCGATAGACCATCTCATTGAATGACATGTGGTCGCGTTCAGAGAGTTCAAGCTCGACGCGCAATGAAAGTTCAATCGCTTTAAACTGTTCTAAAAATTGGGCGTTATTCATCCTGACTCCTTGCACATGGTGCGTTCCGGGAGGGATTCGAACCCCCGACCTGCAGCTTAGGAAGCCGTTGCTCTATCCTGCTGAGCTACCGGAACGTACCCTCATTATACTGAGAGTCATCCATAAAAAAAAGACCCGAGGGTCTTGGAGCGATAGAGGGGAATCGAACCCCCGTCTTCACCGTGGGAGGGTGACGTTCTACCATTGAACCACTACCGCCTGA
>CAJXNT010000019.1 GCA_913057225.1 uncultured Mycoplasmatota bacterium
GGGGTCATCGATCCCACCAAAGTAACCCGCAACGCGGTCATCAATGCGGCGTCCATCGCCTCCATGTTCATCACATCCGAAGCGGCGGTCGTTGATATCGAAGAAGAAAGTAGTGCCGCACCGGCGATGCCTCAAGGCATGCCTGGGTATTAAACGAATGAAAAAACATCACTTCGGTGATGTTTTTTTTATGGTTTGTAATATAATAGGTTATTATTACATATCGATTTAGGAGATTTTGACATGACCCTTAGAAAATGGATGTTAGTCGCCCTCACCGCATTATTAGGTGCGGCCATTGTCGCGGCGTATGATGGCGATTTATTATTGTTTTTAAACTATTTTACCAACACGGGCAACGTCTTGATTTTTTTCTTATTGGTGGGCATTCTTTTGGGGTATATTCCGGAAAAACATCTGCTCTTTGGCGTCATGATCGGGTTGGTGATCAATCTGGTGTACGTCAATTTATTGATCGATGATTACGCGATTGTGGCGGACATTTTAGACAGTGCCTGGCAGTGGGGCGTTTTGCACTATTTAGTGCCCTATGGGCTTTTAATTGATTTTATTTGGGGGTTAAACGAAGTCATGCCGCCCTATAAAACCTTACTGGTGTATCTATGGTTGCCCATATTATACCTGGTGTATGCGTTCATTTATGGCAGTGCCACGGGGACGTATGCGTACTTCTTCTTCAATGTGCCGGAAACGGGCCTGGCGGGTGTGATCAGTTATGTGCTGGGCATTTTTGTGCTCTATCTTGCCCTCGGATCCATCTTGCTGTATGCCAAACACATGGCCCAAAAAAAACGCCTCCATTAAGAAGGCGCTTCCGCTTGAAACGTAGACGTTAAGTCTGCGTTTTTTTGTTGGGAAAGAATCAGCTTGAGGACGTTTTGAATGAACGGGGTTTTTTCGTCCACCCATGTGACATCGTCTTCATCTAGGCGCTTGGCAAGCTCATGCAAGACCACATGAAATCCACTCGGGTTATCTTTGAGTTGCGTCTGGATTTTTTCCGGCAACGCATCAAACGCGGTTTGTTCCTGTTTGAGCGTGCTTTTTAACGCCTTGGGACTGTCATAAATGGCCGCTTTGAGGGTCTTGATGACGCTCAAGAGATAGGCGGAATAAAAGTCCGTATTCAAATACACGTCATACTCTTTTTCAAGCGTATCGATGAGGGCTTGGGCTTCTTCTTCTTTGCCGTTGAGTAAATAGGCAATGGCCAGACGTTGCCGTTTGGTCACATTCCACACGGGCGAATACTTGGAGCCGTCTTGGACAAACTTTTCATAGGCCGCTTCATAGTCTTGGACGTTGAGTTGAATCATGAGGACCATTTCCAGTTGTTGGACCATGCGCTGTGAGTTTCGTCTCAGTTGCATCCAGGTGATGATGAGATAAATCAGTCCGAGCACGATCAAGGTCCAGAGGTTGGTGCCATCGGCATTGGTGTAAAGATAAACGCCCAAGATCGCCGCCAGAATCACACTCATGATGACTAAGACGAGGTTGCTTTTAAAATCGAGGATCATGAAAGACTCCTAACTTAAGAATCGCTTATTTTTGGAGATGAGGGGATTGTATTCAATTTGATTTAGCGGAATGTTATAAAACATGTGAATGAAATAGACATCCACCAAGTGAGAATAAACAACGGCTTTTTTATGCACCGGCTGGTGCGGATGGAAGGTGTATTCAATCTGGGCCAGTTGATTGATTTCATAGCCTTCGGAGGCGAGTTTAAAGGTGGTTTCATGCTCATCGGCAAATTTTTGAAACCCCTCATAGGCTTCATCGAGCATATCAATGGGCCGCATGATTTGAATGGTTTTGTCGGTGTCATGATTGAATTTACTTTGGAAAACTTGGGCCAGCTGATCGGTGTCTAACGCATCCAGTCCCGTATCATACAGGCGCTGGGTAAAGGCATCTTTAAGGGCCATGGTTTCAAATTCTGCGAGTGTAATGTAGGGGGTAAAGAGTTTCAGCCCATGGGCTTTAGCGAGTTGATAAAATTCCTCAACATCGAGTTCATAAATCGCTTTTTCATCGAGGTTAAAGACCAATTTGATCATGGCAATCACGTCTTCATCGTGAAACGATTCAGAATGGTCAATCTGGTCATAATCATGAAGGGTGCGCCCGGTGGCATCTTCGGCATCAAAATCAATCAGATGCGAAACTTCCAAGGTAAACCGGGCATCTCTTAGCATCAGTTGATGCGCGACAGGATACCCAAGTGACGTCTTCCCTTCAGGCTTTGCGCCACTGGCGACTAAGTACTCCACGTATTTCGCATCGACCGCATGTCTTAAGGCGATATGAATGAGTTTAAAGCCGTAATCATCCTCTAAGTCGACGTCGATGTTGCGTTTCAAACAAAAATCCAAGGTCCGTTTAAAATCGGAAAAACGGTCAAATTCAAAAATCCGCGTAAACGCATCGGTCTCTTTTAAAAACGAGAGGTCTTTGGCTTTTTCAATGACACTTAAATATTGCGGGAAATACGCCACGACATCATAGATGAAGTCGGGATGCATGATGAGCGTATCAAAATCGGTTTTGGCTTTGAGGAAATAAAAGATGCTTTCATGGTCCAAACTGAGCCTGAGTAAATCCAGGTGGGCCTCTTCTTGCACGGGAAATTGTTGGTAGATCTCTTTGAAATGCGCGAGCGATCCATATTGAATCATGTAGTCATAAAGGGCAATTAAGTCATCGTCATTAAACGTCCACTCTCTCAGCATCCGGTGAAGAAATTCATCTTGTTTAAAAATCGCACAGACGGTCAAAATGGAAAGATTGAACGGCGTGTAATAGTGCGAATAGTTTTCATGCATCAAAAAGTATTCAAATATGGTTTGCGCGCCGTAGGCAATCACCACTTCTAAGGGATCAAACAGTTCCCCCACGGGATTATCGGACGGGTCAAAACTGTTTAAAAAAGCCGTGAGATCATCGTTTCGGACGGCTTGAATCCACTCCACGTAATGGAGTAAGTCTTGGGAGGTAATGAAGGATTTATAAGAATCTAGCATGGGGCCTCATTCATGGCGGGTGCCTTCTTTGGCTTGGCAGGCTTCACAGACCCCACTGATGAGGACGGAGACATCTTGCACCTGGGCGCCTGGGAGCACGCCATCCAACTGGACATCGGGCAACCGAAATACGTCAAAAACTTCATTGCACTTCACGCATTGAAAATGCGCATGGGGATGGCTCGCGAGATCGTAGCGGTTTTCTTGATCTTTTAACATGACGGCACGGGCCACGTTTTTTTCGGTGAATAAATGCAGCGTGTTGTACACGGTGGTTTTTGATAAGGTGGGAATTTTAGGCTGCAAAGCTTGGTAAATTTCATCCACATTGGGATGTTTTTTCGCCGCTTTTAAATAATCCAAAATCATCATCCGCGTCAGCGATGGTTTAATGCCATGCGATTTTAAAACGGCATCATTTTGCATCATAAAAGTCTCCTTATTGAACCGTGTTTTAAGTTGTAATCATTACAAAAATAGTGTATCATGAGCCCATTCATTTATCAATCTTCATACCACGCTGGAGGCCTTTATGACGTTTGAACAAAAAGACCGCATGTTTTATCATGGCGAGGCGCATTCACCAATCGCTAAAATTGAATATGAACCGGCGGAAGCCGGCGTGATTGTGGCCACTTCCACCGTCGTCGATCCTTCACTCAGAGGTCAAGGCATCGCCAAGCAACTCTTGGATCATCTCGCCGAGTATGCGCGGGCCCATGACTTAAAAATTCGGCCCAAGTGCTCGTATGTGGTGAAAGCCTTTGAACGCTATTCGGAATACGAGGATGTGAAAACCGCGTGATTGAGAGTCCGGGAAAACGCATCCAAAAGATTCGCAAACAAAAGAATCTTTCGATCAGCGAGATTGCCGAAGCGGTCGGGATCTCCCACCAAGATTTGGTGGTCATTGAACGCTCGAAAAAGCCTTTAAGCGATGAAACCATTGAAAAATTTGCCAGCGCTTTAGACGTTTCAGCCGTGTACTTAAAAGAAGGCAACGTCTTTATTGATCACACCAATGACCTCATTGATGCGTTCCAAAAGTTGGCCATGGAAGAACAACACGACTTCATTGCCCTGTTTTCCACCTTACGAAAACCCAAAAAATAACCCCACCGAATTTGTCGGTGGGGTGTTTTTATGCAGGATTAGAAAAGACGATGCCAATCAGGAGCATGAGGAGCACGCCCGTGATGAATAGCGTGAGATAGCTCCACTGGATGAGGCGAATGAAGCCGGGGCCGAGCGCGGCTTGATTCTCTTTTGAAAGCCCCCGAATCAGCAATAAAGACACCACGCCAAACGGCAATACGACCGCCAACAGGGCCGATGCGAGTCCGAGATTGAATGCGACGGCGAGAATTAAGCTTAAAAGACTGAGACTCAGAAGCGCGATGAGAATGAGTTTACTGCGCGTTAAAGGATCCATGGAGGAATTCCTCCGTCCGTTTTTGGATGGTTAAATCTCCAAGGAGATAAAGCGTCATTTGCGGTTCAATGATGAGTGAGGCATCGGGATTTTGATAGAAAATGCCGGCTTTTTCATAGCCGATGACCAACGCGCCCGTCTCTTTTTTTAGATTGAGGACTTGCAAGGTTTTTCCCACAAACGCGTCGCCTTCTCGCACATCAAAGGTGAAAAAATCAAACGGGAAAAACCCGGTCCGGGTGACACTGATCAATTTACGCATCAAGTGCTGCGCTTTACTTTCAGCGTTTGAGAGCTCTTTGAGCGCGTCTTCGGCATCTTTGATCAAGCGGCGGTCTTCTTTTTGCGCCACATAGCGTTGCATGTAGGTTTCCGCGGCGCTTGCCGAGAGCACGGTGATGCCGGAACGTTCCTTACTTTCCACCACGCCATAGGTCTCTAGGACTTTGATGGCCTTGCGGATGGTTTCTGAAGACACTTGGTATTCACTGGACAAAAGCGTACGGCCTGAAAGACGGAGCCCTTCTTGGAGTTCTCCGCTGGATATGCGTTTGGCAATTTGATAGGCAATCGCTAAATAGCGCGCGTCCGCTTTTTCCAAAAGTTACCTCTTTCCGGCGTCGTAGGGTTCACCCGCAGCTTTGGGCGCGCGAGAATTTTTCGACGCAAAGGCCAAGACCACGAGCGTGATGATGTAAGGCAGCATGCTGTAAATTTCCGAGGGGATGGAGATGTTTTGCAAGCCGGGAATGGCGGTGTAGGCGTTGGCAATCACGCGCACCGTCGCAAAAAACACGGCCGCGAGTAAGATGCCGCGAGGCTTCCACTGGCCAAAAATCATGACGGCGAGGGCTAAAAAGCCGAAGCCTGCCACGGTGCCTTGGAAGCGGGTGGCAAACGATAAGACAAAGATCACGCCCCCCATCCCCGCGAGGGCCCCGGAGATTAAGACCCCTAAATAGCGAATCTTATAAACATTGACGCCGAGGGAGTCGGCGGCTTGCGGGTTTTCCCCGCAGGCCCGGATCCTCAGGCCCAATTTGGTTTTGTATAAAAAGGTGATGGCGACCGCAAAAATAACGATCCCCAAATAGGTGGATAAATAGGCATTGGTAAACAGCCACGGGCCTAAAACGGGAATGCTTGAGAGGACCGGCACTTCAGGAATGGTGTAATTACCGCCGAGATTAATGTTGGAGGTCCCATAAAAAATCCGGGCGATAAAGACCGACAAGGCCGGCGCAAATAAGTTTAAAGCGGTCGCTGAAATGATTTGATTGGATTTCATGGTGACACTGGCAAACGCATGCAGGGCGGCGTATAAGACGCCCACCAACGCCCCCGTGATGAGGCCAATCAAGCTGATCAGCTGCAGCGGCAAGCCACTGTCCACGAGGGTGCGCATCAAGACGATGCCGACAAAGCCCCCCATGACCATGATCCCTTCTAAGGCGATGTTGACGACCCCTGAGCGCTCGGAGAATAAGCCCCCTAAGGCCACGAGGCTTAAAGGCACCATCGAGGCAATGATGAGCGGAATGAGAAAATTGAGCGTATCAAAGAGTTCACTCATGGGTAGCCTCCAGTCGTGCGTCTTTTCGTTTCTTGAGCGTTTTATAAATGATGTTTTGGAAGAATAACGCGAGCGCACTGATGTAGATGATGGCCGCGATGATGATTTCAATCAACTCCGGCACAAACTGCGTGGTCACTTGCAGGTAAAACCCGCCAATTTCTAACGAGCCGTAAAAGATCCCCGCAATTAAGACACCGATGGGAGACGAAAGCCCGAGTAGACTCACGGCAATGCCGGTGAAGCCTTCTTGCAAGAGATTGCTTTCAATGGTTAAAAAGCGCCCGGGGACTAAAAACATGATGGCCCCGGCCAGGCCTGAAACGGCCCCGGCGATGGTCATCGCAAGGATGATGTTGCGTTTTTCGTTCATCCCGGCATACCGCGAGGCATCGCGGTTAAAACCGACACTTTTAAGTTGATAGCCAAACGTCGTTTTGGCGAGGATGACATGCAGAATCGCGGTCACTAAAAAGGCCACAAATAACCCGTAATTTAAACTCGATCCATTGGTGAGGGTCTCAAAAAAGCCTTTAGGAATCTGGGCACTTTCGGCCGGACCAAAGGCCCGCGCAACCGATTGATTATAAATCGTCGTTTTGACCATCAACGTGGAAAAATACATGGCCACGTAATTGAGCATGATGGACGCCACGACTTCATTGACGTTACGGAACGCTTTCAGCATCCCCGGAATCATGCCCCAAAAGGCGCCAGCTAAACCGCCGGCTAAAAGCGCCACGACCCAGTGGAAACTGCCTAAGAACGTCCAATTCACCCCCACATAGACCGCAAAGAACGCCCCGAAGGTGAGTTGTCCGGTGGCCCCAATGTTAAAGAGCCCGGTGCGAAAGGCAAACGCCACTGAAAGTCCCGTTAAAATGATGGGCACGGCGTAATAAAGCATGTTCCCAATCGATTGGGTGCCGTTTCTAAAGAGGCCAAATAAAATCGTGCTAAAGCCCGCAAAGGCGCGGGATGGATCTAAGATTAACATGATGACAAGTCCGACAATGAGGCCGCCCACAATGGCAATGATGCTGGCGAGCACTTTGACGGCGGTGCTGGAATTTAAGAAATAATCTAAGAGGCCATCGACCCATGTTTTTTCTCGCATAATCTAGGCCTCCTTCCGTTTTGAGCCAGACATGTAAAGCCCGAGCTCTTCGGGGCTGGTTTTCGCGGGATCAAATTCGCCCACGTGTTCGCCCTCGTACATAACGATGATGCGATCGGATAAGCGCATCACTTCATCGAGTTCTAAGGAGATGAGAAGGATGGCTTTGCCTTGATCTCTTAAGGCAAGCAGTTCTTTATGGATGAATTCAATCGCCCCCACATCGAGGCCTCGTGTGGGTTGCACCGCGATGATGACATCGGTATCGCGTTCGATTTCCCGGCCAAGGATCGCTTTTTGCTGATTCCCCCCCGACATCGAACGGGCCATGGAATCGGCGCCATTGGATGATCGAACGTCGTATTTATCGATGACGTGTTCGGCAAAAGATTCAATGGCTTGTTTATCCAAAAATCCTCGCGATTGAAAGCGATCTTCAAAATAGTTATGCAAGATGAGGTTATTGGCCAGTGTATAATCGAGGACCAATCCGTATCTCTGCCGGTCTTCGGGGATATGCGCCAATCCAATCAGGTTGCGACGAAGAATGGGTTCATGACTGATGTCTTGGCCGTTTAAGGTAATCGCCCCACGTTCAATGGGTTTTAAGCCAGTGAGGCCGTACACCATTTCGGTCTGTCCGTTGCCTTCAATCCCCGCAATGGTGACGATTTCCCCTTGGCGAACGGTAAAATGCATGTCACTGACCACGGCTTTTTGTGTTTTGGGATCGCGCATCGTCAGGCCTTCACATTCAAAGACGGTCTCGCCGGGGGCGTGAGGGTCTTTTTCCAGTTCAAATAAGACTTTGCGACCCACCATGCGTTCGGCGAGCATTTCATTGGTGGCGTCTTTGACATCCAGCGTATCGATTTTTTTGCCTTTACGAAGGATCGTGACGCGGTCGGCCACTTGTTGAATCTCATTGAGTTTGTGCGTGATTAAAATGATGGAACGTCCTTCTTTCACGAGCGCTTTCATGATTTTCATCAGCTCTTCGATCTCTTGCGGCGTTAAGACCGCCGTCGGCTCATCAAAGATGAGGATATCGGAATTTCGATACAACATTTTTAAAATTTCGACCCGTTGTTGCTGACCGACGGAAATATCTCGAATCAACGCGTCGGGGTCAATTTTGAGCTTATACTGCTCACTCAGTTCGATGATTTTTTGACGGGCTTCGTCTTTTTTCAAAAATCCTCTATCGACGTCCTCATATCCCAAAATAATATTGTCCAACACACTGAACGTGTCGACCAGTTTAAAGTGTTGATGGACCATCCCAATCCCCAGTTCATTGGCATCGTTCGGATTTTTAATATCCACTTCTTGCCCACGGACCAATATCTTTCCTTTTTCCGCTCGGTAAAGGCCAAAGAGCACACTCATCAGTGTGCTCTTTCCAGCCCCATTTTCTCCAAGTAAGGCATGAATCTCACCTTCTTGAACCGAGAGGGTGATATTGTCATTGGCGATGATGCCAGGAAATTCTTTCGTGATGCCATTCATTTCAATGACAGGGGTCATACGTCACCTCTTATTTTGTGTTTAAAAAAGGAAAGCGAACTTTCCTTTTTTAGTGATGGTATGTTAAGGAGTTACCGTGCTTTCTTGGATGGGGGTGGAAATGCCCAAACCATCTAAGAAGCTTGTGAGTTCTGCGTAAGTGGCAGGGACCACAACATCGCCCGCCGCGATTTCATCGAAGATGGCATTGTATTCCGCTTCGGTGAATGAATTAAAGCGTGAGGAAGCGAATGGTAACGCAACCCCTTGGGTCGCTGCATCTTTCACTTGGGTTTCTCCGCCTGGGAATGATCCATTGAAATGGGCATCGAGGGCTTGTTGAACCACGGCCCCTAAGTCTTTCATTGCGGAAGTAACGACCACCTCGGAGAGTCCACCTTGGTCAACGTCCACTCCGATCATCACATTGCCTGAATCTTCAGCCGCACTGATGACGGATGATCCAGCGCCCCCAGCGGCCGCAAAGATGACTTCGGTGCCTTCTTCATACCATGCAAGGGCACGGGTTTTGTGTTCATCGGTGGCTTCAAAGTTTCCTAAGTAAGCAAACCGGTTGTCTGGGAAGTTAATATCAGCCCCAATTTCTTCGGCCGCATAATGGGCCCCAGCAATGAAGCCGACCCCAAAGCGAACGACGGCCGGAACGGCAATGCCGCCCATAAAGCCTAAATCAGTGTAGCCATCTTTAACGGCTGCATACCCAGCTAAGAAGCCAGATTCGTGCTCATCAAAGAGAATGGATACGGTGTTGTCTGCGACATCAAAGGTGGCGAAATCTCCAGGATGGGGCACGCCATCGATGAGGACAAAGTTCACATCGGGATGATTGGCTTGAGATTCATAAATCGCAGGTTCGAACAAGAATCCTGGGGTGACGACGATTTCGGCGCCCCCTTCAATGGCCAAGTTAATGGTTTCAATGTAAGCTTCATCGGAGACTTGAGCGGGACGGTAATATTTGTGCGAGATCCCGTTTTCTTCAGCGTATTCGACGATGCCTTCCCATGTCCCTTGGTTAAAGGATTCATCATCAATGTCACCGGCATCGGTGATCATGGCAATTTCAAATGTTTCGGCTCCGCCGCAAGCAGCGAGCGTAAAGACGACTGTGACAGCCGCTAAAAGCATGAAAATTCTTTTCATTTGGTTCCTCCTATTTTTTTATCATTATAATGCGTGTTAGCGCGTTTGTAAACGCTTTTAAGCCTTAAATGTTTCAATTTTGTTAAGGCGTTTCAAGGTGTTTTTTCATCGTTGGTTGGGGCGAATTTCCTCCTTTCTTAAAATCCATTAAAAAAAGGCACCTTGAGGTACCTTTAAAAAGAGCCAAACGTCTGACACCTTTTCGCACTCACAGGTGCGCTTTAAAGGACCTACATTTACGTTAGCACAGGTTAAACACTTTGCCAAGAAAAATCAACTGAGTTCGACAATGTCTTCAAACGGCACGCGGTGGCGGCCGATGAGGAGAAAGTGATCATGGGGGTGAAGCCCTAAAATGGTGCCGGTGATGTAGGTAAAATGTCCTTTTTCAAAGACTTTGAGGGTGATTTCTTCTTGCAGGTGATAGGCTTCTTCAATGCGGTAATTCAAATACTCGATTTGATCGGGCAATAATTCCGGCCGGGTGATGACTTCAAAGGCTTCATAGACGGCTTTTAAATACCCATGTTGTTCCGGGAGCGCATCAAACGGCAACCATTTCAGCATCCGCCGGTCTTGATAGACTCTATCCATGATGGCCTCCCACCAACGACAGCCGGTCTTTTAAGGTGCCGCCTTCTAAATAACTGGAAAGTCTTAAAGCGTACTTCTTCCCGTATTTTTTATGGACGCTATCGAGGGCGTTTAAGAAGCGTTCTTCGGATGCTTTATTGCGCTGAGGCGCAAAGAAATCGAGTTGATCAAACGGCGAATAATCCACAAGATTCGTGAGCCGGATGCTTACCCGCCGCACCGGTAAGTCTTCGGCGAAGCGGTGAATGAGCTCGACCACCCACGTGAATAAGATTTTCGGATCGCGCGTGGGAAACTCAAGGGAGACTTGGCGGGAAAAGCCACCGCCCACCGCTTTGGAATAGCCGATGGAAAGATGCAGGGTCTTCGCTTCTTTGCCGGTGAAGCGTAAGCGCGCCGCCAAGGTATCGGTGATTTCAAAAAGAATCGTCAGCACTTCTTTTAAGGGCGTGTCTTTAAAGAGCGTTTGGCCTTCGCCGACGCTTTTCATGGGACTTAAATCGCGGTATTTCTCCGCAATGACGCTGGCATCGATGCCATGCGCATGGAAATAAAGTTCATCGCCGAGCACGCCAAAAAGCCGGTAAAGCACGTCCCGGTTGGCCCGCGCAATGTCTCCGATGGTAAACAGGTTCATTTGATTGAGCCTTTTTTCCATGCGATGACCGATGCCCCAAAACTTTGATAACGGGCGAATCGGCCAGAGTTTTTCGGGCACATCTTGAAAGCGCCACTCCGCGATGCCGCCGGGCACCTTTTTACTTTCGATGTCTAACGCCACTTTGGCGAGTAATAAGGTATCGCCAATGCCCGCGGTGGCGGGAATTTGGGTGTGCTGCCAGATGTCTTTTAAGATCATCTCGGCGATGGCACGGGCGGGTTTTTGATAAAACGATTGATACGGGGTGATGTCTAAAAAGACTTCATCCACACTGTAAATGTGCAAGTCTTCGGGCGCGACGTAATTGAGATAAATCCGGATGATTTCGGCGGAGTATTCTAAATAGGTCCGCATTCTCGGTTTGGCAATGATCAGGCCCGGGATGTTTTCTGGCAGTTCAAAGAGTCTTAATCGCCCGGGAATTCCTTTCGCTTTTAAATACGGTGAAACCGCCAGGACAATGGAGCCTCCGCCCCGACTTTCATCGGCGACAATGAGGGGGGTCTTAAATGGATCTAAGCCCCGTTTGGCGCACTCAACGGAGGCATAAAAGCTTTTTAAATCGATGCAAATAATGTCGCGAGATGTGCGGTATTTTTCCAGCATTTTTGCCTCCTTTTTGGGGGTGGTTTTTAGTGATTATAGCACGAAAAATGATGAAAAAAAGATGAAAAAAACCCCGCATTAAATGCGGGGCTTAAAGACGCTAAATGTAATTTTTTTCATGCGTTAGGTGGGATTTTTTAACGCCGCCAACAACGCATTAAAATCCTCCGGAATCGGCGCGTCAAAGGTCAACGCCTCGTGCGTGCGAGGATGATTAAATGAAAGCGTGCGGGCGTGTAAAAACTGTCCCACGCCTTCTTTGAGCGCACTGCCATATTTGGGATCACCGAGGACAGGATGGCCAATGTGGGCCATGTGCACGCGAATTTGATGGGTGCGGCCGGTTTCTAAGTGGCATTCAATGAGGGTGGCATCGTTTAAATACTCCAATACCTTAAAGTGGGTGATGCTCGGTTTGCCCGAAGGCGTGACGGCCATCGATTGTCGTTTCACGGGATGGCGCCCAATCGGCGCATCGATCGTGCCTTTTTCATGGGCCACATGCCCTTTGACCAATGCGATGTAGGTGCGTTTGACGGTGCGTGCTTTTAAATCCGCCTGTAAGGCGAGTAACGCGGCCTTATGTTTGGCGACCACCATCGCTCCTGAGGTATCTTTATCCAGGCGGTGCACAATGCCCGGCCGAATCGCATCATCAAAGGCGCCGAGGTCTTTAATTTGATGCAACAACCCATGCACGAGCGTCACTTCGCTCGTGGTGGAGGCAGGATGCACGGTGAGGCCTTCAGGTTTATTAATGACGGCCACGTCCGCGTCTTCATAGAGAATGTCTAAGGCTAGATCCACCGGCCTTAAATCGATGACTTCGGGCGCTTTGTAAATCACTTCAAGCACGTCGCCTAAGGCCATTTTTTGACTGGCTTTCGCGGGCTGGCCGTTGATTAAAAGGCGCTCATCTTTGATCCAGCGCTGAATGGTACTGCGGGTTTCATCCAACAAGGCACTGGCGGCGATGTCGCACCGCTTGCCGGCCCAGGCCTCATCAATCTTGGGCATGCGCTGCCTTTCGCTTGGCTTCAAAGAATAAAAGATCGATCGCGAATAAAATCACGCCGATGGTGAGGTAACTGTCGGCAAAATTAAAGATGGGATAGTCATACGAGAAAATATAGACATCAATAAAATCGACGACATAGCCAAAGCGCACGCGGTCAATGAAATTGCCGATGGTGCCTGCAATCAATAAGACGATGCCAATGCTATAAAATTTGGCGCGTTTAAAATCGATGTCCATGGATAAATACCCAAAGACAGAAAGGGCGATCGCCGTGACGATGTAAAAAAACCACGTGGCGCCTGGGAATAAGCCCCAAGCGGCCCCTTCGTTGTGATGATGGGTGATGTATAAAAAGCCTTCGATCCAGGCCACCGAGTCATTCAGCGGCATCGCCGCTTCGGCGAGGTATTTTGAGAGTTGATCGGCGCCCACGAGGGCGAGTATGACAATCAGAATCGGCCATGATTTCATGGGGGTCCTCCTTATAAGGCTTGGTCGTTGACGCTTTCTAAGTACGCTTCAATTGGGGCGGAGATTTTTTTCACACTGCCTTTTTTGAAGGGGTTGTCCAACTCTTGGGAGGCCAACAGTCCCGTGAAAGATTTCGACCCCCCGAGGCCGCATAACGCGACATACGAATCGAGGGCTTCGGCTTGGTTTTCTCTGGATTTTACCCAGTACTGGAAGGCAACCACTTGGGCCAGCGTGTAATCAATGTAATAAAACGGCACGGAAAAGATATGGCCTTGTCGGAACCAAAACCCGCCACGTTCAAAGAAGGCGTTATCCTCGTAATCTTTAAACGGTAAGTATTTTTTCTCGACTTCGCGCCACCAGGCTTTGCGTTCTTTAGGGGTCATCTCGGGGCGTTCATAAATGCCGTGTTGGAATTCATCGACGGCCACGCCATACGGTAAGAAACTGAGCGCCCCTGCGAGGTGGGTGTATTTGTATTTGTCCGTGTCGTCTTCAAAGAATGCGTCCATATAAGGCCAGGCGAGAAATTCCATGCTCATGGAATGAATCTCAGCACTTTCTAAAGTGGGCCAGCGATATGGGGCGAATAAATCTTTGGAACGGTAAGCTTGGAAGGCATGGCCCGCTTCGTGCGTTAACACGTCCACATCGTGCGAGGTGCCGTTGAAGTTGGCAAAGATAAACGGTTTTTTCTCATCGGCGATGAACGTGCAATAACCGCCGCCTTCTTTGCCCGGTTTACTGTCGAGATCCATCAAGTTCTCATCGATCATCATCTGGAAGAATTTTCCGGTTTCCGCGTGCATGTCGTGATACATGCGGCGGGCTTTTTCCACTTGCCACGCACGGTCGCCTTTGGGCGCGGGGTTTCCACTTAAAAAATTCAGCGATAAATCATAATATTTGAGATCGTCTAACCCGAGCCGGGCGCGTTTTTTCTCCATCAGTTTGGCCACCACGGGCACCACATCTTCATAGATTTGATCGCGGTAAGCTTTCACTTCTTTCGCGGTGTAATCGGTCCGGCCAAGACGCGCATACGCCAGTTCCACAAAGGAATCAAACCCGAGTTTTTGGGCCATGGTCACACGCACCTTGACTAAATCATCATAGATCCGGTCAAACGTGGCTTCGTTCGCTTCAAAAAAGGCACTGACCGCTTCTTGCGCGGCTTTACGCACCGAGCGGTCTTTGCTTTGCATGTAAGGCGCCATTTGCGAGAGGTTGAGCGTTTTTCCGTCAAAGGATATTTCCGCACTGGCGGTGAGTTTGCCGTATTCCGTGACGAGGGCGTTTTCTTTTTGCAAATCTTCAATGATGGCATCGTCGAAGGTTTTCGACGAGAGCGTCAGCTGATCAAACAATAAATCACCATAATGCGACCGCAGGCCTGCTTGGTGATCGGAAGCTAATAGAATCGTCGCGAACCGTTTTTGATAGGTGCCCAGGGCGGGGGATTCTTGATCAAAAAACGCTTGTTCTTGGTCGTAGAATGCGTCTTTGGTATCGATGGAATGACGGATCGATGCCAGCGTACTTTGGGTATCGATCTGGTCATTTAACGCGTAGTATTCATCGATGATGGGAATCATCGCTTCGGCGGAGCTTGCGGCTTCTAAGCGCGTTAAGATGTCGGTAAATGTTGATTTGACTGCATCCATGTCGGGACGCGTGTAAGGATACTCTTGGAAGGGCATAATTTCCTCTTTCTAAAGCAAAATGGATGGTACGATAAAGGCGACGATGAGACCCACCAGGAGGTAAATCGCACTGCTGATTTTAAACCACGTTGGGGTCTTACCTTCTTTGTGCAGGCTGACCCATCCAAAGATGAGCGGGCCTAAGAAAGCTAAAAAGATGTAGAGGGGCATGAACGATAAATGCACGAGGGCGAGATTAATGATCAGGCCTTCATAAATGAGGAGCCATAAACTGCGCGTGATAGTGGTCATGGACGCACCTCCAAGGCCTCTAAGACGTCTTCAAAATGTGACACTTCAATGAGGTCAAAGCTGGGGTCATT
>CAJXNT010000020.1 GCA_913057225.1 uncultured Mycoplasmatota bacterium
GTGTATTTTTTCATGCAGAAGTGGCATACGGTTTCAATCTGACCGTCTTCTTCAATCATCGTATTGAGTTCATCGGCGCCCAGGGAAATTAATCCGCGTTCGAACTTTTCTCGGGAGCAATCGCATTGATATCTTAGGGGCATCGATTCCAACACTTGATGGTCATCCGTGATGGTTTTGAGAATGGCCTCGGGGGTGAGTCCATCTTCCAACATAAAGGAAATATGAGGCAGTTTTTTAAAGGCATCTTCGACGTCGGTTAAGTGATGGTCTTTAAAGCCTGGGAGCATCTGTAATATGACGCCACCGGCACCAATGATGTTGTTGTGCTCATCGACTTTCACACCGAGCGATACCACCGAAGGAATTTGTTCAGAGGATTTAAAATAATAGGCAAAATCTTCCGCGATTTCCCCCGTGAGCAGTTCCACACTGGACGTGAATATGTCACGGATTTTGAGATCTTTGGTGATGTGAAGTTGCCCGTTTCCCACAGCGCCTCCGACATTCAATTTGCCAGAATCATACTGTAAAAAGACATGCGGGTTTCCCACATACCCCCGGACGTCCCCTTGGGTATTGGTGGTGGCCACCATGCCTTCAATCGGCCCATCGGAATCCACCCGTAAGGTGAGCTCAGCATCGTCTCGATCGAACGCACCTTTATACATCGATCCCATGATGACAGTTGCCGTTAAAAAACGCCCAAGCGCCGCACTGGCGGTGGGCCATAAATCATGAATGTCTTTGGCGGCTTGGACGAGCGTTGTGGTATCGGCCACATAGACGCGCGCCATCTTTTCAAATGCGTATGCTTTAATCAGTTTATCCATTGGTTTCACCTTCGGCCATTATAGCATAGACCATTGAGAAAGCCTTTGAATTCGAGTACACTGTGGATATGAAAAATCTGATTAATTTTGGTGGGGACGTCCCCATCATCGCAGCCCCGCTTGCGGGCATTTCTAATCGGGCCTACCGACGCATCATGGCCGAGTTTGATATCGACCTTTCCGTGACCGAGATGACCTCGGCGAAAGCCATTGAATATCGCAACCAAAAAACACTCGACATGTTGGACGTAAAATCCGATGAAGGCGTGGTGTCCCTGCAACTTTTTGGGGATGAGGTAGACGCATTAACGCATGCGGTCCAGGTGGTAAATCAATCCTCGCAGGCGCAAGTGATTGATCTCAATGCTGGGTGTCCTGTGCCCAAGGTGGTCAACACGGACGCGGGGGCGGCGCTCATGAAAAACCCCGCAAAAGCCTACGACTTACTTAAAGCCATGGTGGACGCGTCCGATAAACCGGTGTCTGTAAAAATTAGAACCGGGTGGAACGATGAGATCATGACCGGCGTTGAACTGGCCCAACTGGCCGAACAAGCTGGCGTGGTTTGGGTCGCCGTGCACGGACGAACCCGGGCCCAAAAATACAATGGGCATGCGTCGCTTGAGGCCATTAAAAACATCAAAGAAGCAGTCTCAATTCCCGTCATCGGCAATGGGGATATTAAAACCCCCGAAGATGCAAAACGCATGCTCGATGAAACGGGCGTCGATGGGCTCATGATTGGGCGAGGGCTCATGGGCAATCCGTGGCTCATTCCCAAAATTAAACATTTTTTAAAGTCTGGGGAGACATTACCGGACGCTTCGTTAGACGAACGGTTCCGCATCCTCACCCAGCACGCCACGTATCTAAAAGAACTCAAAGGCGATCACATCGCCGTCTTAGAAATGCGTTCTCAGGCCAGTCACTATGTGAAAGACCTTCCCCATGCGTCCACGTTCAGAAAAGCGCTGATGCCGTTAAAAACCATGGAAAAAGTGATGGAGCACATATCCCTATACCATGCCGATTTAGCGGCTCGTTTGTAATTTTTATAATGTAAACGTGTTTAAAATTGAAATGATTACAATATAATAACCTCACATCCTTAAGTGAGGTTTTTTATGCAAAAAATTAAGCAAATACTCACCGAACCATCCGTTTTTTATGAAAGTTTATTCGCACTGATCGGTGCGATTTTGATAGCATCCGCCTTCATCGTTCAAATCTGGGTCGAAGAAACCAGCCTCCTTGTACGCGGATTATTTGCCGCATCCTTTATCATCGGCGGCTATTACAAAGCGCATGAGGGCATCACCGAAACCATCAAAAACAAAGTTTTGAATGTTGAAATTCTGATGATCATGGCGGCCCTTGGGGCGTTTGCCACCAACAACTTTTCCGAAGGGGCCATTTTAATCCTCATCTTTTCGGTCAGTGGGGCGTTAGAGACATACACCACGGCCAAGAGTGAAAAAGCCCTCACTTCGCTTTTAAACTTAGCCCCAGAAGAAGCCACCCTTTATGAAAACGGGACGGAATCGGTGGTGGCGGTGGCTAGTTTGAATGTGGGCGATGTGGTGGTCGTGAAAGTGGGCGAGCAAGTGCCCGTGGATGGCACCATCATCAAAGGCCACACGTCACTCAATGAATCAACCATCACCGGCGAAAGTATCCCTGTGGAAAAACAGGAAAACGATGCGGTCTTTGCCTCCACTCTGAATGAACAAAGTGTGATTCATGTCAGAACCGATAAAGACCCGAAAGAATCGACTGTGCAAAAAATCATTGATTTTGTGAAAACCGCGCAAGACGACCAACCCAAAACCCAAACCGTCATTGACCGCGTGGAAGGCATTTATGTCTATGTGGTCATCGCGATGGCCATCGCGTTTATGCTCATTCCACCGCTGTTTAACTGGCTCACGTGGGGGGATGCGTTTTACCGTGGCATCATTGTCTTAGTGGTGGGCTCCCCCTGTGCCTTGGTGGCGTCCATTTCTCCGGCGATCTTATCGACCTTATCGAAAGCCTCACGGTCAAAGATATTGATCAAAGGCGGATCAAAAATTGAAAACATCAATCAAGTCAAAGTGGTGCTTTTTGATAAGACCGGGACGCTGACGTATGGTGTGCCCAAAGTCCAAACGCAATATTTCGAAGAAGGCGTGGATTCAGAGGCATTAGAACCGGTGATTAAAGCCATGGAATCGGCCTCCACGCACCCGCTCGCAAAAGCCATTGTGGACGCCATCGACGGAAAAGCCGATGCCTCCGTGGAAACCTCGGAAATCCCGGGTCAAGGCTTAGAAGCCACCGTGAATGGCACACACATTCAAGTCGGCCGATTTGATGGGGAAGAATCTTCCACCTTGCAAGCGAAAATGAAAGAAAGTATGGCGCAAGGGGAATCCATCGTACGCATCTATCAAGATGGGCACGTGGTCGGATTTTATGGATGTGCCGATCAAGTCAGAGAGGATGCCAAATCATTGATTGAAACGCTTAACCGACGTGGGGTGATCACGGTCATGGTGACGGGCGATCATGAAACCACGGCCAACGTCATTGGTCAAAAAATTGGCATTGATCACATTCACAGTGAGTGCTATCCCGAAGATAAAGTGGCGTTTGTGAAACACTACAAAGAAACGTACGGATCCATTATGATGTTGGGGGACGGCATTAATGATGCCCCAGCACTTGCGTTGGCCGATGTGTCGGTGGCGATGGGTTCGGGGACGGATGTGTCTTTAGAAACCAGCGATATTGTGCTCATCAGTAATGATTTATGCGCCATCAAAGAAACCTTCGATATGGCGAAAAAAACCCAAAACATCATCGCGCAAAACATTGTTTTTTCCATTGCGGTCATTGCCTTCTTACTCACGGTGAATACCTTCGGACTGATACTCCTCCCCATTGGGGTGGTCTTCCACGAAGGGTCCACCATTCTCGTTATTCTCAATTCCTTAAGGTTAATTGTCTAACAAAAAAGTCGACTCAGTCGACTTTTTTTATACCTCATAATGTTTCAAGCTTGAAAGCATTGAAGGCGGAATTTTCACGTGGAGTAATGTGCCTTCATCCGTTTGGGTTTCTTGATGAATCCAGGCGCTTTCTTTGATTTGGTATTGCACGTGATCGGCACTGAAAGGGATGAGATACGTTTTATCAATGCTTGAAGCAAACAAGTGTTCAATGATGGCGGTTTCTAAGGCGTCCAAGCCCATCTGTGTTTTCAGGGAAATTTTTACATACGGATGGTGGTAAAACAAAAAGTCCTCCGCATCTTTTCTTCGGTCCATTTTATTGAGGACATAAAGCTTAGGAATGTCTTTGACGTTGAGTTGATCGAGCATGGCATGGGTCGTTTCAAGATGCGTATCCAGAAAAGGACTTGAGGCATCGAGAACAATCAAGATGAGTTCAGAGGTTTCGATTTCTTCCAAGGTTGCAATGAACGACTGGGTGAGATGATCGGGCATTTTCGAAATGAAACCCACGGTATCTGAAAGGACCATTGGCGGAATGTGGGGTCGCTCAATGCGGCGAGATTTCGGTTCCAACGTCGCAAAGAGCTGATCGTTTGCGAAGACGTGTTTTTCAGGAGAAGCACCATCTAAAAAGTGATTGAGCAAGGTCGATTTTCCCGCATTGGTATAACCGACAATGGAGATGGTCGGGATACTTTTTTTCAGCCGATGTTTCCGATTTTGCGCGCGCACTTTCTTTTCTTTTTGAATGGCTTTTTGCAGTTTTGAGATGTCTTTTTCTAAGACGCGTCGGTTGAGTTCTAGGGCGGTTTCCCCAGGTCCTTTTAAGCCGATGCCGCCTTGTTGGCGGTCGCTGATTTGGGTGATGGCTGAAAGCCTCGGTAAGAGGTATCTTTTTTGCGTGATGGCCACGAGTTTTTTCGCAAGATTGGACTGTGCGTGTTGACTCAACAGCTCCAAAACCAACATTGTCCGGTCGATGACTTCCACGCCCCATTCCGCTTCAAGGTTGCGCATTTGGGTGTTGGAAAGCTCATTGAAAAACACCACCATTTGAATGGCGTTGGCGTCAATCAACCGTTTGAGTTCCGCCACTTTTCCTTTTCCGATGCCAAAGGCAGCCGTCGGTTTGGATCCGTGTTGAAGGAAAGTATCTTTTGGGGTTAATCCGACTTGTAATGCGAGTTCTTTGAGCTCTTCGAGATCATAGGGATCGGAGGGGGTTTGGGGCGTGGAGAGTTGGATGAGATAGGTTTTAATCATGGGTTTAGTATATCAAAAAAAAGATGCTCAAATGAGCATCTTAGAGTCCACATTTTAATTGGGCGTTGCAGTTGGTGCAGGTGTTACAGCCACCGATTTCTTCCACAACCCCTTCTAAGCAAATCGGGCACAAATCGCCGACTTCGTTGCCGATGTTGCGGTCTTGGCGGTCACTGCGAGCCCCCGCATCTTTCACTTCTTTCGGCGCTTTTTTCTCTTCGGGGGTATCGATGCCGTATTCAGCCATGTCGAATTGTTTGGGGCTGTCATCATCATCTTTGGAAAGCGAGAGGATTTGGGCATCCCGGGATCCATCGACATAGACGGTTCCGCCTTTGGCTCCGCCACGGTACAACCGTTGATAGACTTCTTGAACTTCTTCCACGGTGTAGCCTTTCGGCGCGTTGACGGTTTTGGAGATGGACGAATCCACCCATTTTTGAATGGTGGTTTGAACGTCCACGTGTTCTTCCGGAGAGAGTTCCATCGCACTGATGAAAATATCGGGGAGTTTTTCTTTATTGTGTTCCGGATGTTTTTCTAAATATTCATCAACAATGGGCGCATTCACTTCAATGAATTTACCCAGGCGTCCACTGCGGAAATAGGAGAAGGCGAAATACGGTTCTAATCCCGTGGAAACGCCAATCATGGTGCCGGTGGAACCGGTCGGCGCAATGGTCAGGAGATGGGAGTTACGAATCCCATGTTCTAAGACGCCTTTTCGGATATATTCAGGCATTTTTTTCATGTAGCCGGTGTTGACCATCCGCTCGCGGGCGGCTTGAGAATCTAAGAAGGGGAACGACCCTTTTTCTTTGGCGATTTCAATGCTGGTCGCATAGGCGGTTTCCGCCATGAAGCTAAAGAGCTTGTCAATAAATGCTAAGCTTTCTTTCGATCCGTACCGGTACCCGGCCCAAATCAGCAAGTCATGAAGCCCCATGACCCCGAGGCCAATGCGGCGTTCACCGAGGGCTTGGGTGGAGTTTTTATCAAGGAAATAATGGGTTTTATCAATGACGTTGTCTTGAAGACGAACGGCGGTTTGAATGGTTTGTTTGAGTTTATCCCAATCCGCATCATTCCCGGCATCATTGGCGAAGTTGGCCATGTTGATGGCGGCTAAGTTACACACGGAATAGGGCGCTAAAGGTTGTTCCCCACAGGGGTTGGTGCACACCACTTTTTGTTCATACGATTGGGCGTTGGTTTGTTCGTTCGCGTTGTCGATGAAGAAGAGGCCAGGTTCGGCGGAATAAGTGGCGCAAATGTTAATTAAATTCCAGAGTTCTTTGGCTTGAATCGTGTAGTAGGTTTTAACGGGGAAACCCATTTTCTCCCACTCACGGACGTCTCCGCTTTTTTGCCACAATTCATCATACGCCGCTTTTTGATCGGCATCATAATTATCGATGTCTGGGAATCTTAAGTCATACGACGCATCGGCTTCAACGGCGTCCATGAAATCTTGCGTGATGGCCACCGAAATGTTGGCCCCCGATAAGAATTCAGAGTTATTGACGGAATAGGTCCCGCCTTTGTTTAAGCGTTCAAAGGCCGTATCCACGATTTTTTTGCTGAAAAGTTCAGGGTTGGCTTTCGAAGCTTCTAAGATGTATTCGTTGATTTCCGTTTCTTCGTTTGAAAGGGGAGTGAATTTCAGTTTATTGCGAGCCGCATCTTTGATGCGTTGATCGTGCGAGGTTTCCAGTAAGAACTGTAAGATTTTGGGATTTTGCATTTTCGAAATGATAAATTCAATGACGTCTGGATGCCAATCCGCAAGCATGATCATCTGGGCCCCACGACGCGACCCCCCTTGCTCCACGAGGTGCGTGAGTTCGGAAAGATCGTGCAACCAACTGACGGCGCCACTGGATTTTCCGTTGACCCCCTTGGCCAAAGAGTTTTTAGGCCGTAACGTGGACCCATTGGTGCCCACGCCGCCACCGCGAGACATGATTTCCATGACTTCTTTTCGGTGATCGGAGATGCCGCCTCTTGAATCGTGAATATAGGGCATGACAAAACAGTTAAAATAGGTGACTTTGGTCATGGAGCCGGCGCCGAATAAGACACGGCCTGCAGGAACCAAGTTTTGAGACGCGACTTCATGGTAGAAGGCCTCTTTTATTTCATCGCTTTCATCTTCACCAAGGTGGTTGGCCAGACGTTTGGCGATTTGTTCATAAAAGAGTTCCATCGGTTTGTCGATTTCTCTTTTGGTGCGGCGAATCATACCGTTTTCATCGGCATCTTCGGTGCTGCCTAAAAATTCATCTTCCACTTTAATCGTGACCATGTCGCCATCGATGGAAACCACATTTCCAATCCCTCGGGATGGGAATTTAGGATCGTGACGGACAATGGTAATCACGAGATCGTCTTTTTTTAAGGTCTTCAGCGTGAGGTCTTTTTGGGTGTAGCGGTCAATCATGACCAACCGTGAGACCCCTTCTAAGGATAATTTCATCGAATCTTCTATCGGATATAAATGAGGGAAATTTGCCTGAATATCAGCATTTAAACGCTCAATTTGAACATCTGAGTAACGCGACATGAAAGCCTCCTTAAAATAAAAAACAGACGGTGCTATAATTATAAATATCTGGAAAATGTTTTTCAAATTATGTTTGATTTAACTCAGATGTAAAAGGCTTGAAAAACACCGTAAAACCTTGCTTTTGAAACTTACTTTTTTTAAATAAATAACGTTTTAGTGCCGTTGAGAAAAATATACCATAAATTTATAATAAATTGACAATTATTACACAACTATTTGGGGGATTCATGAGCGCATTCGATTTACTCATTATTTATGTCTATCTGTTTACACTATTCACCTCATCCGTCCGGTTGAAAGTCCATGTGGCGTTATATCGTATCTTAAAGATTGTGTTGACCATCATGATGGGCGCCGCCACCGTGTTATTCGTGCAAGAATTCCCGAGCACAAATCAAGCCATCCTCATTCATGTGATTAAATTCATCCCCATTGTATTCTTAATCTTTATCGTCAATCAAAACGACATTAAATGGATGCTCAAAACATTGAGACTGGGCAAATTCATGGGCAATTTGTATGAGCAATCCCAAACCGACCTCATCGAGGGAATTCAGTACTTAGTGGACCATAAAATTGGGGCCATCATCACGATTGAACGCGACGATGACCTCGCCGAATACATCGATAAAGCCAGTCCACTCAATGCGCCCATCAACGCAAACTTGATGGCATCCATTTTCATTCCACAATCCCCCCTGCACGATGGGGCCATCATCATTGTCGATCAAATGATGGTCTGTGCGGGTGCGTATTATCCCACGTCGGAATCGCAAGCCATCCCCAAACGGTTAGGATCCAGACACCGCGCAGCTCTCGGCATCAGTGAAGTCACCGATGCGTTTACGATCATTGTTTCGGAAGAAACCGGGGAAGTCTCAATCGCTTTAGATGGGAAACTTGATTTAGACATTTCCAAAGAGTCATTATTGCTCTATCTCAACCAATATTTCCGCCAATAAAAAGCCGTTTACGGCTTTTTTAATATGCTATAATTAAGCCCAAAGAAGGAGAGGCTATGGAGCTATTTGATGTGTGTGTCATTGGCAACGACATCGCTTCGTATGTTGCGGTCAAGACACTGCAGAAAAACGGTCACAAAGTCGCACATATCAAAGCCTTCGATCACCCTTTAGAAGCTCAATTTATCCCCTCCATCGGACTGGCGGATATGAACCTTACCGAGGCGATGATCGGCACGGAAGGAATCAGTCAAACGATTCTTTCTTTTTTGCAGTTAGAAAAAACCATTAAAACCACACCGCCCACTTTGTACAAAGAAATTCTATCGGATGGCCGCGTGCTCAGCCGCCCGGCCGGGAAAAAAGCGTTTCAAGTGTACCTCGTTCGCCATTTTCCCCAACATGCCGATGCCATCAAGCGGTGGATGCATGATATCCATGCCACATACGCCTTGTATCGAGCGTCGCTGAATCCCACGGAATACCAAACCACGTCCAGAACGCTGGATGTCTTAGGGCCGCTCGCACACCAATGCATGGATGAATGGTTGGAGGGCTATTTTAAAGACCCCGCCCTCAAAGAAAGTGTTCAATGCTTTACAGATATCTATCCCACGCCCCTCACCGAAATCCCGGTGATGGAATACTTGATGCATTATTTCACCGCCTTTGAAGAGGCCGGTGAAACCTTAGCGTTATCCTTTAGCGATTGGGTCAAAGCCATCAAGAAATCCACGGATGCGACCTTTTACACCTCAGCACTCACGGATGTGACGTTTGCGGCGAATGAATACACCGTTGCATTAAAAAATAAAACCACGTTTAAAACGCGATTTATCCTTGGTCAAAACCAACGCTCAGACGGGGAAGCGGTGAGCTACCGCTGGATCGATTGTGAACTTGATGCCGATTGGGTGAAAACACACATGCCCGTCCCGGTCCATTTCCGGGAAACCCCGCTATTTGAATCGCTCAAAGTGATTCCGTTTCACACGCTTAAACCCACCCAATCCACCAAAGTTCGTTTGGAAGTCGTCTCGCAAGCCGACACCCCGCTCATTGTGACGTTTGTCGACCGGCATTTTAAAGGGTTTGAAGCCGCGATTAAGACCCATGTGGTGCGCCAACCATTTCGTAAAAACGTCACCGATTTACACGATGCGTACGCCATGCTCCATCATCTAGAGGTGCGTGAAGATCTTTGGGACGAACCCAAATGGATGCAGGTGCCTTTGAATGATGCGCTTAAAAAACCCGTCCTGTTGAGCCTTTTAAAAGGGGTCTATTTTGCCCTTGAAATGAATCAATTCATTGAAGAAGAAAACGCGCCCAAACGCTCCAGTTTGATGGTGCAAGCCGCGGAAGAGTTAATGCTGAAAATGGAAGCAAAAAAACGCGGCAAAATGGTGTTAAAAGCCGGCCATCAAGGGGTGGCCATGACCGTATCCAAAACCGGTGCCCAAAGGATTGATGCGGCGGATGCAGAAGTTCATGTGCCCATCGATGCCTTGTTGAATGCGTCTACAACGCCGCTTAAAGAAGAGGATGTGGACGCGGAAGAACCCTTAAAAAAATGGTTTTTAAATGCCATCAATCATTCGGTCCACACCGATGCAAAACCTTGGCCGTTACGGGGCATGCTTGCGAATGTGTTCGTGCTCATGCTTTTATGGTGGGTCCGGGATGATTCCTTTGCGGCGTTTGGATTTGGGGCGTGGCTGATATTTAAAGAAACGCTCTATCTCATGCGATATCGCCGCTTTATGGCTTTTGAAAGCATCTTAGGCATTGCGCTCGTACTACTGGGATTTGTTCAAGTCCTCTTTCCTTTTGATATGGGCGTATTTTGGATCCTTTTAGGCGCCTTGCTGATGATTGTGAACGAGCACCGGGCCGGGGTTCTTACGCATGAATTCATGCAAGACCCGATTCATAAGCACCTGTCAAAACTATATTTAGGTGTGTTCCAAAAACGCATGAGCCAAATCATCAGTCTCAGTTTTGTGTTGATGGGGATTGCGTACATGATTGAATCGATGTGGGCACCCATCGCCTTGTTTTTGGCTGCGGCGGGCTTTATGCTGTGGGCCTATCATGAAGACAAGCGCAATTACATCGATTACCACGGTGAGGAACTGCTATGATTTTTGCGGTCATTGGGTTTTGGTTGTTGATGATTGCCCTTAAATACGCGCGGTTAAAAAAAGGGGTATGGGACATTTTTTGGGCCGGGCTCATCACCATTTTTTACAGTTTGGTGCTCTTTGAGACCGTGCCGTTTTTCTTAGATCCTGCCTGGATTATTTATTTGGGCGCCCTCGGCACGTTGCTCTTTTTTAATCTCGGCAGTGTGATCAAAGGAAAAGATGACTCCTTAAGTTTTAAAGAACTCGAGTCGAAATACCAAGCGTTAGTGAAGTCCTCGGAGCAACTGAGAACTCGGTTTTTGGGGACGCTTGATGTCTTGGAAGATGGGCTCGCATTCATCGATGACGATGGGGCCATGTTTTTAACCACACCCGCCTTGACCCTGTTTAATTTGGATGATCCTGAATTGAGCGAAGCGACGTTTATTGAACGGTTGCATCCCGATGATCAACCGGCTCTAAAAGACATCCGAGCCAAAGCCAAAAAAAGTCAAAAAAAATATCACACCAAATACCGCATTCAATCGGGACAAAAGTATCTTTGGGTCGAAGAAACGGGGCTTTACATCAAAGTCGATAAAACGCCCATGGGCGTGGTGCAACTGCGGGGCGCTGAAGTCCGCATGTTTCCCAAAACCGCCGTCGATGTGTTAAACTATCTACCCCAAGAAAGCGACTTAGATGCGCATCTATTAAGGCTTCATACGGAGGAAAAACCGTACCGTGTGGTGGCCATGCGTCTTTCCAATATTCCAGGCATCAATGCCAAATATGGGCGGGATGTGGGCGACATGATGATGGGGGAATTTCTTAAAAAAATGAAATTCCACTTCATGAAAGAAGACGCCATCTACCGCCTGCAAGGCATCTTATTCATCATGGTCCTCAAGGATCTAAGAAAAGCGGACATGCTGGAAAAAGCGTTGAAAGAAGATTCATCGCTCTTGCAGACCACCGTCGATATGGGGGGCATCAATGAAAGTGTCTATCCGTATTTTGGGGTGGTGCATGTTGAGCGGTTTGACGCGCATGCCCTCGATGTGAAAGCCAAAGCGGTGGGTGCGCTCAAAGAGGCCCTCACGGAAGATTTACAAGATAATTATTCGATTGTCGAGGTGTAAAATCATGAACAACCAATTAATGAAAAGTGCCAACGATCGCATCATTTCTGGCGTCTGCGCTGGGATTGCGGAAACCTATAATTTAGATGTCGGATTGGTCCGTTTTCTCACCGTCTTACTCTTTCTTTTGACCGGGGGAACGGTGTTGCTGATCTATATTGTTTTGGCCCTGGTCTTACCGACTCGAACCGAAGGGGCGAAAGTGAAGCATGCCAACACCAAAACGGGCATTAAGAAAAAAGAAATCAACGAATATGAACTGGACGAAAGTGAATACATCATCGATCCCGATGAGTATGAGTATAAAGATTAATGCGAATCGATACCGAACACGGGGCCTTTGAACTGATTAAAGATCACAAAGAAGCCTTTGAAGTGAAAAGTTTCAATGAGCGCTACATTCCATACTTTGACAAATACTCGTTTATTGTCGGAGACATCAGCGCTGAAAAACTGAGATTGAAAGGGTTTATGGACGACCAAGTCGAAACCATTCCGGATTTTTTGATGGAATCGGCCGTCCCCAATGCCCCCTATTTTATTGTCAAACGCGTGGGGGAACCCCCGGTGCGTGAGGAGGAAGAATCCGATGAATCCTGAAGAAATTGAAAAACAAGCCCGGGTCATCATCAAAAAATTAAGACCCTACATTAACCGCGATGGCGGTGACATCAAATTCGTCAAATATGAAGACGGCATCGTCTTTGTGCAAATGCTCGGCGCCTGCGTGGGGTGTGCGATTGTCGATACCACCCTCACCGATGGCGTGGAAGCCATTTTACTGGAAGAAGTGCCCGGCATTATTGGCGTGGAACAAATCTAATGGACCGCTCACCCTCTCGCTTAGAGGATTTAGATAAGCGCAATGTCGTGGTGGAGAGAATGGCGGAGCGCGGCGTGGATTTAGAATCCATCGCGCAGATTACCTTAGACCTCCAACGTCCATACATCGAAGGGTTGGATTTTGCATCGTGCCTCGATCACGTGGAACGGGTCGTGCGCAAGCGCGAAGTTCAACACGCCATTTTAACGGGCCTCGAACTGGACATGCTTGCCGAAACCAATCAACTCTCAGAACCGCTCGCGTCGATCATCAAAAACGATTACGGACTTTATGGGATTGATGAGGTGTTAGCCTTGGCCATTGTCAATGTCTATGGCTCCATCGGATTCACCAATTTTGGCTATGTCGACAAGCAAAAAATGGGCATCATCAAAACGCTCGATGAAGAGGGCAAAAGCCACGCGAAATGCCACACATTTTTGGATGATATTGTCGGGGCCATTGCGGCCGCGGCCGCCTCATCGATTGCCCATCGGTACGGATAATTTTAAGAGGGTTTACATCGTAAATCCTCTTTTTTTAAGCCCTAAAATTTGTGGTATAATACGCTTTAGAAAGTGAGGTGGAATCATGCAAGTTGGCGACATTATCAACGGCGAAATCACCGCGCTTAAACCGTATGGCGCATTCGTCAAAATTGATGAAAATACCACGGGGCTGATTCATATATCAGAACTTTCCAATCAATTCGTTCGGGATGTGGAAGACTATGTGGAAGTGGGAGACAAAATCGATTTAAAAATCATCGACATTGCCGATGATGGTAAAATTTCCTTGTCTTATAAAGCGCTCCATAAAAAGAAAAAACGGTATAACATTGAGCTTGAAAGTGGGTTTAAACCCCTTAAAGAAATGTTAGAAACCTGGTTGGAAAACGCCCAAAAAGACAGCGAATAAGGCTGTTTTTTTTAGGGGTTTATTGACGAAATAAGGAGAATAATGATGAAACTAAGCACCGAACATGTCCGTTCATTCATTTCTGGTGACGTGTATGCGTCCACGGAAAAAGAGGTACTCGCGGCGTTTAAATCGCTTCATGATGGATCGATTCAAGGCGCAGATTTTTTAGGCTGGCTGCCTGGCAATCCCCTGACGGATGCCACCCTAGAGGCCATTCAAGCGAAAGCCAAAGAATTGCAAGAGGCCATCGATGTGTTGGTGGTGATTGGCATTGGGGGGTCATACCTTGGGGCCCAAGCTGCCATGGATGCCCTCAGTCCTTATTTTAACGATGACTCGGTGGAAGTGATTTTCGCGGGGCATCACCTTTCCGCGGCGTATTTAGAAGAGCTGACTCACTACTTAAAATCGAAACGGTTCGCCATCAACGTCATATCGAAATCCGGGACGACCACGGAACCGGCGCTTGCTTTCCGTATTTTAAAACGGGTCTTGATTGAAAAAGTCGGTCCGAAAAAAGCCCAAAGTCTCATCGTGGCCACCACCGATCCGAAGACGGGGGCGCTCAGAGCCTTGGCCGATCAAGAAGGGTATCAAACCTTTGAAGTCCCTGGGGATATTGGCGGCCGCTTCTCGGTTTTTTCGGCCGTAGGTATTTTCCCCATGGCGGTCAAAGGCATTGACGTTAAAGCCTTCTTAAATGGGGCAAAAGACGCGGCAGAGACCTTTAAAAACGATCCCACGTTGCCGGTGGAATATGCCACGTTACGGCAAAGTTTATACCGGCTCGGGAAAAAATTAGAAATCTTCGTGACCTATGAGCCAAAACTCAAGTTCACCGCCGAATGGTGGAAGCAACTCTTTGGCGAAAGTGAAGGCAAAGACGGCAAAGGTCTGTTTGTGACCAGCGCCGGATTTTCCACCGACTTACACTCCCTCGGTCAAATGATTCAAGAAGGGGAAAAAGTCTTTTTTGAAACGGTGGTTTCAGTCAAAGAACCTTTATCTTCCATGCGAGTCCCCATCGATACGAAAAATCTCGATGGCCTCAATTATCTGGCCGATCAACCGTTTGAATGGGTCAATGAACAAGCGCGCATCGCCACCCGCATTGCGCATGTCGATGGCCAGGTGCCCAATGTCCACATTGAAATGGATATGCTGGATGCGTATCATTACGGAGAACTGCTTTATTTCTTCTGTGTGGCCGTCGCCTTAAGCGGGGCCGCCAGTGGCGTGAATCC
>CAJXNT010000021.1 GCA_913057225.1 uncultured Mycoplasmatota bacterium
CAGGCTCAGGTTCAGGCTCGGGTTCAGGCTCTGGCTCAGGTTCAGGCTCGGGTTCGGGTTCGGGTTCTGGCTCAGGGTCAGCACTCAACGGATTCAGTAAGAATTGGCCCTCTTCATTGACATCTCCTACCTGTAAGGTAATGTCTTCAGGTACAGCCAATTCAGTGTCCACCGTTTGGGCGGCCCCATCGTCAGTTAATCCGTTATTCACGATGATTCGGTTTACCCAAGTGGGAACTAAGACAAAGAAAGATTGTGTTTCTTCATCAAAATCAGCGGGTTCACCTGGCCATGATGGATAAAGGTTTGTACCATCAGGATGTGACCAGGCCCAGATATGGGGTTCACTCCATTCGGCAGGGACCTCAATGGTGACTTTAAAGGTGTCTCCTAAAATTACTGGCTTTTCAGCGGTGACTTCAGCGGTATATTGACCGTCTTCATTAGGATCTTCGTTTACTAATATATACGAATCGCCATCCCCCACTTCAATATCCACTGTTTGTAATACTTCAGTATCGCCAAAGTTATTGATTATGACGCGATTAGTGGTTGATGGCACTTCCATGCGGAACCATCCATCTTCAAGTAACTCCATTTCAGCCCCCGGCCAAGCTTCGTAGACATTGATACCTTCGGGGTGTTGCCATGCCCATATTCCTGCTGTGTCCCAATCAATTGGGATGTAAGCATGAATGTATTTGGTAGGAATATATTCCGGCAAATCTCCTACGGTTTGAGTTTCTTCAGTCACTGTTGCTTCAACCGTGTCATCAGTAACACTAACACTGATCCAAACGGAAGCATCAGGGACGGCCAGATCAGAAGTTTGGACTGATCCCCCATTGGCATTGATGATGACACTTTCCATGTTGGCGGGAACATAAAGGTAATACCATCCAGGGTTATTGGCATCTGCCTTCATGGGTTTTCCGGGCCATCCTAAGTTCGCATACGCAGAATCTCCCGCGGCATTAAAAGCCCAAACATGAGGCTCTTCCCAGTCCTCAGGAACTTCAGCATAAACAATGTATGCATCATCCTCAGCAAGGATAGTGGACTGGTTGAGAGTAATAAACATCGAGAATAAAATAGAAAATAAAGCAAGCCATATTTTTTTCATATATATCTCCTTTAAAATAATGATGATTTTGTAACTTCAGTATATGAATAAATAAAAGCGTTTACAATAACCACTTATAAAAACGTTTTTATAAAAAAAAGATGTTTAAAGGCCTTTAAATAGAGAAAAACAAATACTTCGAACATATATGAAAATTGATTTTCAGAAAATAATTTCCTGTTTCAATTGCAGCAAAAAAAGAACTTCTTCCGAAGTTCTTAGTGAATTGTGCCGCGTTCTATGGATGAAATCAAGGGGCATTTTTGGTGAACACGCGCACTTCATACGGCTCTAAATCCAATCGCGCGATTTGTGGGAAAAGGTGGTCATCTTGGGACTCGTTCCATATCCCACGAAACGCATGAAGGTGCACATCCACCGTTTTTTCACTTCCCGTTAAATTGGCGACCACCAACACTTGGTTCGTGTGATCTTGGGTGGTTCTCACAAACGAAAACACATTGAAGTCTTGATCTTCTAAGAGGTACGTGGATTGAAAGACGTTGGTGGTATATAGGGCGGGATTTTCATCTTTCAAGGCAATGAGGGATTTTAAAAAGTCTGTATTCTGATAATCACCCCAGGCGATGAGGTCTTTTTCAAAAAACGCCAGGCGGGTTTCTATGTCGGCCTCTTGACCACTGTATAACAGAGGCATGCCGGGCAATGTAAAGGTCAGTGTCTGCATGAGTGGGGTGAAATTGCCGAGTCTTTCTTCGTGCGTGCCTTCCCAGGAATTGACATCGTGATTGGTGGTAAAAAGCAGTGGGAAGGTGCCGTCTAAATAGCGATTATGTGTCTCATTAAGATAGCGTACTAGGCCACTTTCATCGCTTCCATGGTTTGCAATTTGATGCATCTCATGCAGCAGCCACCAGCCACCATAATTCGTATTAAAAATATCAAACCAATCAAACACAGAATTATCTTCGGCGAGTAAGAAGGCATCGGGATTGACCGCTTTGATCGCTTCATCCACTGCCTCCCAAACATGACGTGGCACGCTTCCTGCGACATCGGCGCGGTAGCCATCCACCCCTTTTTCAATCCAAAAAGCCGTCATCGCTGCCAACGCTTCGACCAAGTCCTCATTCGCATGATTAAGATCGGCGACATCCGTCCAATCGGTGCCGGCCGGATGAATGATTTCACCGCCCACTTGGGTATAGTATTCCGGATGGTCATTCACCCAGGCGTGGTCCCACCCGGTGTGATTGATGACCAGGTCTAAGATGACTTTAAACCCAAGCGCATGGGCGGTCTCTAAAAAATCTTCAAAATCGGCCATCGTCCCAAATTCTGGGTTGATGGCGCGGTAATCTTGGATGGCATAATACGAACCCAACGTCCCTTTTCTGAGGGTTTCAGAAATCGGATGAATCGGCATTAACCATAAGATATCGACCCCTAAATCCTGAAGCCTTGGTAAGTCCGCTTCTAACGCTTTAAAGGTGCCTGCTTCTGAATATTGCCGGATGTTGATTTCATACATGACCGCAGTATCCACGTCAAAATTATAGGTGTGATTAGCATCTAAGGGTTCAAAGCCTGCCCCAATGAGTTCAGGTACTTGTGTGGTGGCGCTCAGTGGGGGAAAGACACATTCAGCTCCTTCAGATATCAAAGGATCTTCACAGGTTAAAACCGGTTCTGGAAGGGGCAGAGGGGGGACTTCATCTTGGGGTTCACAGGCTATACCTAGCCATCCCAAGAGGCCGATGAGGGTCATCAATAAAAACTTTTTCATCGTCACTCCTTTAAGGGGTATCGTTATCATTGTAATCGATATTAAGGTAAACTAAAATCAGCGAGGTGATTTGATGAAAAAAGCATTGATTGTGGTGGACATGCAAGAGGATTTTGTCCATGGTGCACTTGGATTTGATGGCGCGGAAACCGTGATTCCTGTGATTGCGGATAAAATCAAAGCCGCAAGATCTGATGAAGCCGATGTATTATTCACCCTAGATACGCATGGTGCGGATTATTTGGAGACCGTGGAGGGGAAACACTTGCCCGTCCCCCATGTCATTGAAGGCACGTCCGGCCATGCCTTAGTGCCCGAACTCCGTGCGCTTCAAGACCCTAAGGATCCAGTCTTTAAAAAACCTACGTTTCCGTCTTTAGACCTGGGAAACTATCTTAAGGCGCAAGGCTATGACACCGTTGAGCTCTGTGGCTTGGTCTCGAGCATGTGTGTCTTTTCCAATGCGGTGATCGCCAAAGCCGCCTTACCCAATGCGAAGATTTTGGTGGATGCCAAAGCCACCACAACATTCGATCCCAGTTTTCAAACCAAGACGCTCGAGATGCTGGAACATCTACACATCGAAGTGATTTAAGAGTTCCATAATTTAGGCAAATCCATTTATAATCATAGTATCCATTTAGTGAGGTGTACTATGAAAGATTACATTCTGGCCAACAAACGGGCGTGGGAGGACGCCTATGAACATTCCAAAGATTCGTTTAAAGACATCGTAAGGCCACTGCGTAAATCCCCCTCCCACTTTATCCCTTTATTGCTCCAAGAAAATCTTGATATCAAAGATATTAAAAATAAATCAATCGCTCAACTTGCTTGCAATAATGGCCGGGAAATCCTTTCCCTCGGCATGACCTTTAATGCGAAACAAATCACCGGCTTTGATCTTGCTGAAAATATGATTATAGCGGCGAGAAAAAGTGCCAAAGAATTAGATGTGAAAGCGTCGTTTTACGCGGGAAATGTTTTAGACATCGACGCGTCGTTGGATGCGTCGTTTGACACCATCTTTGTGCTTATTGGTGTGCTTTTTTGGTTTGAATCCATGCCAGATTTTTTTGCAACCATTCACCGATTATTAAAACCTGGGGGCCGTCTTTATTTACTTGAAGGCCATCCCATTACGAATATGTTTGCGTTTGAAGGGGAGCCCGAATACGATGCCATACGCCCTTTTTCACCAGCCCACTCCTATTTCAAAGCAACCCCGTTTATCGATACCGATGGGATGACGTACATGTCCGATGAAGCGTATGAATCTCCTGCTTTTGTGTCTCATGTGCATACCCTTGAATCTATCATTCAATCTCTTCTGAATCAGGGCTTTTCTTTGAACATGTTCAAAGAAGATAACACGAATTATCTGAACACATTCCCAGAGTTGGATGGTGGGAATGTTCCCCTGGTTTTTCTATTGAAAGCAACACGATAAAGGAGTTCATATGCCTTATTTTGACCCCAAAGACCATCACCCCAGGTATTTTTACCAACTGTTTATGGGCAGCCTGGTGCCCAGACCCGTCACGTGGGTCAGCACGTTAAATGAAGATGAAAGTGTCAACTTAGCCCCCATGAGTTGTTTTTCTGCGGTCAATACCCGGCCGCCCATCGTCATGATTTCTGTGGGGGAACAAGACGGAAACCTGAAACACACCACGGAAAATATCTTAAGAGAAAAAGAAGCGGTGCTGCATATTCCAGAATTCCATGAACTCAATGATGTCCATCAATCGGCCGGTCATTACGACCGCAATGTCAGTGAAACTGAAGCCTTAGATCTAGAGTTGAGAGCATCGGAAACCCTGAAGACTCCATCGTTGAAAAAAGCCCGCGTGTTGATGGAGTGTACCCTCCATTCGGTGCACGAGCTCCCCAGCAATCATGTCTTATTTTTAAATGTAGAACGGTTATTCATTGATGATTCTCTCATGGCCCATGGGACCATTTCCAACCAATTTTTTAAACCGATCGCGCGCATCTCGGGCGGCTATTATGCGGGGCTTTCAACACCCATTCATCTAAAAAAGTATCCCATTAAGTAATTATTCGGCGCACTTAGGGTATAATATTTTTTGTAAAGAACAGGAGATTTTTTATGAAAAATATTATGACGCTTCCCAATGCGCTTTCAGCCTCACGGCTCATCTTCTTACCCGTGCTCATTTATTTGGTGCTCATCGAAGATCGTTTGTTATTTTTATGGGTGTATCTCATCATTGGATCGACCGATGCCTTTGATGGCTACATCGCTCGTAAAACGAAACAAGTCACAGAATTCGGTAAAACCATCGATTCACTCGCCGATATCTTCTTTTATGTGGCGACCGCATGGTTTATTTACCGCTTGTATCCCGATTACTTAATGCCCAATTATTCGTTACTTCTGGGATTCTTTGGCCTTTTAGCTTTATCGTTTGTCATCTCAGGAATCCTTTATAAAGTGCCGATCATGATGCATACGTCTTTGCTCAGGTATGCGGCCGTCTTGGTCTATGCACTTGTCATTTTTTCTTATTTTTTCAACACCACATGGTTTGTGGCGTTCATCCTGATTTTTTATCTCATTGCTTTTTTAGAAGAGATTTTAATTTTTGTGTTTTTCCCCGGCTTCGACCGGGATGCGAAAAGCATCTGGCATCTATATCAAACCAAAAAAAGCGGCGTTCTTAAATGAACCCGCTTTTTTTTTGCTATCTAATCCTCTTTAGCCATGGCTGTGGAGGTATACTTTTTTGTTTAACCGGAAGTTGGTGTCTGGTCTTGATCTTCGATCGCTTTGAATTGTCGCCGAGTATACCAGATGGTAATGATGACCGCCACCCAGTTTTTTATGACAATCCCCCACCACACCCCGAAAATGCCTAAGTTTAAGGTAGACGCTAAGAATTGAAATAAGACAATCGGAAACAGTTGACGAAATAAACCAATATAGAATCCAAAGTTAGGTTTTTTAATGGCTTGAAGGGCCGATAAATATAAGTATAAAAAAATATAAGCAGGAAGAACCAAGGTTGCAATCCGTAGATAGTTTGTGCCGGCTTGGATCACATCTTGAGAATTATCAAACAAACCAATAAGCGTAGGCGCAAAGGTAAAGACAATGAGAGCCCCGATGGCGACAATGATCAATCCATATCGAAGGGTCAGTTTCAATGCGTTTTGCATGCGGTTAAAATCTTTGGCGCCATAGTTTTGACCGATGATGGTTAAGGCCGCCGTATTTAACCCAATGGTCGGCAAAAGCACTATTTGTTCAATGCGTAAAGATACCCCATAAGCAGCAATGGTCGCTTCGCCCCCATACTGAACCACAAAATAATTAATCACAAAAACCCCAATGGCCACGGTCGCAGTACTGAGAGCTGAAGGGATGGCCTGGCGTAGAATTTCTAGAATCGAGGCTCCCGCAATTTTAGCCGACAGAAATAGTTCTCTAACAAAGCCGTTAGAGCGAAGCAGCCGGTAGCCTAAGTAGAGGGTCCCTATGGCTTGAACAACGACTGTCGCAAGCGCAATCCCGATTGTTCCCAACTGCGGAAGGCCAAACCATCCAAAGATGAACAAAGGATCTAGGATGATATTCATAAAAAACCCAATGATTAAGAAATTCCGATACGATTTTGTGTCTCCTTGTGCAGATAACATTCCATTGATGGCATAATTCAAGGTAAAAAAGACACTCCCGAAAAAGATGGTTCGGGTGTAGGCAGTTCCCAGTTCAAACGCGTCCCCAGTGGCGCCCGTTAATTGAAACAACCCATCCACAATGCCCGAAGAAAAAAGAACCAGGATGATGCCAATGATGACGGATAAAAATAGGGAGTTCAATATTAAAGTGTGATACGCTTGATTGTCTTTTTTACCCAATGAAATTGAACTGAGCGCTGAGACGGCGTTACCGATGCCTGAACTCAGGGCAATGAGTAAAATGTAGACGGGGAATGAAATCGCTAGGCCTGCAAGGGCAGCGGTGCCAATTTCGCCCGCAAAATAGGTATCTATGACATTAAACATGGTATTAAAAAAGAAGCCTACAGACGCGGGGACGGCGATGAATCGGATGTGTTCACGGAGTGAACCTGTGGTTAAATCGCGGTATTGCATGAGATGAGCCTCCCCATCGGTTTATTTTATACTACATGGTATATAATATACCTTTTTTATTGGGTTTCATAGACATTCATGCACTTTTACCGTTAAAATGGGATTAAATGCAACCCCCTTGATGATTGAAGAGTTAGGATGATCCGCGATGTCAAATTCCCACGAAAAAAAACAAATCGGTCGCCCCAAAACATTGAATCGACAATCCGTCATTGAAAAAAGTATGCATACATACTGGGAAGCCGGCCTCCAACACATCTCTCTCAATGACGTGTGCCGAATCAATGACATCTCAAAGCCCTCCTTTTATCGTGAGTTTGGGGGTGAAGACGGCTTAATTGATTCCGTAGTTGACCATTACAGTCAAATTTGGCTGACCCCTATCGAAGACATTTTACGCAAAGTTCGTCCGTTTAAAGAGGGTCTGAATGCGTATCTGTCGTATGTCACCAACCCGGCCCAATTTCCTCATGGGTGTTTGGTCGTTAACATGTTGGATGATATCGATCGGCTGGGCCCTGAGTCTCAACGGCGATTAACCTCGTTACAAGCAAAGAACCGACAGTTATACCGCGATTGGGTTCAACGGGGTCAACGCAATCATGAAATTCGCTCAGACATTGAAATCAGTGAGCTGGTCTACTTTATCGAAGTTCAGTTTTTAACCGTCTCGCGTCATGTTGCGAAGAAAGACTCACCCTCCTTGATTTGCCGTCAAGCCCAAATCGCCTTTGAAAGTCTATTTCTAAAGTGAGTTTCATTCATTTTTATCCTTCCCTCATACATACGTAAAAACCGCTCACCTAGGTTACCCTAGCTGAGCGGTTTTTTTGGCTTTAATCAGAGTCTTTGTGCGCGTTGTCATTTTTTGGCGGCGATGGAATGCATCTCAATTGGAAGTTCTTTGTTTTTTGAGGGCTCGTTGTTTGAGTTTGATGAGTTTCGGCCGGACGTAACGTTGGGCCACAATAGGAAAGAGATTGATTAAGATGAAATAGACGGTAATGACCAGGCTCGCCCAAAGGGGATTAAACAGATAAAAGAGGGCCGCCGGAAGCATTTGAATCCAGTGGGAAAATTCGGCCCGCCGGGTTTCGATGATGAAGCGTTCGTAATATTCCACCGACGTGTCTTGAAGCTTTTTTTTCGCAAACCCGTCTTTAAAGAGCTTCGCCCCATCGGGCAGATATTTCTTCCATTTTTTAATGAAAAAAATGCGTTCATAGACTTTGCCTTGATCTTCCCAGGCGTAAGTCTTATTCCACCAGCGCTCACGTTCAAAGCGTGAGGCGGAAAGCATCACCGACCATTTGGCCAACATTAAATGCGACGCTAAAATCCCGAAGACATTGAGGGCGATTAAGATCCATCCCGTGACATTAAAGATGGGCATCATTCATCCCCCAAGTCAATGTCACGCCCGCGCCAATTGACGCGTTTTTTAAAGAGCGTATTCATTAAGCTGGTGATAAATACCCAAAGGAAATAAAGTGCATGCAAGGGAAATAGAAGAATCGTTAAAACAGAGAAGTTTCCAGCTCTCCGGGCCATCCAGAAAAGTTCAGCACCGGCGGCCAGATATAAAAGGGCTTGCACCCAAGTCGGGTCGCTCATCAATAGAGGCCGGACAAACGCCCCATAAATGCTTGTGAGCCAAAGGCTGATTAAGGTCATGTTGAGGGCCCCAATCAAAATGGCCCCCGTCGCAAAGCTTTTGGACCATCCCAGCACACTTTCTTTAAATCCACCCGGATACATCCGAAAGGAAATCGCGCCGGTGCCCACATACGATTTAATAGGCCTGCCTTCTTCTAAAAAGACTTTCCCCATTTCAATATCATCAAGGACGCTTTGATTGACGTTTTTATTTTTTTCAACCCGCGCATAATCGGATTTTGACATCATTTGCACGGGGCCATAAAAGACGCGAGGTTTCAATCTGTCTTGGAACGGTGTGTATAAATTGGACGCCATTAAAATGACCACGTTAAAGATGGCAGAAAGTTGTTCATAGGGTTGTTTCATGGCGTGATAGGGTTGCACGGAGATGGGGGCGTTTGCAGCCTGATAGGCGGCGATAATTTTTTGGATGCCTCCCGTGTCAAACACGGTATCGGCATCAAGCAACATCAACGTTTCATGCTGCGCGGCTTCTTTGCCTTGATATAGCGCCCATGATTTTCCGCGCCAGCCTTTGGGAAGTGGCTTGGAGGTAATGACCGTCGCCCCATAGCGCTTTGCAATCGCCGCGGTTTGATCGGTGGATTCATCGTCAATGACGATCAGCTCGCCTTTAAAGTGGTTGGCCTTGATGGAAGCGAGTAAAGGTTCAATGCGTTTTTCTTCATTGCGCGCTGGAATCAGAATACTGATGGCTTCATCGGACACTTGGGAATCATTGCGCTGTTTAAAAGACGGGATTTTCCACATGAGAAAAATCCCGATGATGAGGCCTGCGATGTAAATGGCATTCAAGATAAAATCGACCATAATACCCTCTTATAAAATTAGTATATCAAAGATAACGCCACGTCATGTTGTTCATTCTTTAAGGATTTGGGTTAAAAAAAGTCTGATGCGCCATCAGACTGAAAGGTGAAATGGTCGGGAAGACAGGATTTGAACCTGCGACCTCCTCGTCCCGAACGAGGTGCTCTACCAAGCTAAGCTACTTCCCGAAAATCATCATTCATCCAAAAAGACACTGAATGATTCGGTGTTGACGATGATGTTCTCGTGCCGTGAGGTGGGGATGTTTTTCCCAATAAAATCGGGCCGGATGGGAATTTCACGGTGCCCCCGGTCGACTAAAATGGCCAGATTAATGCTCGCCGGGCGCCCCGGAATCATTAAAGCATCAAGTGCGGCTCTCACGCTCCGACCGGTATAAAGCACATCATCGATTAAGATGATTCGTTTACCTTCGGTCTCAATGTCATTTTTCAACAAGGATTTATCTTTAATGTCATCGCGAAACGGGGTGATATCAAGGGCAAAAACGGGCACGGTTTGCCCGGTGAATTCTTGCAAAAAAAAGGCGATTTTTTCAGCCAGAGGGACCCCCTTTTTTTGGATGCCCACCAAGATGAGATCATCCAAGGTTTCGTGTTTTTCAATGATTTCATGGGTCATCCGTTTGAGCGTGCGAATTGTGGCATCGGGGGTTAAGATTTCTTTCATTGTTTTCACCTTTTATTAGTATAACAAAAAAAGCCTTGTTCAAGACTGTAATTTATGGTACTCTTTTTTCAAAGAGGTCCTTTAAAGCATGCCAGCGAGCATACTAAGGTCACGCATTTCGACTGCTTATAAAGGGCACCCTTGGGGTGTTTTTTTTATGGGGCTTCTAAAAAAAATAAGGAGGTTTCAATGTCTACATTGAGACTGGGGATTCAAGAGAAACCCCGCAGTGCAGTGGAATGGACTGTACTCAGTTTGCAACATGTATTCGCCATGTTTGGGGCGACGGTTTTGGTACCCATATTGACCGGGTTATCGATCTCCGTCGCGCTTTTTGCGTCCGGGCTTGGCACCTTGATTTACATCGCCCTCACCAAAGGGAAAGTGCCGGTGTATTTAGGGTCGTCGTTTGCTTACATCGCCGCCATCATTGTCGCATCCAATACCTATGGGGTGGGCAGTGCGTTTGTGGGTCTGGTGGCCGTCGGAGTCATTTATGTCATCGTCGCCCTCATCATTAAAGCTGTGGGCACCCAGTGGCTGCATAAAGTACTGCCCCCTGTGGTCATCGGCCCGATGATTGCGATCATTGGGATTGGCCTTGCGGGCGTCGCCACCGGCCAAGCCGGCCTCGTATCGGGTTCGGCCGATCCCACGTATGCCGCCCTGGCGGAAGATTTCATCAACCCTTTGATTGCCTTCGTGTCGTTTTCCACCGTGGTCGTTTTGGCCATCTTCGCCAAAGGCTTTTTCAAAATTGTGCCCATTTTAGGGGGCATTGTCGTGGGCTATGTCTTTGCAATTTTACTCGGGCAAGTGGATTTTTCGGTCCTTTCAGGGGCCCCGCTTTTTTCATTGCCGGATTTTCAAATCATCGGCACCTATGAACTTAATTTTGGGGCCATCCTCATCTTTGCGCCGCTGGCCTTGGTGACGATTGCTGAACACATTGGCGACCATAAAGTGCTCAGTGCCATCACGGGGGAAGATTTCCTCACGGATCCTGGCCTCGATAAAACCCTCATGGGCGATGGCATCGCCACCTTGGTTTCTGGCCTCATCGGTGGCCCCGCCAATACGACGTATGGGGAAAACACCGGCGTCATCGGGATGACGAAAGTGGCCAGTGTGTGGGTGGTAGGCACCGCGGCCGTGATTGCCATCGTGATGAGTTTTGTGAATGGATTCACCGGCCTTATTTCCACGATTCCTCTGCCGGTCATGGGTGGGGTGCTCATCTTACTCTTTGGCTTGATTGCGGGGAATGGGCTCAAAGTCATGATTGAAGGCAAGGTGGATCTCAAAGAGATGCGCAACATCGTGATTGTCTCCACAATGTTGGTGGTGGGACTCGGCGGTGCGAACTTTGTCATCAACGATGCGACGAGCCTTTCGGGGATGGCCCTGGCCGCGTTGGTCGGCATCATTCTCAACTTGCTCTTGCCCGAATCCAGTCAATAATCCTTGAAAGTGCGAGGAAAAAAGGCTACACTATAAGTAATTTAACCGCCAGACAAAGAGTGCGCAAGAAAGCCATTGGCTTTTATCTTGCGCACTTTTTATTTGGATATAGGAGGCCTTTATGGTGGATTATCTGATCATTGGGGGCGGCGTCATCGGCAGTTTTATTGCCTACGAGCTCGCGCCCGTGGGCTCTGTGAGTCTCATTGAAAAAGAATCCGACCTCTCGCAAGTTCAAACCACGCATAACTCAGCGCTCGTCCATTCGCCCGTGCTCATCACCCCCGATAAAGGGGAACTGAAAGCGAAGTTTGCCATTGAAGGCAACCGCTTTTATCAAGAACACGCCGAAGCATTAGGCATACCCGTCCTCAAAAACGGGGCGTTTTTAGTCGCGAAAACCGATGAAGAAATGGCCCATGCCAAAGCGTATTTAGAAAACGCCAAGGCCAGAGGCATTCACGATGCGCACATATTATCCGCCGCGGCGATGATGATTGCGGAACCTAATTTGAAAGATGACATCAAAGGGGGACTCAATTTACCCACGGCGATGACGGCGGATACGTATCAACTTTCTAAAACGTTAGAACGCCATGCGAAAGCCCATGGGGCGATGTTTTATATGAACGAAGCCGTGATGGACATTGAGGTCACAGCGGATGGGTTCACCGTGCACACCACGAACGGGACATACGCGGCCAAACACATCATCAACGCCGCGGGGGTATTTGCCGAAACCATCGCCTCGATGGTGGAACAAGATGTGCCTTATAAAACCCGGCCGCATCGCGGGGAGTATTATGTCTTGAGTCCTCAGGCCAAAGGCTGGGTCCATAAAACCCTCTTCCCCATGCCCAATAAAATCACCAAAGGCATTCTCGTCATCCCTCAACCGGATGGCACGATTCGCTTAGGCCCAACATCCACATACCAAGAATCCCTCACCGATGACACCCCCACCGACGAAGGCCTCAACGCCGTCAAAGCAGGCATCGAAGATCTAGTCAAACACATTCCCATGGATACGGTCATCGATACTTATGTGGGCATCCGGGCCACCACGGATTATCATGACTTTTACATCAAACGCTCGGTAGAACACCCCAACTTCATTCACGTGGCGGGCATTGACTCTCCTGGGGTGACCGCCGCCCCTGCGATTGCCCAATACGTCAAAACACTCATCCACGCGTAAAGCCCCAAAAAGCACTCGGAATCCGAGTGCTTTTTTTATGCCCGATAGATTGATATAAATGTCTAAATCGCATATAATTTTAGTATTAATTTACATAAATTAAATACAAATAAGGGGAATAGATTATGAAAATATCCAATTTTAAACCATGGGGCATTATGGTGGTTATGTTTGCGCTTCTCTTAACTCTGGCCGCGTGTCAAGAAGCGCCAGTTGAGACCCTTGAAATTACGGAAACGTCGGTGACCGTGGATGAAGGGGAAGAATACCAACTCCGGTTTACCACCACCATCGCCAACGACCGGTTAACCTGGATTTCTTCCAGCAACGACATTTTAACCGTCGTTAATGGTCGCATCCAAGCATTAGAACCTGGCCGGGTGACCGTCCGTGTTCAAGCGAAAAACGGCGACATCTATGATCAAGTGAATGTGGTGGTGAATGATGTGCCTGATCCCACCCCACCCGTCATTGAGGTCAATGTGAATGGAGACGTCATTGTCTCAGAGAATCCAATACCGGTCAGTGACTTAGAAACCCCGTCGCAAGAAGGGGCGACTTTTGTGGGATGGTTCACCGATGAATCCCTCACGCAAGCGTTTGATGAAGAGTTCATTGAAGCATCCCTCACGCTTTATCCCAAATTTGAAGCCATTCCAAGTGCACCTGAAACGGTGACCGTTGACCTGTTGAATGAAGCGGGCGAGCTGATTGAAACCATTGAGCTTCCAAAAGGCAGTGCATTAAATCGTGCGGATTTACCGGTAGAACCCGAAAATTTTGTGGGGTATTACACCGATTCTATGGTTTGCGGGGATACGCCTTTTGATTTAGATAGTGAAATCAATGAAGACGTGAGTTTAACGCAAGTATTAGAAGATGCGTCCACCCCGTGTGTGGCCGTTGAAAGTGTCACGATTGAAGGGACGGCTCAAGTCGGTGAAACCTTAACCGCGGCCGTGACGCCTGAAAACGCCGATGTGACCATCCAGTGGCAAGTCGA
>CAJXNT010000022.1 GCA_913057225.1 uncultured Mycoplasmatota bacterium
TCGAAGCTTGAAGGATCGGGACTTTAAGCCTTTTGGCAAGGCCTAAGAGGTTGGTGGCCCCCACCACATTGGTTTTCATGGTTTGGACGGGATCTTTTTGATATTGAACGGGGCTTGCCGGGCATGCCAAGTTATAAATCTCATCCACTTCCACGTAAAGCGGGAAATTAATGTCATGGCGGATGAGTTCAAAATAGGGATGGTCCAATAATTCAAGAATGTTTGCTTTGGACCCTGTAGAGAAATTATCCACGCAGATGACTTCGTGGCCTGAATCAATGAGCCTTTTGGATAAATGAGAGCCGATAAATCCAGCCCCACCTGTAATTAATGTTCGTTTACGCATAGTATCTCCTTAAGAATGCAAATAATAACTCGCTAGAACCGGTTTAGGGCCATTTAAGTAGGCTTTAAAGCCTTTGAATATCTCTTTGGTCATGATTGCGTCATCTAAGGCGTCGTGTTGTTGAGGGGTTTGTGAGTGATTCCCATACATTTCATACGCTTTTTGTAAGCCCAAATCATTTTTATACATGTAAACGTGTTTGTGCAATTTGAGTAGGTCGATGAATCTGAGTTCTGGGTGAAGCTTTAGATGGTGTCTTTTGAGTGTGTCTTTAAACATAGATTCATCGTTCGAACCCCATGTAAATATTGCGGGATGATACGTCTCTAAAAGTTTCTCAAAGCGCTCGTAGAGTGTGTGAAATGAGATGCCCTTATCAATCTCTTTTTGGCGAACGCTCAAAAACTTGAGTGTTCGTTCGGTGAGGGTCGGAAATAAAGCGGGTTTGACATAGGTCTTAAAAGTTTCTACTTCTTCCCCCTTAGGATCCGTTAAAACCCAGCCCACTTGAATGATTTCTGAGACAAATGAAGGCGAATAGTAATACGGATGCATGCTCATTTCAAAATCGATAAAGAGTTTATAATCCATCGCATTGATGAGTGCTTTCGCCTCGCTTAAAACCTGGTTTTGATGAAAGAGAGGATTAAGCATGGCTCCATTCGGGGTTAACACTTTTAAGAAGCGATCAATTTTCCAGTGTGATTTTTCCTTGCGCATGAATGCGACCACGCGTTGATGTTTAAGTAATAAGGGCTTGTATCTCAAATAAAGGGACCGCTGGAGTTTGATGTGGTAGGTTTTTTGCCGGGTATAAAGAATGAGTAACCGAGATTCACTCAAGGATTCAATGATGCCATATACAATCATACGGTCTCCTTAAAGGCATCTCTTAACGCCTGAATGGTTTTTTCATTCAGCCCAATTTTTTTTAATGATTCATCCGAAGCTTCTTGGATTCGGTTTAAAGATTTGAATGTTTCAATGAGACGTTTTCTTAATGTTGGCCCAATCCCAGGAACATCCATGAGCGCCGAATCAAATAGGCCTTTATCTCTTAAATTTTGGTGGAAGGTAATCGTAAATCGGTGAACTTCCTCTTGGATGCTCGATAAAAGTTGAAAAACGCGACTGTTTTTTTTGAGTTCATACGTGGTTCCGTCTTGATCAAGGAGATAATCGGTCTTATGATCTTTGGACTTAGCTAATCCAATAAAGGGAATATCTAGCTTAAGTGAGGCTAAAATTGTCTTTGTGGTATTCAGTTGATGAATTCCCCCATCGACAATGATGAGATCGGGACGTTTAAGATCTTCCAGTAACACTTTTTGATAGCGGCGATAAAGGACTTCTTCCAGCTGCTCGGTATCCCCCGTCTGGCGGGATGAAGCTTCTAATTTATACTTCCGGTAACTGTGGCGGTCGGGCTTTCCGTTTTGATAGACGACCATCCCAGAAACGGGGAATTCACCCTTAATATGCGAATTATCAAACGCTTCAATTCGGTAGGGCACCGGAATCCCAATCATTTCTGAGAGTTCTTCGAGAGCGCCAAAGGTTTTTTCGTACGCTTGATTCACTTTGGATTTATGCGTGGAGAGGGTCTCAAGTGCATTTGCCCCGGCCACATCCATCATGTGTTTTTTAGCCCCTCGTTGCGGGGTTAACACCGGTAAGTTCAAAATGGCACTGAGGGATTCTTTCCACGCGGGTTCTGAAATCATAATCTCTTTCGGCGCGGGATAAAACTCATAAAACTGAATGATGTAAGAAAGCGCTTCTTCCACAGGGTCTACATAGTAGGCATGGATCTTTTTATCACGCGCCGTGATTTTACCCGCCCGGACAAAAAAGAATTCCAGCGCAATATGGGTGTCATCATACGCAAAGCCGATGAAATCACGATCTTTCAAATCTTTGAGATTAATGGCTTGTTTTTCGGTCGTCACTTTGATGGATTCAATGGCCTCTTTGTATTCCAAAGCGCGTTCAAACGCTAAGTTTTCAGACGCCTGAGCCATTTTCGTTTCAAGCGTTTGTAAAACGGGCTTAATGTCCCCTCTTAAAAAGCGCGTGATTTCTCCAATAATGTTCGTGTATTCGTTTGCATCCACTTTATTGATGCATGGGGCCATGCATTGACCGATGTGATAATAAAGACACGGCTCATTCGGGAGGGTTTGACATTTTCTTAAGGGATAGATTTGATTGAGAATTTTTAAGGTGTCTCTGGCTGCCTTGGCATTCGGGTACGGGCCAAACAAGCGCTTATTCTTGTTGGATACTCGGCGGGTCACTTGAAGCTTAGGGTGTTTCTCTCGGGTTATCTCAATATAAGGATACGACTTATCATCCCGCAGTAAAATATTAAATCTGGGTTGATATTTTTTGATGAGATCCAACTCTAAAATGAGCGCTTCCACTTCACTGCCGGTAATGATGTATTCAAAATGATCGATTTCACTGACCATCTTCGTGGTTTTATGGTCATGAGACCCTGTAAAATAGCTCGTTAATCGGTTTTTTAAGTTTTTCGCTTTACCGACATAAATGACGCGATTATTCGCGTCATACATTTGATAAGATCCGGGTTTTTGAGGCACATTTTTTAAGGTTTCTTTCACTTGATTTATCGGCATTTTATCACGCATTTAGTATAGCATATAAAAAAGGTAAGCTTTTCGCTTACCTATAAGACTTTTTTGAGGCCGGCGGCAATTTTATTGCCACGTTCGAGCGATTCATCATACATAAAATGAAGCGCTGGTGACTTCCGCATCTTGACCTTTTGAACGAGTATCGTACGAATGAAACTTTTCGATTTTTCTAAGGCAAGCGCGACTTTCTCTTTGGTTTCTTCGTCATTGTTTAATAATGTGTAGTAGACCTTAAGATGCGATAAATCCGTGGTCAGCTTAGTCGCGGTCAAGGTTAAAAAGTCAATGTCCGGATGTTTCACTTCGTGATTTAAAATATCCGATAGCACACGGATAATCGTCGATTCCAACCGTTTGATTTTTGGGCTCATCGTTTGAGCTCAACCATGTTTGACGCTTCGATGATGTCGCCGACTTTTAAATCGTTGTAGTTTTCAATCATGATGCCGCACTCAAAGCCTTGACGGACTTCCTTGGCGTCATCTTTAAACCGTTTAAGGGAGGCCATTTTTCCTTCATAGGCGACCACCCCGTCTCGGATAATTCTCACTAAGGCATCCCGTTTGATGAATCCATCGGTCACATAACACCCTGCAATGGTTCCGACTTTTGAAATCTTGAAGGTGTCTCTGACTTCCGCTTGGCCCGTCACTTGTTCTTCAAATTCTGGATCGAGCATGCCTGTCATGGCCAGTTCAATCTCTTCGATGACTTTATAAATGATCGAGTAAAGACGAATTTCAATGCCTTTTTCTTTGGCCATTTCCCGGACGGCCCCGGTGGGTCTGACCCCAAATCCAATGATGATGGCCCCAGAGGCTTGTGCGAGTGCCACATCGGTTTCCGTAATGGGGCCGACGGAGGTTCTCACAAGATCAATCCGTGCGCCTTCAATATCGATTTTTTCAAGCGAGGCTTTCAAGGCCTCAATCGATCCTTGGGTATCGCCTTTGACAACAAGATTGAGTTGTTTGGACCCATCCATGCCTTCGAAAAGAGAATCAAGGGATAAGGCCCCACTGGATTCTTGGGATTCTTTTTGGGCTCTATAACTTCTTTCTTCGGAGATTTGGCGAGCTTCTTTTTCACTTTCAAAGACTTTAAAAGGATCTCCGGCACTCGGCACGTCTGAGAGCCCTGTGACTTCGACGGCAAAGGATGGGGCTGCTTCTTTTAATGTTTCCCCGAGGTCATTTTGCATGTTCCGTACGCGGCCAAACGTATTCCCGACCACAAAGGATTCGCCTTGTTTGAGGGTTCCGTTTTGAACGAGCAAGGTGGCCACGGGCCCTTTTTGTTTATCAAGTTTGGCTTCCACCACGGTGCCAGATGCCAAGGCGTCCGGATTGGATTTGATTTCCGAAATTTCCGCGGTCAAAAGAATCATCTCTAACAGCTTATCGAGGCCTGTCCCATTGAGGGCACTGATTTCAACAAATATCGTATCGCCGCCCCATTCTTCAGGGATGAGATTAAATTCCGCGAGTTCTTGTTTGACTTTATCGGGATTGACATTCGGTTTATCCATTTTATTGACGGCGACGATGATGGGAACATCGGCCGCTTTCGCATGGTCAATCGCTTCTTTGGTTTGAGGCATGACGCCATCATCGGCGGCCACCACTAAAATGGTGATATCGGTGATTTTGGCCCCACGAGCCCGCATTTCTGTAAAGGCCGCATGCCCCGGTGTATCAATGAAGGTGATCGCTTGACCATCCTCGGTGTGATACATGTATGCCCCAATGTGTTGGGTAATGCCCCCGGCTTCACCGGAGGTGACGCGGGCATTTCTCAAGGTATCCAATAGGGTGGTTTTTCCGTGATCGACATGGCCCATGATGGTCACCACGGGGGGTCTCACCACCAGATTTTCAGGCGATTCTTCGTCTTGAATCTCTTCAAATTTCACCTTATCAACTTTATCTTCAACAGGTACGCCATATTCCAAAGCCACGAGTTCAATGACATCGCGTTCTAAGACTTGGTTTTGATTGGCCATGACTCCGAGTTTCATGAGCCGTTTGATGACGTCCGTAATCGGACGGTTGAGTTTATCGGCGAGTACGGCGACATTAATCCCCGCCTCGTACTCTAAAACATCGGGAAGTTTTTTCGGGGTTTGGGGCATTTTCATGGTATTTTTTTTAGGACCTTTGGACCGACGTGTTTGTTTTCTGGCCATCAGATGCCTCCTTTTTAAGCAGTGAAATGAATGATGCTTGGGTGACGCCAATTAATACTGGCGTCCCTGGAATGCTTTGACTTAAGATAAGTTTATTCCACGTATGAATGAGTGGAATGTGATAAAACTGCACTTTTTTTAAGACTTTTTGAGTGATATTCGGCGCGGCGTCACTCGCTAAAATCAACATTTTTACAGTGGATAGCTGACTTAAGACGCGTTTTTCACCGGTGATGAGTGCGCCCGCTTTATAGGCAAGCCCTAAGGCATTCACCTTAGATGTGGGTTTCTGCGTATTCATAAAGCGCGTCATACACCTCATCGGGGACTTTTATGTCTAAAATGCGGTCGAGGATGTGATGTTTTTTGGCTTTCAGGATGAGGGCTTCGTCGTTTTTGACATACGCCCCGCGGCCATTGGCTTTCCCAGTGCGATCAAAGAAAACCTCGCCGTCTTTATTCTTGACGACTCTGAGTAAGCGTTTTTTTTCCACCATTTCCCCAGAGACCACACATTTACGCATCGGGATTTTGCGGGGTTTCATCCTCACTGACCTCCGGGATTAACGGGGTGTATTCAATGGCTAACTCTTTCGCGTCACTGATGGATTTGATGTCAATTTTATAGCCCGATGATTGCGCCGCCAACCGGACGTTTTGACCCTTGGAGCCGATGGCACTCGTAAAGTGAATATCTTCCACGATGACGGTGGCTTCTTTTTCTTTTTCGAACACATTTATGGCATAAACGCTCGCGGGTGCGAGTGAGTTTTTGATCAGTTCTTTCGAATCTTCACTCCATTTATAAACGTCCACGCGCTCGCCACCTAACGCATCGAGCACTTCTTTGATGCGGTTTCCTTTATGGCCGACGACGGCGCCCACAGGGTCGACATTCGCATCGTGCGAATGGACCGCAATTTTCGTCCGTGACCCTGGGTCCCTTGCGAGTCCCATGATTTCAATCGTCCCATCCACAATTTCCGGTGTAGTCTGTTCAATCAAACGTTTCACAAGGTTTTTATCGGTTCTAGATACGTAAACTTTGGCCCCTTTTGGGGTGAGTTCGACTTTAGAAATATAGACTTTAAGGCGTGAGCCAATCCGAATTTCATCGCTCTTTAAGAGTTCTTTTCGTGGAAGGCTGGTTTCTAAATCCCACCCCAAATCGAGGGTGATGAAATCTTTATTGATGACGACGATTTCAGCCAGTGTCATTTCCCCTTCAAGCGATTTAAAGTGGGTGAAGACTTTTTCTCTTTCCAGTTGTTTGAGGCCTTGGGTGAGAATTTGCTTCGCGGAAACCGCAGCGATTCGGCCAAAATCTTTGGGCGTAATTTTAAGGGTTAGAGTTTCGCCAATTTTAATTTTCTTTTTGTGATTGCGGGCTTCTGTCAAGGTCATTTCGTTGAGCCCAGGGTCTTCTTCAACCACCAGATAATCGGCCATGATTTGGATTTCATATTTGTCTTCATTGAATTCCACGCGGGCTTGGTCTTGGGATTGATACGCTTTTTTATAGGCATTTAAAAGCCCACGTTCTAAAATTTCAAGAATTTGAGATTTTTCTAGCCCGCGCTCACTGGCGATTTGGTCAAGGGCCTCAAAAAATGGTTTGGATTGCATGGTGTCCTCCTACAAGACAATGGTCAAGTGTGCTTCAATGATGTCGTTCATGGGAATGGTAATAATTGTATCTTTAAGTTTTAAATCAAGGTTGGATTCTTGGACTGATTCGATGATACCGTTATAACTCTTGGTTTCAGTTTTAATGAACGCGGTTTTACCCAAGGCATTCACATAGTTTTGATGGGTTTTAAGGGCTCTTTCCGCGCCGGCCGATGCGACTTCAATTCTTAAATCTGAGTGAGGATCTTTTTTTTCTAAGGCTTCGGTGATTTTATTTGAAGCGATTTGGCAATCCTCAAACGTAATGTAACCTTTTTTTTCAATTTCAACGGTGAGTAAGGGGCCCAAAGCATCTTTTTTTATTTTGGCGTCATAGATATCAAACTCAAGAGGTTCAAAGACTTCATTTAGCCAGTCTAAATTCATTTAATTCTCCTCATCATTTAGGCAATAAAAGAGTGGGCTTTGACCCACTCAGTTTTCAATGATGTACATTTATATTAGCATGGTTCTTACGCTTTATCAAGGCTTCAAACATCTTTCAAAGCGTGCATGATGATGGATCCTGCCACGGCCACATTCAAACTCTCGATGGTTCCGGTTTGAATGCCCCACGATGTTCCTTTTAATCCCAAAGCATCTTGGGTGAGTCCTTGACCTTCATTGCCCAACCACAGAGCCAAGGGTTTTTGAGGGATAGAATGTTTGACACTTCCAGGTTGGGTGAGCACATGATGATACCCATCGAGCGCTCTTACTGCGTCTTCAAATTTAAGCACAAGAATATTGAGATGAGAGAAATAACCCTCAGAACTACTGATCACTTTTGGATGGTAAGGATCCACGCCACCAATACAGATGACATCGTTGAACCCAAACCCTACCGCACTTCGCATGAGAGTGCCCATATTCCCTGGGTCTTGAAGGTTTTCACAGACCAACACTTTTTCTTTAAGTGCTTTTGGTTTAGGCTTTTCAAATACGCCTAAAACATTGGACTTGATGCCTCCCGTCATTTTTTTCATCACGTGAGGGGAGACCTTTTGATACGTATCATCGATTGAAAACAGATGGCGTGCCTTTCCATATTTCAAAGCCTCACCCAGTTCATGTTCACCGATGACTAAATACGAGCTCATTTGATCCCGATATTTTTTTTGATGAAGTTTGGTCGTAGATTTAACCAGTGGATTTTGAACTGAGGTAATCATAATCTAGATTATATCCCTTAATTTAAGTTATAAGACAAACATCTCAATTGATTATAGCATTCAAAAGCTCCCAAACTCTCTCGAGCCTAAGACAAAGATCCATCCCAATCACGTTGACAAACGTCCAAGCGTCCGCTATAATCACGCTTGCGTAGTAAAGGCAGCTACAAATACACCCAAGAATCTTCGGTATGACTCCTGAAAGGTTTCATAGTAGCCTTCGCTGACAAGGTGAACCGATTAAAATCATCCGACTTCTTGCATGGGTATTTGACCTTCTTTTAAGCGCAAAAAAATAAGGAGGAATACGTTATGTCCAGGTACACAGGTCCCACATGGAAAAAAGCCAGACGGCTTAAATATTCCATCACAGAAACCGGCAATGAAATTGCCAAACGCAATTATGCGCCCGGCCAACATGGCCAGCGGCGCGGAAAGATCTCTGAATACGGCGTTCAGCTTCAAGAAAAACAAAAGGTGAGATACACCTATGGGTTGAATGAGCGTCAGTTCAGAAAAACCTTCAATGAGGCGAAAAAGCTCGAAGGGCCTCAAGGTGAAAACTTTTTGTTCTTACTTGAATCCAGACTGGATAACCTCGTTTACCGCGGGGGTTATGCGAGAACCCGTCAGCAAGCGAGACAATTCGTCTCACACGGTCACTTCTTAGTTGACGGTAAAAAAGTAGACATCCCATCTTACCGCGTTAGACCCGGCCAAGTGATTGAACTGAAAGAAAAATCACGCTCCGTGCCGCTCATCAAAGAAAATCTTGCCAACGTCCGTCAGCGCGCAGAGTTTGTCAACTACGATGAAAATACGTTCAAAACCACGTTTGTTCGGTTTCCTGAACGTTCCGAAATCTTATCGGACATTCATGAAAATCTCATCGTCGAATTCTATAACCGATAACAGTAAAAAAGTGTCTCTTTTGAAAGAGACACTTTTTTTATTAATCTGAATAATGAACCAACTCTAAAAAGCTGCTGGATTCTAATGAAGCCCCCCCGACTAATGCTCCATCAATTTCGGGTTCTTGCATCAAACCTTGAATCGTAGCCGGTTTGACCGACCCGCCATAAAGGATTCGCACTTTGTTAGCCACATCCCCTTTTAATGCTTTAAGATGTGCGCGTATTTGGCCGATGGTTTCGTTGGCATCCGCACTCGTCGCACTTTTTCCCGTGCCAATCGCCCATATCGGCTCATAGGCAATGATGATTTTTTCCATAGCGTCTGCATCTAAATCTTGCATGGCTTGAGTGATTTGATCGGTCACGAACTCTTGGGTTTTTCCACTTTCACGGATGTCCAAAGATTCTCCCACACACACAATGGGTTTTAAACCTGTTTTTAAGGCTTGTTTAAGCTTGAGATTTACGCTTTCATCGGTTTCATTGTAGTAGGCTCTTCGCTCTGAGTGACCAATGATGACATACGACACACCAAGTTCTTTAAGTAATTGGGCCGACACTTCACCGGTAAAGGCCCCTTCGTCGCTTTCATGCATCGTTTGGGCCCCAATTCTTAAGTGATCGCCTTGTCGTTTGACCAGACTTCTAAGAAGTGGAGCTGGCGCACATACAACCGTTTCTATTTTTTCTTTATCTGGCATTTTGTCTGCCACCGCATAAATGAATTCTAAAGCTTCATCGCGGGTTTTATGCATTTTCCAGTTACCCGCTATGATGGGGGTTCGCATAAATACTCCTTTTTATCCTATGACTTTTTCGATGGCATCGATGACATTTTGCGCATCTTTTCCGTCCGCAACAAGCGTGATGTTTTCACCTTCCGGGACAGCGAGAGACATGAGCCCTAAGATACTGGCAATGTCAATGACTTTATCATTGTAGTGCAGTTTGACATCCGCTTCGTATTGATGCGAGAGTTGAACAATTTTACTCGCAAGGGATGCGTGAATGCCTGAGGTTGATTTAATCAAGATTTCTTTTTTCATGGGTCTCTCCTACTCCAGTGCCTTGAGGCCTGGGAGTGTTTTACCTTCTAAAAATTCTAAAGAAGCGCCGCCCCCGGTGGATATATGGGTAAAACTATCTTTAAATCCCATTTGAATGGCCGCGGCGGCACTGTCGCCACCCCCAATGATGGTGGTCGCGTGATCGAGAGAAGCTAACGCTTCGCAGATACCTTCGGTGCCTTTGGCGAAGTTGGACATTTCAAACACACCCACAGGACCGTTCCAAATTACTTGGTTTGCCTCTTTTAGAATGGCTTTGAATTTCTCTAAAGATTTAGGTCCAATATCCAGCCCCATTTCATCCGGCTTAAAATCATCATAATCGGCAATCCGAATGTCCGCATTGTTGTCAAATGCTTTGGTGAGTTTATAATCCACCGCAAATTCTAATTTCCCTTCAGCTTCTTCCATAAGTGAAGTGGCTAAGTCGAGTTTATCGTCTTCGACGAGGCTGGTGCCAATTTCATAGCCTTGAGCTTTTAAAAAGGTGTAACTCATCCCCCCCGCCACAATGACTTTATCGGCGATGGAGAGTAGATTCTTAATCACCCCGATCTTATCCGAGACTTTCGCGCCTCCTAAAATGGCCACAAAGGGACGTTTGGGGTTTTTTAAGGCTTCGTTAAATACATCCAGCTCTTTTTGGATCAATAAGCCTGGGGCTTTATGGGTCATAAGACTGGCAATGCCCACATTGGATGCGTGTGCACGGTGCAATGTCCCAAATGCATCATTGACAAAAACATCCGCAAGGCTTGCCCAGTATTTCGCAAGTTCTAAGTCGTTGCCGGATTCTTTTTTTCCGTCAGCATCTTCATACCGGGTATTTTCGACCATGAGTAATTCGCCTGGATTTAAAGCATCAATGGCTTTTTCCAACACTTCACCGCGGGTCTCAGGAATAAATGTAACGGGTTGATTCATCACTTCGGATAGTCTTAAAGCCACAGGCTTTAAAGAATTTTTCGCTTTATCCTCTTCGGTTTTGACACGGCCCAAATGCGATAAAATGATGATTTTTGCGCCTTTTTGGATGAGGCTATCAAGTGTGGGCTTTACCGCAAGGATCCGGTTATCATCGGTAATGTTTCCGTCTTGAATGGGAACGTTTAGGTCCAAACGAACCAAAACTTTTTGGTTTTTTAATGGGAGTGATTCTAACGAGTTCATACTTTCCTCCAAACTGTTTTCAAAGCGCCTTTATTATACAAAAAAAAGTAGGTTTTACCAAGGTGGATTTTGACATGCTATTCCAAAGATTTGATTGAGTTTTTGATGGTTTTCAAGCACTTTTTGCCATCTTTGATTGAGATTTTTTAGAGTCTTTGAACACACAAAAACATGCGAAGATTTGAAACGGAGTTCAGTCTTTGAATTATCTTGAACGATATGGCTCAAAACACCCCCATTCACATAGATGCGTTCGGGACAAGTATGGTTGGGAATTACCATCAAACAGCATGCATGATTCAGCCATAGCGGCACATTGCGGGTTTGATTTAGTACATGCCTAGTGGCTTTTAACCGGCCTTCTAACGTCGTTAATTGTGGTCTTAGCAATTCATTGAAATAATGCTCGATCGATGGCACCTTAAAAAACTTATGCGTTGTTTGGATGATCCACATGCCTTGAGAGTCTCGATAAATGATTTCTATCATGGGGTTAGTTTAAAAGATTAAGTTTGTTGATGCAGCATTTCTTCCAAGATAAAAACAAAGAAAAAGCCGTTCAGGATTGAACGGCTATTTAGATTAACGAATTCGAAGTTCGGTTTCAGGATCAAAGAAATGACATTTGTTCATGTCTAAGGCGAGATCCAGTTCATCGCCGATGTTGATGTCTGCACGCGCATCGACACGGGCGATCACGTCGGTATCACCGACCATGGCGTAAATGTTAGTCTC
>CAJXNT010000023.1 GCA_913057225.1 uncultured Mycoplasmatota bacterium
TGGGTGCATCGTAATCCTCCTGTAAAATGTAATTTTTGATATTTTGACTGTCCTTTAAAGACAGCGATATCACGGTGCTTTACTTTGCGTTTAGAGCAATTAAAAACCCAACTTCTAGTGTCAGATATCATCTTGTAAATTTAAAAGTTGGGAGGGGAATCTCATGGGTAGAATGGAGACGATTTAAAGCATAATTATATCCAGTGGCCTCTACCAAAGCGCTTACATATTATTTTAATCGAAATTCAAAGATTATACAATCAAAAATCATGCGTGTTTGAGTAAGGTTTCAAAACAATCACTTGATTGGTGAAGTCCTTCAATGTTTTGAGGCCCTTACGACCACAGTGAAAAAGTGATGGCAGGTATGGATGGGGTCCTATATTTCAATATCACACGTCGTTTTTTGAAGTCGCATGATTTCAATCATGGTCGTGACGTAAAGCCATAAAAAAAGAGCCTTTTTTATAGGGCTCTTTGTGTGTTTAACCTCCATTTTTAAATGAAAACTATGGTTCCCACCTAAATTTAGGGTTAGGGATTAGATGGGTGGCGTTGAGAATCCTAGAGTCTAATTCGTATCGGATACCCTTCCAATCGCTCAATTAAAGGAGGATACCCTTCAACATTCTTTATATTAATGATTCATGAGTTTATGGGTCAAGACATGATCCTAAGCCATAACGATTCAGACGCGACGACAAAATCTGCAATGAGCTGAATGAATTTTGAGTAATCCATCGTGGTGTGGGCAATGTCTAATGCGGCGTAATATTCAGCTCTTTTTTCCTTGGTGATCACAATGGGTGGATAGCCATTTTTCATCAATTCAAAATTGAGTAGCAACCGTGCGGTTCGACCATTACCGTCAATAAATGGATGAATTTTTACAAATTCACCATGCAATAAGCAAGCCTTTACAACGGGATGATACGCATTCCATTGTTGCTCATATTCGGCAAATAATTTTTGCATATATTCAGGCACAAGCATATGGTTGGGGGGAATGTGTGTGGCACCACTAATGGCGACATTTTCAGATCGATATTTCCCCGCATGATCGTCATCAATTTCTTTTAAAATGAGCTGGTGAATAGTTTTAAGTATCCACTCCGTGAGATCTTTTTTTTCATGGATAAGCATTTCTAAGTATTCAATCGCTTCTTTATGATTAATCGTTTCTAAATGTTCAATCACACTTTTTCCGCCAATGGTGATTCCTTCTAACACGACCTTCGTTTCTGAGAGTGTAAGGGTATTGCCTTCGATGGCATTTGAATGATAGGTCCATTCAACAACGAGTTTTTCATGCAGTGATTTTACGCTATTTTTAGCTAGAGGTCTGTACGTATCAATTTCTCTTTTTAATGTGTCTATTTCAGTGAAATCAAAGTTCAACCCGGCATATGCTTTGTTTATGGCTTTTCGAGCATCATACGGTTTTGATGCATCTTCAGCAATCATCCAAGTATTGCCCACTTTAAATGCCCCATCCACCCGGCCTTCTTCACATAAAACTCTGACTCTTCGGTCGTTGACACGCCATTTTCGGGCGATATCTCCGGTTGTAAGGTATTTCATCGTATCACCTCAATTTCATATTATACCGTTTGCGGTATAATATCAATTGAATCATAAAAAAAGAGCCTTTAATTTAAGGCTCATTTTTTGTCATTAATGCCAATTTTTAGTCGAATATGATGGTTTTTGGCTATAAATTGGGATCGGGACAAGATTGGTGGAGTTGAGGGGATTTGAACCCCTGTCCAGAATAGGTGCCATTTCACTTTCTACATGCTTAGTGTTTAGTTTGATTTAACAATCCACCCGGCCAAACACCTCCAAGTGCATTGCGAGTCTTATTGCGTTCGTCTAGGCTCTTAAGACGGCAGATTCTAGATATAGTCTACTAAAATGTCTATGCGAATCTAAGCCGTAGACGTCTTAGATGCATAGTCGCGCTTATTCTTAAGCTGCGAAAGCGGTTTGAGTGTTTCCGGTTATATTTAACCTTGATGTTTTCACTGGCATCACCCAGGCATGCTTATCAAACGCGGGCTATCCTGTCGAATCCAATAACAACCCCATAGATATATTATAGCAATTTTAGGTAAAAATCACCATGAGCCCGAAGAAAAACCCCACCACGGCGAGTAAGATCCATAACGTCCCCCAGCCGCTTTTTTGATAGCGATTATGTTCGAGTTCGTGTCGGTGTTGATCGCGGTGTTTTTCGAGTGTGAATTTGGCGTGATCGTGAGGGTGGCCTTGACCCTGAGGGCCGTTTCCTGGCAACATACGTCCTCCTAGGTGTGCTTGTGGATTTTTTCTAAACGCCGGTTTTGATCTTTGGTTTTTAAGGTGTGCCGTTTATCGTGAAGTTTTTTCCCTGTGCCGATGGCAATTTCTAATTTGGCGAGGCCTTCTTTGATATACACTTGCGTCGCAACAATCGTTTTTCGCTCGAGTTGTAAGGCATTGTGGAGTTTGATGATTTCTTTTTTATGCAGTAAAAGCTTACGAGTCCGGGTTTCATCGTGATTGAACTGATTGCCTTCTTTGTATTTGGCGATGTGCATATTGACGATGTACGCTTGCGTATTTTTAATGCGCACATACGCATCTTGAATGGAGACTTTGCCCGCTCGGATGGATTTAATTTCCGTCCCTTTTAAGGCGATGCCGGCTTCGAATTTTTCCTCAAGAAAATAGTTAAACGAGGCTTTTTTATTCCGGGCGATGACTTTCATTGGGGTCTCCTAATACGAAATCCAGTTCCCCATCGTAGACGTGAACTTTACTTAATTGTATCACGACTTTATCGCCTAAATGAAAGGCTTTATCGCTCTCTAAGGACTTCAGCGAAAGCGTCTCATCATCAAATTGGAAAAACTCAGTGCCGAGGTTTGAGATGTGCACCAGGCCTTCCACGGTGTTTTCTAAGGTGACATAAAATCCAAAGGGCACCACCGACGTGATGATGCCAGTGAACCAGTTTCCTACTTTTGAGCGCATGGTTTCGGCTTTATGCATGGCCACCACATCGCGTTCAAGCTGCAAGGCATCGCGCTCTTTGGCGGAGGTATGGGCCGCCACGGCGGTCATTTGACTTCTTAGGGCATCTTTTTCTTTGGCCGGCGCATCGTTAAAGACAAAGGTTTTTAAGATCCGGTGGACCATGAGATCGGGATAGCGCCTGATGGGGGAGGTGAAATGCAAGTAATCATCAAACCCCAACCCATAATGAGGGGTTTGATGATCTTGGTAAACGGCCTTTTGCATGCTTCTTAAAAGCAGCATGGTGAGGCCTTTTTCAAACGGGGTTTCTTGGAACGCTTCGATCATGGCTTGAATCGTTTCGTGATGTTCGATGTCTTTGGAGACTTCAAAGCCTAAGTGGCGGGCCACTTCGGCGAGTTTTTCTAAGGTGTCACGCTCAGGCGCATCATGCACCCGGTAAATGCCGGGGAGATTACGCGTGGTTAAGTAACTGGCCACCGCTTGATTGGCCGAAAGCATGCATTCTTCAATGAGGTGTTCCGCTTCACCGGTGCGTTTGATGGTGATCTGGTTGGCTTGATTTTTTTTATCAAAAGTAAACTGGACTTCATCGGTGTGAAATTCGAGCGATCCTTTCTCCATCCGGTTTTTTCTTAAGCGCTTGGCAAAATCATTCAGGGGACGGAGCGTTTTTAACAGCTGAACTTCTTCTTCCGTGGGTTTTTTGCCTTTGAATAAATCGTTGACCCGGGAATAGGTGAGCCGGGCGTTGGAGTGAATCACGGATTCATACAGTTTCGTGTCATCGATGTGATAATCCTCGTTAAAATGCATTTCACACGTCACCGTAAAACGGTCCACATCCGGCTTCAGCGAGCACAGATCATTGGAGAGTTTTTCCGGCAACATGGGAAGCACCTGCGTGGGGAGATAGACACTCGTCGAACGCGCATAGGCTTCTTGATCGATCCCACTTCCCGGCGTGACATAATGCGCCACATCGGCGATATGAACCCAAAGCGTAAAGCCGTGATCATCGGCTTGAAAACTGATCGCATCGTCAAAATCTTTGGCGTCTTTGCCGTCGATTGTGAACGTTTCTAAGCGGCGTAAATCTTGTCGGTGAAACGTTTCTTTCATCGTCATTTTGGCGGCTTCATCCAGCGCGTTTTGTGGATAAACGGGATCAAATCCCGCGCTGATGATTTTGGTCAGGATATTGAGCCCTGCATCGCCTTTTTCCCCGATTTTACGGGAGACTTCTCCGAGCAGATGCAAGGGGTCATACGCTTTGATTTTGACTTCGACCAAATCGTTATGCTTAAGGCCATTGAGCGATTTTTTCTTGAGGTAAATGGGAATCTTGATGGACCGGTCTTTCGGTTTTAAATAGGGCCGTTTACTTTTGAGTTTTAAGGTCCCTAAGACGGTTGAGTAATGTCGTTTTAAGACGTCGATGACTTTGCCTTCTTGGCGGCGCCCACTGCCGGGGCGAATTTCTACCATCACGTAGTCTTTATTCATCCCATTGAGGGTGTAGCCTTTGGGGATATAAATATCCGGATGGTCTTGATCGTCGGGAATTAAAAACGCGTAGCCTTTGGCTTTTACGTCTAAATGACCCGTCAAAGTTTTGGCGGGCTTAATATAGCGGTAGCGAAACGCATCATCCAGTTTGACTTTGCGATGGGCTTCCAATTCATTGAGGGCTCTCGCGAGCGCTTTGAATTGCTCGGCCCCTTTCAGATTGAGGCCCTCAAATAGGGCATCAATGGTGAAAGCTTGTCGGTGTTTTTTGAGGTACTTTAATACGATGTCTTGCATGAAAACTCCTTATCGTGCGAAAAAAAAGACACTTTTTTTAAGTGTCTTAGAGAGTCATAGCCCAAATGGAGATGAGAATGAAGAGCACGCTTGTGGCGAGGGTGACTCGCGACAAGATGAGTTCAAAGCCCCGCTCTTTCTTGTTGGAAAAGAGATCGGATTTTTCACCACTGAATGCGTTCGCCGCATTGTCTTTTGAGTTTTGAATGACCACCAGTGTCACCAATAAAATCGAAATAAAGATGAGTAAGATGTCTACGAATCCCATGAATGGGGCCTCCTAAATCGATGCCAGTAAATAGACGCTATAGACGATAACGATACTGGCGGGAAATGAATAGTAAAGCAGTTTGTTTTGCGTTGGCTTTTTCAGGAGCGCAACTGCAAGTATTATAGTGTTTAACGCCCCTAAAAGCAAGAGCCACGTCAGGTTTTCTAAGATCAGTGGATCTTGGATGGCGGCTTGGAAAATATCGGTTTGGATGACGGCAAGATCCGTCAACGCAATGATTAAGAAGTTAAACGCATTGGAGCCAATGATATTGCCGAGGGCTACTGTGTAGTTTCTCAGTCTAAAGAGGGCAATGACGGCGGTGAGTTCGGGTAAACTGGTGGCGACGCCTAAGAAAATGGCGCCCGCAAACGATTGGGTGAGCCCCAGTTCAAGCGCGATCTCTTCGGTGAGTAAGGTCACCACCACACTGCCGGCCACGACGATGACGGCCCAAAATAACAACCGCATGATAATCATCCCCATCGAAAGCGGGGAATCATCGTCTTCGTCTCTGGCTTCGGGGGCATTCAATTCCCTGAGCGAAATGGCATATAACCCCAAAATCAAAAGACTGGAAAGATTGAGCGTGAGGCCAAGATTTAACGTCCACGCACGGCTTTCAACCCATCCTAAAACGTCTAGGCCTAGAGGAATCAAAAACGTGAGATACATCAAGAAGACAATGAGACTCGGTTTTAGGGTGGTTTTGACTTCATTGAAAAAGACGTGCTTGATGAAGATGAAATCCACGACCGCCAAAATGAGGATGTTAAAAAGATTAGAGCCTAATACATTCCCATAGGCGAGCGCCCCTTCATCGAGATAAATGGCGCTGGTTAACGAGGTGATGAGCTCGGGAAGACTGGTGATGGCCGCGAGTAACACACCACCCAAAAGGGCCCCCGAAATGGTGGTCCGCTTGTCGATCACATCGACATAATATGACAGCGACAACGTCGCATAAACAATGACCGACGCAATGGCCAGATACTGAATATAAATCATGAATTCACCTAAGGTGTATTGTAACAAAAAAGGCGGGACTCGCCAATCAAAAAAAGAGCCTCTCAGCGAGAGGCTCAATGGCGTTATTTCAAATTATAAAATGCAGATTTCCCGAGATACTTGGCGGTTTCACCCAAGTCATCTTCAATGCGTAAGAGTTGATTGTATTTGGCGATGCGATCGGTTCTGGATAACGAACCCGTTTTAATTTGACCGGCGTTGGTTGCCACCGCGATATCGGCGATGGTCGCATCTTCGGTTTCTCCGCTTCGGTGAGACACCACCGCGGTGTAGCCCGCTTGCTTGGCCATTTCAATCGCATCCAAGGTTTCCGTTAACGATCCGATTTGATTGACTTTAATTAAGATAGAATTACCGATGGAACGTTCGATGCCTTCGGCGAGTTTTTTCGTGTTGGTGACGAATAAATCATCGCCCACAAGTTGCACTTTTTTCCCAAGACGGGAGGTTAAAACTTCCCAGCCGTCCCAATCGTTTTCATCCAGCCCATCTTCAATCGAGACAATGGGGTATTTACTGACGAGGTCCTCGTAAAAATCCACGAGCGCTTCGGCGGAGAGTTCTTTGCCTTCACCCGCAAGGTTATAGACTTTTTTCTCTTTGTTGTAAAACTCACTGGAGGCCACATCCATGGCAAGTAAGACATCTTCACCGGCTTTATAGCCGGCATTTTTAATGGCCTCTAAAATGACTTCTAAGGCCTCTTCGTTGGATTTTAAGTTGGGCGCAAACCCACCTTCATCCCCGACGGCGGTGTTATAGCCTTTGCCTTTTAAGACCGCTTTGAGTGCGTGGAAGACTTCGGCCCCCATGCGCAAAGCTTCTTTAAAGCTCTTCGCCCCCACAGGCATGATCATGAATTCTTGGAAATCCACGTTGTTATCGGCATGCGATCCCCCGTTGATGATGTTCATCATCGGCGTGGGGAGCGTTTTGGCGTTAAATCCACCTAAGTATTGATAAAGCGGTAACCCGACATATTCACTCGCGGCTCTTGCGACCGCCATGGATACCCCTAAGATGGCGTTGGCGCCGAGTTTGGATTTGTTGGGGGTCCCATCGAGATCAATCATCAATTGATCGATTTCAACTTGACGGGTCACGTCATAGCCTAAAAGTTCTGGGGCAATGACTTTGTTGACATTGTCAACGGCTTTTTGCACGCCTTTGCCGAGGTAGCGGTTTTTGTCGCCGTCTCTGAGTTCGACGGCTTCGTGTTCCCCGGTGGAAGCACCACTAGGGACCATGGCCCGCCCGAAGGCACCACTTTCCGTATAAATTTCCACTTCAATCGTTGGATTGCCTCTGGAATCGAGGACTTCTCTGGCATACACATCAGATATAAATGGCATAGTTTTCTCCTTTATTTTTGAATGAGGGATGATCCCGTCATTTCTTTCGGTTTTTCGACATCCAGATAGTCAAGCATCGTCGGCGTCAGATCGCCTAAAATGCCACCGTCTCTTATCTTAACATGTTTATCGGTGATTATCACAGGCACTAAGTTGGTCGTATGCGCCGTATGAGGTTTGCCGGTTTCGGCGATCATTTTTTCGGCGTTGCCGTGATCGGCCGTGACAATGGCCACACCGCCCAGTTCTAAGACTTTATCGACAATCTTACCGGTGCATTCATCCACCGTTTCAACGGCTTTAACGGTGGCTTCAATGTCGCCGGTATGTCCAACCATATCGGGGTTGGCAAAGTTTAAAATCACCGTATCTAAATCGTCTTCATCCAAACTTTTTAGCACTCTCTCGGTGAGTTCATACGCACTCATCTCCGGTTGCATGTCATAGGTGGCCACTTTCGGAGAGTTGACTAAGATGCGTTTGGCCCCCGGGATTTCTTTATCGACCCCGCCGTCAAAAAAGAACGTGACATGGGGGTATTTTTCCGTTTCGGCGGCTCTCAGTTGTTTGAGGCCCGCTTGAGCCACGACTTCGCCGTACATGTTATCCAGCGTCTGCAGCCCAAAGGCAATCTCACCTAAGACATCATAACTGTAATGCATGGTAGAGACAAAGAAAAGATCATCGATGGGGTTCGCATGCGCAATGATGGATTTTTCTGGATTCGTGAGCGCCACCGACATCTGAATGGCGCGGTCGGGCCGGAAGTTCATGAAGATGACCGCATCATGCGGCCCGATGGTGCCTTCAGAATCGATGCCAAATGGGACGACAAATTCATCGTGAATGCCGGCGTCGTAATTGGCTTTTACCCCTTCGGTGGCCGATTGATACGTGGGCCCTTGAAAATGGGTGAGTAGATCATAACTCTTGCCGGTGCGCTCGGCACGTTTATCTCGGTCCATGGCGTAATAGCGGCCATGCACGGTGGCGATTTTTCCAACGTTTTCCGTTTCCATGAAGCCTTCTAACTCATCAAAATATTGCAGACTCGATTGTGGCGGAACATCACGACCATCCAGGTACGCATGCACATAAACAGGCGCAACGCTTTCTTTTTTGGCCAGCGTCAAGATGGCTTTAAAGTGATCGATGTGTGAATGCACACCGCCATCACTTAAAAGCCCCATGATGTGCAGTTTCGAATGATTTTTTTTCACATGCGCCACGGCGTTTAAATACGCGGGATTTTGAAAAAACGATTGGTCTTTGATGGCTTGATGGATGCGGGTGAGCGATTGATAAACAATGCGGCCACCCCCAATGTTTAAATGGCCCACTTCACTGTTGCCCATTTGGCCTTCAGGCAAGCCCACAGCAAGCCCTGAAGCGGTCAATGTGTTATGAGGATATGCGTCAAATAAGCGGTCTAACACTGGCTTTTTTGCCAGACTGACCGCGTTTCCAGGCCCCGCTTCTGTGAGGCCCAGTCCGTCCATAATAATCAGTGCAACAGGTCTTTTCATGTGTCATCTCCTAACAATTCATTATACCAATTCCCCCCCAATAAATGTAGGGGCCACGGGGGTCGGTAAGCGTTTACTTTTTTTCAAATCTTCCGTTTAAAGGGATGCTTTCTATGTATAATTAAAGGTAGGAGGCTGACATGCACGCACCGCACATCGATACGCTTTATACGCATTTAAAAACGAAAAAAATGGGGCCGGTGAATTACACCATCCCCGATTATTGGAACTATATCGATCATCCTGGACGCCCCTTAAGGTCCGGTGAAGTCATGATTGAGCCAGTCCCTTTTTATTTGGATCTGCTTGAAAAAGTGTATCTGCATCCGAAAAAAGATGCGACCGTTCCCCTTTCTTCGCATGCGAAAAAGGCCCCAAAAAACGCCGGTGCTTGGCTGCATCATGCGGCCATTTATTCCGCGTTGATCCGCACCACCGCGGCGTGGGATTCAGACCGCTCCGGCGCCTTAGAAGATTCGAACATTGGGGGGTTTAAAGAAACCGGCACCTTTTTAAAAATGTTGATTTTACTGCCCAGGCTGAAAGCCATGGGCATCGATACAATGTATCTTCTGCCGCTCACCGAATATTCGCTCAAAGATAAAAAAGGAGAACTTGGCAGTCCGTATGGCATCAAAGATTTATTTAAGATTGACCCCAATTTGAGTGATCCCCTGGTGGACGATGCGCTGGATATCAACGCCCAATTCGCCTTTTTTGTGGAAGCCTGTCACATCTTAGACATGCGAGTGATGATTGACATCATCCCAAGGACCAACGCGGTCGACAGCGCCTTCATCAAAGATCATCCCGAATGGTTCTACTGGATTAAGTCGAAACACACTAAAGACTACGCCCCCCCGGCAGTTGAAGGCATTCCACCGGTGACCCAGCCCAGACCCGAAGATTTCAAATTGATGTATGGCGCAGCGGACGTCAAAAAGCACCTGAGTTATTTCAGTGACGATCCGAAAACGGTCGACCCCAAAACCTGGGAAAAGATACAAGACAGCGAAGACATCGTCGCCGCGATTGAACAGGCCTATGGCCTAAAAATCGCCCCGGCGTTTTCCGATCACATCAATGACCCTCAACCCCCGTGGACCGACATTACGTTCTTTAGACTCTATCTCGATCATCCAAAAGAAGCGCTGCCTTACATCAAAAAGACTCAGCCACCGTATATATTATTTGATACCATCAAAGCCAATTTATACCCCGGCCAAAACCCCAATCAACCGCTTTGGGATATGCTCGCAGACATCATTCCTTATTTCCAAAGAACGTTTGGCATCGATGGCGCCCGCATTGACATGGGCCATGCGCTGCCCAAACCATTGCTCGATCAAATCATTGAGAAAGCGAGATCTCTCGACCCTGATTTTGGCTTCATCGCCGAAGAGCTCAACCCCAAATACGCCGATGATGCGAAAGCCAATGGCTATAACCTCATCATCTCCAATGGCTTCATTCAAGAACCGAGGGTCTTTGAAGGCAAAGCCAAACAGTTCTTCATAGATTCCAAAGACTTGAGTCTTCCCGTGTTTGCGGCCGCTGAAACCCACGACACCCCGCGCCTTGCATCCCGTGAAGGGGGCAGAGTCCTTGCCAATACGCTCACGCTCCTCAATTACTTTATGCCGAATGGGGTCTTCTTCATGAATACCGGCCTGGAA
>CAJXNT010000024.1 GCA_913057225.1 uncultured Mycoplasmatota bacterium
TGGATGATGCCGATTTGACCGGTGGTTTGGGAATCTTCAATGGGCACCCCATTGACGTGAATCACATCGTCAATGACTTCCACCGTGAGGACGCTGCCTTCCACACTCACCAGTTCGGTGGGGGCTTCTAAAAATAAGGTTTCTGCGGTGTATTCCCCTTCCACAATGTGATAGGTGAGAATGGTGGCAATGTCATCTTGCGTTAAGAGTTCGGTCACCGTCACCCCGCGTTCTGCGGCCAAGGCTTCAAACGCGGTTTGGTTGGGCGCGAAGATGGTGAATTCCGAACTTAAAAGTTCCGTGACATCCAAGTTTAAATCGCCCAGCGCCCCCGTGAATAAGTTGAGGGCTTGAGAGTTGATGACCGATTGTAAGTCGCCTTCAAAGGTGGAAGGCGGTAGCAACACGCCGTCCACTTGATGCATCGCGATGTCGGTGTTGGGTTCATTGGTTCTGACCACACGGTTGAGCACGTTTAAGGTGAGAAATTCACCGTCAAAGTCCATGTTTAAGGCGGAGCCTTCCATCGTATCAAAGACGGCAGGCACTTCACCCAGTAAGCCTTGCGCGGTGTATTCACCGTCGATGATGTGATACATGACGACGTTGTCTAACGTGTCACTTTCTAAGAAGCCATTCATGGAAAGCCCCAGTAAATCAAGAATCGTTTCAAAGGCCTCATTGGTGGGCACAAACAGCGTAAATTCATCGCCAAGGTCACTGAGGTTGACACTGGACGCTTCGAGCGCTTGATTGAACATCGAATAATTGGGGTTTTTAGAAAGCGTCGTTCGCCAGTCGACGGGTTCAATATTTAGAGGCACTGTTGGGGCGAGCTCATCGGGATTGAGTTGATCTTGGAGTAAAAACCGTCCGGTCAGTTCGGCATCGCCAATCCGGGTATTGTCAAAGCGGGCTTCCGCGATGTCCCAATTGACGGGGAGTGCCGCTTGTTCACCGTTGGTATAGGTCACGTTCACAAAATCCGGCAAGTCAAAATCATCGAATTCTGCGAAGCGTGGCACCGTTAAGGGTTCAAACGTCTCCACGGATTCGATGGTCGGTGCACTTTGGGCACAGGCCGCCAAGGTTAAACTTAACAACAGGGTTAAGAGCGTTAATGTTTTTTTCATCTTTATCACCTAAGATTAGTATACGCTTTAAGACGGGTTGCTTTCAATGCATGCGCATGCATGAAAGCTCAGCCATTCTTTGAAATAATGCTATACTCATTTTTGGAGGCTTCTATGTTAAAACTCGTGGTATTTGATTTTGATGGCACCCTCGCAGATACGCGGGCCCTCACCATTGAAATCTTTCAAGACATTGCCCGTAAATACGATTACCCGGTGCTTTCGCACGATGAAATCGAAGCGATGCGCAAACTGCCGATACGCAAACGGTTGAAACTGGTCAAAGTGCCGTTTCGCAAAGTCCCCAGATTACTCAAAGAATCCTGGGAAATGATGAAAGAGCGAATTCATGAATCTGCACTTTACCCTGGCATCCAACATCTACTGAAGCAGTTTCATGGCCAGCTTCCCATGGTCATCTTATCGTCGAATCACGCCGATAATATTCATGCGTTTTTAACGGCCCATGACATCACAGAACTGGACGAAGTCATTGGGGCGGCCAAACTTTTTGGCAAAGAACGGCCGCTGAAAAAACTCTTAAAGCAATATCAACTGGCGCCCGAAGAAGTCCTTTATGTCGGCGATGAAATTCGTGACATTGTCTCCTGTCAAAACGTGGGCATCCCGATTGCTTCCGTCACGTGGGGGTTTGACACCCAAGGCGCACTCAAAGAGCACCACCCCACCTATGTGTGTGAGAGCACCAAAGCCTTAGAAGATACCATCCAATCGCTCATGAAAAAAGACGCTTAACGCGTCTTTTATTTTTTCGATTGGCGTTCCGGGAGGGATTTGAACCCCCGACCCACAGCTTCGGAAACTGTTGCTCTATCCCCTGAGCTACCGGAACGTGCGCGTGTTTTATTATACTATGATGTGAAAAGTTTACAAGAGGCCATTTTGAAGGCGTTTGAATGGGTCAAAAGCCATGGGCTTGATACACTTAAGATGAGGTGAAAATCAATGGAAAAAATACTGCAATTTGCCTACACAGGCAACACGTCTTCGATGGCGTATAACTGGATTTATAACCCAGAATATCTGAAAAGACTGGCCGAAACGAAAAGCTTACTCTTTCAACCGTTAGACCCGGACGATTACGTCAAAAGTGAAAAAGCGTTTCTCGCCTATCCCCACATGCAAGTCGGCGATCGATCGGCGCAAGGGGATATTTTAAAATGGTTGGTGGATGCTTTAAGAGAAAACCCGAATCTCAGCGCGAAAGACTATCAAGATTTGGTGTTTGATCACGTCAAACCGGGTGGCGATTACGTGGGGTACGTGGAATCGTATGGCCGCGCGCTGGTTTTTAATAAGATTGCAAAACTGCATAAAGTGGACGTAACGCCCTTGCCGATGGATGATGATCAGATGATTGGCTTTGCGCCGTATGTGGCGGTCAAAGCGTTGAATCTTCCCGGTGAAAGAGCGTTTGAACTGGCGCAAGCGTTCACCGATAAAGACGTCTTTAAAGCGTATTATCAGCTCTTCGATGCTCTTTTAGAAGCCCTGAATTCTCATTCCATGCACGATGCGATTCAAGCCGTCATCGACGCGGGAACCCCGGCCGATGAGCGGTTTAAAAAAGCGTTGGTCGAACCCACCGATACGTTCATTAGCTCCACAGTCAACACGGCATGTCACATTGACGATGCGGTGCCTTTGGTCTTCCACATCTTATATCACACCGACTCCTTTGAAGCGGCGCTTGCCATGAACGCGTGGATTGGGGGCGCTTCGGCCGACCGGGGCACCTTGATTGGGGCGCTTTATCATACGGTGGGTCAGTTGCCTGAAAATGCCCCGAAAATCTAACACCCAATGGGTGTTATTTTTTTGTATAATAAAAGGATAAGGAGTCTTAATGAATCCATTTGGGGTGGGCATGGCCCACGGTAAAATCATCTGGTTTGGCGAACACGCGGTGGTCTATCATCATCCTGCCATTGCCTTGCCACTCAATGAACATCGCATCCATATCAAAATGGACCCCAGTTCAACCACCGAACTGATCAGTCCTTTTTTTAACGGTCCTTTAGAAACGTCTGGATTTGAAGGATTGATCGCTCTAATGAAGCGTTTAAGGGAAATCCTTCCCTTGGGCGATGTCACCATTGAACTGCGCAGTGACATTCCTGTTGGCGCGGGGCTTGGGGCTTCGGCGGCCATTGCATCCGCCATCGTCAGCGCCGCATTTGACCTCACCGATCAACCGCTCGATGCGGGCACCCATTTTGAACTCATTCAACTTTCCGAAAGCTATTTCCACACCAATCCCTCGGGGATTGATGCTTATTTATCCATCCATGATCACGCGCTGAGATACCGCAAAGATCAATCGCCCGATCCCATTGACATCGATCTGGATGCGCACCTCGTCGTGGCTTATTCCAACGTCAAAGGGTCTACCAAAGAAGCCGTGGAAATCATCGCCGATCAAATGAACGTTAAAAAGGCGAGTAAACTGGTCGCCGATCTCGGCCATATTACATTAGGTGCTTTAGAAGCGATTCAAGCCAAAAGTCTGCACGTGCTGGGACGGTTAATGAACGAAGCCCATGCTTTATTAAAAAGGTTAGGGGTATCCCATGCCACCTTAGATGCCCTGACGAAGCGAGCGCTCGAAAGTGGCGCACTGGGCGCAAAACTCTCAGGCGGTGGCCTGGGGGGCATCATGATTGCGCTGTTTGATGATAAAACGCGCGCCCTCAGCTTTCAAACGTCCCTGCAAAACGATGGGTTTAGCCATGTCTTTATCAAAGGGTTATCGGCATGAAAGTCTACGCGCCCATCAACATTGCCCTGATTAAATACTGGGGAAAAGCCAGTGAAGATCCCGTCTTACCCTCGACCCCATCGATTTCCCTCACGCTTGAAGATTTAGGGAGTGAAACCACACTGGAAACAAGCGATGCCTTTAAATTCACCCTCAACGGCACCCCACTTCAAGGGGAAGCGCTGGAAAAAATGCGCACCTTCTTCCGCTTATTTAGCTCGGATGAGAAGGTTCATATTTCCTCGGTTAATACCGCCCCTACGGCGGCGGGGGTGGCCTCTTCGGCGTCGGGCTTTGCGGCGTTTTCACTGCTTTTAAAAGAAACCTATGCCCCAGAGTTAGCGTTTGATGCGTGGGTGAAGCAGACGGCATATGGGTCGGGCTCGGCCACACGCAGTTTGTTAGGGGGGGCGGTCATGTGGCATGAAAATGGACAAGTTTCAAATGTGCCTTTTCACGCGGACCATTATCAAATGGCCGTGGTCATGATTGACACCCGCCCGAAAAAGGTGAGTTCTAGGGCGCAAATGAAACAAAGCCTCACCCATCCCAACTTCCACGATTGGCAGCGGCGCAACCGTGACCGTGCGGAAGCGATGATTCAAGCGATGGCGGCCGATGATTTTAACGCCATCGGCACCCTGATGGAATCTTCCACCCTTGACATGCATGGTCTCATTGCCTTATCGGGAGGGGGCTTCTCCTATTTAACAGACGCCTCCATGGCTGTCTTTAACGCCCTGAGAGACGCCCGGAGTCAAGGTTTAAACATGTATGGCACCGCCGATGCGGGACCGAATATTAAAGTTTTATTTGAAACGTCTCATCGAGACAAAGTCGAAACCTTCTTAGCCACACTGGGTTATCCCGTCGTCTATAGTAAGATTGCCTTAGAAGGAGCCCGGATATGCACGTAAATGTTCCCGGTAAAGTCTTCATCATGGGCGAATATACGGTCATGGACCGGCAAAGCAAAGCCATCATTGCCCCGACCATGCGGCGGCTGGATGTGATCATCACGCCGGCTCAAACGTATCGCTATGAAAGTTCGTTTGATGGTATCATGGAAGCGGATTCGCTTGGAGAACTGGCTCAAAAATTACCTTCGAATCTTTTAACCAGTGTCTTGCCTTATATCTCGCCGTTGGATGCTGAAAAAAAATGCGAAACGCCCTTGAAAATCCGCATTGAATCGCATCTGGATTCTGGGAAAATCCCCTATGGATTAGGCTCTTCCGGCGCCGTCCGGGTGGGGCTCATCAAAGCCTTTATGGCGTATTTAGAGCGCCCATTGGATGCCCTAGAAATCTTTCAAATTGCGGCGCTTTCCAGTGAAAAAGATACCTCATCGTATGGGGACTTCGCCGTTTCAAGCTTTGACCGGGCCATCCTTTATCAAAAACCCGCCACGTTAAATCCACTGTCCCACATGGTGATTGACCCAGTGGGAGTCCCCCCCTTTTTAATTGTTCATACCGGTGAAAAAGTTTCGTCCAAACCTTTTGTTGACGCCTACATGGCCCGTCGCGACGAAGCGTTTGTGAAAGCCTATGCCGATGCCATCAACCCGCTCATAGATACCTTTAAGTCGGCCCCGGTTGAAGCGCAACTTGCCAAGATTCACGCGGCTCATAAAGCCTATTTAATGTTTGCTGAAGCTTTAGATCCCGCCATCATCCCAGAATCATTCATTCCCATTTTTGTGGCCATTGAAGCCACGGGGGGCATCCCCAAAGTTTCGGGGGCCGGCGGTGGCGATAACATTTTAGCGTTTTATCCCACGGAAGATGCCTTACGGAATGCCGAACAAATCTTAGTCCAAACGTATCCTATTTTTCACCCAGCGAGGTCTTTAGATGCAAAGAAAAAATGATCACATCACCGAAGCGTTAAAACAATCATTTACCCCCAATGATTTCGATAAAGTCCGCTTTGAACCGGTTTTATTGCCGAAGGTCAACATTGATGAGGTGGATTTATCCACCGAGTATTGCGGCCAAACGTTTCCGGGTCCAATCTTCATCAACGCGATGACCGGGGGCACCGATAAAGCCCATGCGATCAATACAGACCTGGCCAAGCTGGCCGCGAAATTTGATTTGCCCATGGCCTCAGGCTCTGGCTCCGTGGTGCTTAAAGAAACCTCCGCCATTGAGAGTTTCTCCACCATTCGCGCGCATCATCCTCAAGGATTTGTCTTTGCGAACATTGGCGCCGATAAAACGCCGGAAGATGCAGTGAAAGTTGTGGAACTTTTAAACGCGAACGCCTTACAAATTCATGTCAATGCCCCGCAAGAAGCCGTGATGCCCGAAGGCGAACGGGACTTTACGCACTGGGCCGCCAACATTCAGGCCATGAAAGCGGCCGTGAATGTCCCGGTGGTCGTCAAAGGCGTTGGCTTTGGCATGAGCCGAAACGATCTTTTAGAACTGAAAAGTTTAGGCATTGAAACCATCGACGTGGCCGGCAGCGGCGGCACCAACTTTATCACCATTGAGAATGCCCGCCGGTCTTACCCGCTGGATGGATTTGCTGGCTATGGGTTTTCCACCGTTGAATCGCTTCTTGAAGCGCAATCGGTCAAGGGCGTTGAGATCTTAGCCTCGGGCGGCATCCGCAATGCTTATGACGTCGTCAAAGCGTTAAGCTTTGGGGCGAACGCCGTTGGACTCTCCCGCTTCTTCTTAAAACTCGTCATTGATCATGACTTAGATCAGGCCGAACCCATCTTAGACACCTTCTTAAGTGACATCCGGAAAATCATGGCGCTACTTGGCGTGAAAAACGTCAAAGAACTTCAAGGGTTAACCCCGATTTTGGATCCATCGCTGGAGGCTTTTGCGTCACGCTAAATCCAATACGTCATAAAAAAAACCGCTTGCTGAGCGGTTTTTTAATAGGCAATGTTTGCTTGGAAGGCGCGTAACGCTTCGTCGCCTTTAAGCGTTTGGATGATGGCGAAGACAAAATCATAAACACTTCCCGCGCTGCGCGCCGTGATTAACTTCCCATCAACCACGGCTTTTTGATTCGAAATATAGGTACCGCCTTGTTGGTCTTTTTCAGCCCCAGGATAACAGGTAAACTGACCCTCAATGAGACCCGCCTGCATGAGAAACCTGGGCCCTGCACACAGCGCCATGAGGTATTTGTCTTGAGCTTTAAAGGAGGTTGCTAGTGCTTTTATTTTTGTGTCGTCATCGACGGTGGCGGCCACATACTTGCCGCCGGGAATGATGAGGCCTTCATACGCATCGATGGACCCTTCAATGAACCCATCGGCGTGATAGGTGGTCCCATACGCCGTGTGAATGGTCAGTGTGGATTCAAAGGTGCCTTTAAACACCTCAAATCCCGCGCGCGAAAGTAACGCGGCGGTGCCTAAACTTTCCACGTCTTCATTGTCATGCGATACCACCATCAACAGTTTCATGCGAGGCTCCTTTTTCGGAAATAAACGGTGCCATACACCCCTATTAATATCATAATGGAGCCGATGTATTGATTCAAGACTAAGACTTCTCCTAAGACGATGGCCCCGGCGATTAAAGACACCACCGTGGCGAGATTCGCATAGATGCTTGAAACATGCGCGGGGAGATGTTTGAGGGCAAAATTCACCAGGAAAAACCCGCCAATGCTGGCGGCAAGTCCCAGATATAGAAGCGGAAAGATGACCGTGGGCAAGGTGAGATTTAAGAAGTAATCGCTGAGCCGGTTTTCCGCGGTGAGCTCGATGAGATAAAAAAGATTAAACGTGATCGCCCCGGTGAGCATCATGAAATAGGTGATTTCGGCGGGGTTTAACTCTTTTGAAGCACTCCGTGAGGCTATATTAAAAGCCGCCGCACTCATCACCGCGAGCAACATCAACCCAAAGCCCAAAAGATTCCCACCGCCGAGATCTGACGCTTGAATCAACACGATGCCACCCACCGATAGCCCGATGAATCCGACTTGGGCGCGCGTGGGTTTTTCATTGAGAATCAAGGCAGAAAATAAGGCCACAAACACCGGGATCAATGCGATCATCATGCCGGCTTCGGCGCTGGCGATTAAGTTCAAGCCGTAAATTTCAAAGAGAAAATAAAGAATCGGTTGAAACAAGACCACGTAAAAAATGGGTTTAATGAAGCGTTTATCAAACCGAATGGTGATGACTTTTAAGCGTCTTAACGTTTCCATCCCTAAGATGGCCCATAAAAACCGGTAGGCAATGAGCGCCATCGGCGTGATCGATTCTAAAACGACTTTGGAAAACATAAACGTCAACCCAAAAATGAGGGCAAACATCAATGATCCGAGATGCACTTTAAACATGAAGACTCCTCAATTTTTTCATCCGCTTCATTATAGCAAAAAAAAGACTCTCATAAAGAGTCTTTAACTGAGTTTTGGGGGTTTAAAATACTGCGTGTTGATTTCGTAGTGATGGGCGAGCGCAATGAGCCTGGATTCGGACCATTTGGGGCCCATGAAGACAAACGATTTTGGGGTTAAATCTTGGACTAAATCTTTGGCCGGCACGACCACGCTCGGTAAGCCTAAGGCTGGGCCATAGGAGTTCCACGAAAACGAAATGATGGCATCCAAACCATGCGTGTCATAAAGCGACGCAAATTGTTCCGCTTCGTCGTCGGCTTTTTTCCGGGCCGCGAGATAATCGGGATGGGAAAGATCGCCCGGCAATGCGCTGGCCGCTTCTAAGATCGACTGCCCATATTTTAAACAGACATCTGCATGTTTTTCATTGAAGGCGATGATGTCTTCCAACGATTTCATTTGAATCGGTTGGACGCTGTCGAGATATTTTTGGATGCTGACTTTGAATTCATACAGCATCGCCGGATACACATCGTGAGAAAATGGCTCAAAATCGATCGATTTGACGCGGACGCCTTGGGATTCTAAAAGATGCGTCAACTCTTGCACGCGGGCGTCATCGGCCGCATCAAACTCACGGTCTTTCAAGAGCCCCACGGTTAAGCCTTTTAAAGGCCCATGAATGGCCTTCTCGTAATCGTCCGACCAGGTCGGCACGGGCATCGTGGCTTCATCGTCGACATCGAGTCCTTTCATGACTTCCAGCATGATTGCACAATCGGCCACACTGCGGCCCATCGGGCCGGCGGTATCCTGTACATTGGACACGGGAATGATGCCGTATCTGGAAATCAAGCCCACGGTTGGTTTAATGGACACCGTTGAGGTGTGATAGGCTGGGGCCATTAAAGACCCACTGGTTTCGGTGCCTACGGCAAGCGGCACATAGCCCGCCGCCACGGCGACCGCCGAACCGGTGGATGACCCGAGGGGATCGAGGTCTTTGCCATAAGGATTGACCACTTGCCCGGCGCGGGATGAATACCCCGAGGGCATGCCTTTTTGGTGCATGAAATACGCGAATTCTGAAAGGTTGGCTTTGCCGAGAATGATGGCCCCGGCTTTTCTTAATTTTTTCACGAGGGTGGCTTCGTAGGTGGCGTGATTGTCGATGAGCGAAAGTGAGCCCGCCGTCGTAAGTAAGCCATCGGTGGTGTTGATGTTGTCTTTTAAAAGCACAGGGATTCCATGGAGTTTTGACCGCGGACCGGAGTGGGTCCGTTCAAGGTCGAGCGCTTTGGCTTCTTTCATCGCATCGCCGTTGATTTCAGCGACCGCATTCAGCGTCACATCGTACGTATCAATCGCAGAGAGCGCGTCTTCGACGAGTTTCACTGATGTAAGTGTGCCTTGATTCAGTTGGTCATAAAGCGCTTTAACGGCCATAAAATCTCCTAAAAAAGATAACAAAAAAGCCCAAACATCGGGCTATTCGTGTGAGTCAATTTGGAGCCAACGGGGCTCGAACCCGCGACCTCTAGCATGCCATGCTAGCGCTCTCCCAGCTGAGCTATGGCCCCTCAAGTTTTCATTGTATAAAAGAAATCCCTTAAAGACAAGGTTTTATTGGTTTTCGTGCAAGAATTGTTTGATTTTGGCCGCAATCAAATCCACCGCGATGTCGTGTTTGGAATCATTAGGGATGATGACGTCGGCGTAACGCTTGGTGGGGCGGACAAATTGATGGAACATGGGTTTGACGGTGGTTTGATACTGCTCGATGATGCTTTCTAAGCTGCGGCCACGTTCATTCATATCCCGGAGCATCCGCCGAATAAAGCGCGTGTCATCGTCGAGTTCTACAAAGACACTCAAGTTAGAGAGTTCACGAATCAAAGGATCATCCAAAATCAAAATCCCCTCGACAATCATCACTTTGTGGGGGCGGATGGTTTCGGTTTCTTCTGCGCGCTCAAAGCGAACAAAATCGTAGACTGGTTTTTCAATCGATTCCCCGTTTAATAGCGCTTTAAGGTGCGTCAATAAAAGTTCGTTATCCAGCGACCCGGGATGGTCGTAATTGATCTTTTTTCGCGTCGCAAAATCAAGCTC
>CAJXNT010000025.1 GCA_913057225.1 uncultured Mycoplasmatota bacterium
TGCCATGACCAGACATAAATTGCGGCACCTAACACGCCTGGGAGTGCCATTTGAATGAGGGCTTCTTTAAGTGTGATTTTTGGAAGTTCTTTATTCGAGCGGTTTTTCGCCATAGTTATTCATGCCTCCACGGTCATTATAGCACATTAACGTAGTTCTATTTGGTTGCAAAAGCCATCCAAAAGACGTACACTAAAGATATGAAATATCATGGAGGAATTTTTCATGAATGGTTTTGAAAAAAGAACCCAAAAAAAACGAAATCACATTCTTAAAACCGCCCAAACGTTGTTTAAAAAACACGGGCTCAAAAAGATGAATATTTTAGACATCGCCGAAGCCGCCGGGGTGTCGCACGTGACCATTTATCATTACTGGGGAAATAAAGATGGCTTGATTGATGGGGTCATGCATGAAACCCTTAAAGAAATCACCCAGCAAGGCATCGAAATTCTGAATAGCGCGAAAAATTTTGAAGATGGCTTAGACCGCATTTTAAATTTCGAAGCCAACCGCTATGAAGGCTACGATGAATCATTTAAAAATGCATTGGTCGCGTATGAAAAAAACCAAATGCAACGGGAAGACACCGACATTTTGGACTCTCTGAGACGGTTCATTGAGCTGGCGCCTGATTCTGATTTGCCTGTACGCAAATTTTCCAATGAGACGATCCGTGTCTTTGTGTATTTATTCCGCTATTTAAAATCGCATGGATTCTTAGACGATGAAACCGTCCAAAAAGAAATCACGGAGTTCTTTAAATACGGCATTTTAGATTACTCCAAGAGGTAACAGATGATTTTAGCTGTGGCGACCGAAAAAAAACACATTGCCCCCCACTACGCGTTTACGAAGACGTTTGATCTTTATAAGATCATCGGTCAAGAAGCGAAATTCATGTACAGCATTCCGTATTCCACCAAAGCCCACCTCGAAAGCTTTGATGCGCTGAAAGATGCAGGGGTGAATGCCTTAGTGGTGGACATGATTGGCGATGAAACCTTTGAACATTTAGAAGGCCGGGGCCTGGATATTTATTACGGCCAAAAAGGGCCGATTAAATCGTTTTTGATGGATTATTTGGACGGAAAGATTCAAAAACCGAAAGTGTATGTGGAAGACACCACCGTATGTTCGCTCTAACATGAGCGAACTTTTTTTGGTCTAAACCATTTAGACAAATGGTCTAAATGGCTCCCGTCTGTGATATACTTTAAGGTGAGAGGTGGTGAGCCATGGCCAGTAAATACCACGATTTAGCCAGACAACTTGAAACCCGTGTGGAAGCCTTAGGATTTAACGCATCGTTGCCTTCGGAACGGGAACTTGCGATTGAATTTAATGTCTCACGCATGACCATCCGTAAAGCCATCGATGAATTGGTGCGCAAAAATAAACTGTACCGGATCCCGCATGTGGGCACCTTTACCACCGATAAGAAACTGTATAAAAAAATGGATGTTTTCTTAGGCTTTTCCAGAGAAGTGGAACAAGCTGGGGGGATTCCTTCTACAGAACTCTTGGAATATTCCTTGATGCCTGCCGATGCCAAGATTGCGAAAAAGCTAGACATCCATGAAGGTGAATTTGTCTATAAAATCATTCGCTTGCGCAAGAAAAACCACGTCCCCTTAATCATTGATGAATCCTATTTTCCCAAAGACATCGTCCCTCTGTCTGAAGCGATTGTTGAAGATAGCATTTATGCCTACATTCAAAACGAACTCAAACTCAACATGGTCTTTGCCGATCAAAAACTCATTGCCCGCTTTTGCAAAGAAGAGTACCGAGACTACTTAGAAGTCGACGGGAAAACCCCCGTCATGTATGTGGAACTCACGGGGTATTTAGAAGACGGTCGCATCTTTGAATATTCGGAATCGTATAAGAATTCAGAACGCTATGAACTCGTCATTAGAAGCCATCACTAAGATGGCTTTTTTTATGGGCGAACCCCCCATTGAAGTAAGGGGCGTGTGATACAATAAATGCGAGTTTAAGAAGGAGGCCACACGATGCAAATAGGACTGATGGGACTGGGAAAAATGGGCGAGAATCTTGCCTTTAACATGCAAGATCATGGCTTTGAAGTCATCGCGTATAACCGGTCACAAAAACCGCACTTAGAAGGAAAATTTCCGCTTTTTCACGACATTGAAGCGTTTGTAAAACACCTTAAAGCGCCCCGCACCATCTGGATCATGCTGACGGCAGGATCGGTGGTGGATCAAGTGATTGAGACGCTGGTGCCTTTATTAGACGCAGGCGATACCTTAATCGACGGGGGCAACTCCCGGTTTTCCGATACCGTCCGCCGCTATGAATCTTTAAAAGCTAAACAGATCGCCTTCATTGATTGTGGCACCAGTGGCGGCACTGAAGGTGCGCGTCATGGTGCGAACCTCATGGTCGGTGGCACGGAAGCAAGCGTCACACCGCTCAAACCATTGTTTGATGCGGTCGCTTTAGAAGGCGGCGTCAATTACGTGAATCAACCCGGCGGGGGCCATTACGTGAAAATGATCCATAACGCCATTGAATATGGCATGATGCAAGCCATTGCCGAAGGGCTCGATGTGTTAGAACGCAGTCCGTTTGATGTGGACTTGGTGGAAACCACCCGTGCCTGGAATGAAGGCTCAATCATTGAGAGTTATTTGGTCGGCATCACCCATGATCAACTGAAAGCCGATCCTGCGCTCACCGATTTAGTCGGCAAAGTCGACGAATCGGGTGAAGCGAAATGGACCGTCGAAGAAGCCATCCAACTGGGCGTCGATGTTCCAGTGATTGCCACAAGTCTATTCAACCGGTTTAAATCCAAGGATGAGAGGAACTACCGCGAAAAAGTCTTAGCCGCGATGCGTAACGGCTTTGGCGGACACGCTGTTCATAAAAAATGACCCCGATTTCATTTATCATCTTTGGCGCCACTGGCGATCTCATGCACGAAAAACTCTTGCCCGCACTCGCGGCGCTTTTTTCCCGTGGAAACGTGCATGAAGACTCACACATCATTGCCGTCGGCCGCCGCGATTACACCACCGAAGACTATCTTAAGCACGCCCAGTCACGCGTGGAAAAAGCGGTGGATTTCGAGCTTTTAAACCGCGTCGTGACCTACGTTAAGATCGATGTCTCGGATGCGAACACCTATGGGGCCATTGAAAAAGTGATCCCTGGAAATGGCCACGACCGCATCTTTTATTTGGCCGTGCCTCCGCGTTTGTTCCCCGTCATTACGCAAGGACTATCGATCTCGAACCTGTTGGAAAACGCAAATCCCAACCACCGCATCATTTATGAGAAGCCCTACGGGGAAAACTTAGAAAATGCGCGTCAAATTAACGATGCCATTTGTAAGTACGTCCGGGAAACTGAGATTTACCGGATCGATCATTATCTGGGCAAAGAAATGATGCAGACGCTTTTAGCCCTGCGCTTTGCGAATAAGATTTTTGAGCATGTATGGGACCGATCGAGCATTGACACGGTGACGATTGTCGCCAAGGAATCGATTGGCGTGAAAGACCGGGGGCCGTATTTTGATCAGATTGGCGCTCTTAAAGACATGGTTCAATCCCATCTTTTACAAATGGCGGCCCTCGTGGCCATGGAAGAGCCAAAGTCGATGGATGCCAGTGCCATCCGCGATGAAAAAGTCAAGGTTTTAGGCGCGATTTCCATTGATCCGCATTCGATTGTGATGGGTCAATACGACGGCTATTTGAATGAACGTGGGGTGGCGGAAGGTTCCACCACGGAAACCGCGGTCTATTTCAAAGCCTGCTTAAACAATGAACGATTCTTAGACGTTCCCTTTTATTTCTTAACCGGAAAGATGCTGAGCGAAAAACGCTCAGAAATCATCATTAAGTTCAAACCGCATTCAAAAGCGTCCAAGTATTATCAGACGCTAAATCTCATGCCCAATGAGCTCAGAATCAAAGTGGCCCCTGAAGAAGGGGCGACGATTCAGTTTAATGTGAAAAAACCGGGCATTGAAGATGCCATCAAAGCCAAAGATTTCACGTATGTTCATAGCGAAGAAGCCATCGGAAATATCCCTGAGGCGTATGAAAAGCTGTTGTTGGAAGTGGTTCATGAACGGCCCACCCTTTTTACGCGCTGGGATGAAATTGAAACGGCGTGGAAAATCATTGATGAGATCAAACACAAAGCCAAAGCTCCCAAACCCTATTTGGGCTCAGAATCATTTGAAAGCCTATTAGAAGCTCACCGATTGGAGGTCGGCCATGATTTACGATGTGTCTATGACGATCCATCCGGCGATGACCGTCTATAAAAATAAACCGGAAAAATCCCCGGTGTTTTCAACCCTTTCAACCCACGACTCAGGAACGGCTCATGAAGGCGTCATTCAGATGAGTTTGCATACGGGGACTCACTTGGATTATCCCTTGCATATGATTAAAGATGGGGCCGTTTCGGATGAGACCATTCCCGATGGGTGCTTAGGTCCGGTGAAAGTGTTTGATGTCTCAGACGATGTCATCGATCACGCCGTGGTCGAATCCCTCGATATTCAACCGGGGGATGTTGTCTTTTTTAAAACGCGCAACTCTCTGCGTGAAGATTTTGATTTTGACTTTGTTTACGTGAGTGCTTCAGGCGCCACCGCCTTGAAAGCCATCGGCATCAAAGGGGTGGGCCTGGATGCGCTGGGCATTGAGCGCGCCCAAGCCGAACATCCCACCCATAAAACGTTGCTATCAAATGGCATTTTTATCCTGGAAGGCTTACGCCTTAAAGCTGTGCCAGAAGGCACGTATGAACTCATCTGTCTTCCCTTAAAGATTCAAGGGGTGGACGCGTTGCCCGCCCGCGTGCTTTTGAACACATTGTAAGATTGTAATCGTTTCAATTTGTGCTATAATGAAGAAAAAAATGATGGGAGACTGACGATGGATGCGTCCTTTAATGAAATACTGATCGCCTTTTTACTCACTTTATTCGCCGGTCTATCCACCGCGATTGGAAGTGCCATCGCCTTTTTTGCGAAAAAAGCCAGCACCTCGTTTTTATCGTGGGCGCTCGGGTTTTCGGCCGGCGTCATGGTGTATTTATCCTTTGTGGAGATTTTCCCCAAAGCGTTTGAATCCCTGGCTGTGGAAATGAACGAACCCAGAGCCTACGTGCTCACCACCTTGGCATTTTTTGGAGGCATTTTACTCACCGGGGTGATTGACCGCGTCGTCCCGGATACGGTGAACCCGCACGAACCGAAGGATTACGAAGAACCCGGACCCTCCGATGCCAAGCGGTTCAATAAATTATTAAGAATGGGTCTCTTTACGGCTCTGGCCATTACCCTTCACAATTTGCCTGAAGGCATGGCCACGTTCATTGCGGCCCTTGAAGATCCAGCCCTTGGGGTCACCTTGGCGATTGCCATCGCCATTCACAACATCCCTGAAGGCATTGCGGTGTCGGTGCCGATTTATTACGCGACGGGATCCAAGAAAAAAGCCTTCTTTTATTCGTCCATGAGTGGGCTCGCAGAGCCCGTGGGGGCCTTGCTGGGCTATTTAATTCTTTCAATCTTCCTCACGGACACCATATTTGGCATCGTCTTTGCGGCCGTTGGCGGCATCATGGTCTACATTGCCCTGGATGAATTACTCCCCTCCGCCGAAAAATACGGGGCTCATCACCAAGTGATTTATGGCCTGGTTCTTGGCATGGCGGTGATGGCAACGAGCCTGATGATTTTCTTTTAAAAGTGCTTTCGAGCACTTTTTTTATTTTTTAAAGCGTTCTCTCTTGACAGATGACAGAGAAGTTTTATAATGAAAGTGTAATTAGCACTCAACGTCATAGAGTGCTAATAAATTCACACAAAGGAGTGATATGATGTTTTCATTATCCCCATTAAGCTCGACCATGCGTCCGATGCGACTCAGTGATTGGATGGATGACTTCTTTACCTCTGACACCTTTAAGCTCGATGTGAAAAAAACCGATGAAGGCTATCATCTCGATGCGGAACTTCCTGGGTTTACCAAAGACGACATTAAACTTTCCTATGAAAAAGACGTGCTCACGATTGAAGCGATTCAGTCCACTGAGAAAAATGAATCGGATGATCACTATGTGCATCAAGAACGCCGGTTCACCAATCTCAAGCGTTCCGTCGTCTTACCAGACATCGATGATGCCAACATCAAAGCGAAACTCACGAATGGTGTTTTATCCGTTGAGTTGCCAGTAGCAAAAAGCACTGAGTCCAACATTCTCATTGAAGTCGAGTAATCATTCAAAGGCTTGACCTAATAAAGGTCAAGCCTTTTTCCCCTTAAGGAGGCACCTATGGACATTAACCGGATGTCGCAAAAACTGAAAAAAGCCTTTGAATTCACGCAAACCCTCGCCATTGAAAACAACCATCCCGCCATTACTGTGCCGCACATACATCGCGGCCTTTTAAGCGTGGAAGATTCCTTGGTCACGGCGTTTTTTGATCAAGAAAAGCTGCCGATGGACACCTTAAAAGACGCGCTTGATCAAGCGATTGAAAAAAGTCCCAAAGTGGAAGATACCAATCAGCTATTCATGGACCGCAAGGCCAATCAAGTAATGATTGAAGCCGAAAAGGTTCAAACGAATGCGAATGCGGACTTAATGGGCATTGATCATGTGTATATAGCGCTCAATAAAGATAAAGACACGCAAAACTTATGGCATAAAATTGGCTTTGATCTCGCCCGGTTTGAAGCGTACGTCAAAGCTTTTAAGGCGCGTGATGAACGCGCTGAGAATAGCCCCACCAAAACCTTGGATAAGTACGCCCGCAACCTCGTGGAAGAAGCCCGTCAAGGCAAACTTGATCCGGTCATCGGCCGGGACGATGAAATCCGTCGGGTGATTCGCATTTTATCGCGGCGGACAAAAAACAACCCTGTCCTCATTGGCGAACCGGGCGTGGGAAAAACCGCGATCGCGGAAGGCTTATCGCTACGCATCATTAACGGGGACGTCCCTGAAGGCCTGAAAGACAAATGGATTTATGCGCTGGACATGGGTGCGTTGGTCGCGGGCGCAAAATACCGCGGTGAATTTGAAGAACGCCTCAAAAACCTCCTCAATGAAGTAAAAAAAGCGGCCGGCGGCATCATTTTATTCATTGATGAGCTCCACTTAATTGTGGGTGCGGGCAAAACCGATGGGGCGATGGATGCTTCGAACCTGTTAAAACCCATGTTGGCGCGCGGTGAACTCCACTGCATTGGGGCCACCACCCTGGATGAATACCGCACCTACATCGAAAAAGATGCGGCGCTTGAACGCCGGTTCCAACAAGTCATGGTGGAAGAACCTTCGGTGGAAGATACCATCAGCATCTTAAGAGGCATCAAAGAAAAATTTGAAATCCACCACGGAATTAAAATCTCAGACAATGCCCTCATTGCCTGTGCCAAACTCTCCGATAAATACATCACCGACCGTTATTTACCCGATAAAGCCATTGACTTAATGGATGAAGCCGCGGCCTTAATCCGGACAGAAATTGATTCAAAACCGTTAGAACTCGACCAACTCTCCCGCAAGCTTTTACAGCTGGAAATTGAAAAAACGTCGTTGGAAAAAGAATCGGACGCGGCTTCCAAGAAACGCTTAGAGGCGCTGCGCGATGAAATCGACACGTTAAAAGCGTCCCATGAAACCTTGAAACTGAAATGGGAAAAAGAAAAAGCCGCGTTATCGGAAGAAAAAGATCTCAAAACGAAGATTGAATCGATCAAACAAGCGATGGAAGAAGCCCGTCGCAATTACGACTTAGAGACGCTGGCCAAACTTCAATACGGCGATTTACTCGAGGCGGAAAAAGCGCTTGAAACCGTAAAAAATACCCCCAAAAAAGACCTTGAGATGATTAAAGAGAGTGTCTCCGATCAAGAAATTGCGGAAATTGTCTCCAAATGGACGGGCATTCCCGCGCAAAAACTCTTGGCCAGCGAAAAAGCGAAACTGCTGGATTTAGAATCGCAACTGCACGAACGCATCATCGGTCAAAATAAAGCGGTCAAAGCCGTCTCGCATGCAATCATACGAGCACGGACGATGCTCAATGATCCCAACCGGCCACTCGGTTCATTTATCTTCTTAGGCCCCACTGGGGTCGGTAAAACCGAACTCGCCCGGGCGTTATCCGAAAACTTATTTGATTCCGAAAACGCCTTGGTGCGCATCGACATGAGTGAATACCAAGAACGCCACAGTGTGGCGAGACTCATCGGGGCCCCGCCCGGATATGTGGGGTATGATGAAGGCGGTCAGCTCACGGAAACCATCCGCCGCAAACCGTATTCCGTCATCTTGCTCGATGAAATCGAAAAAGCCCATCCCGATGTCTTTAACGCTTTACTGCAAATCTTAGATGACGGACAGCTCACCGATGGCAAAGGCCGTCAGGTTAACTTTAAAAACACCTTGATCATCATGACATCGAATCTCGGCAGCCAAATCTTACTCGATAAACTCTCAACCGGCGGCGAGGTTCAAGATGCCGATGAAGCGGAAGTCTTAGAAGCCCTAAGACGCCATTTCCGTCCCGAATTTTTAAACCGGGTGGATGACACCATTGTCTTTACGCCGCTTTCGATGGAAGATCTTTACCAAATCATTGACTTGCAAGTGGCAAGACTTAACGACCGCTTAAGCGAGCAAGACATCCGCGTGACACTCGATGATGATGCGAAGGGGAAAATCCTTTCTGAAGCCTACGTCCCAGAATACGGCGCACGCCCCTTAAAACGCTATATTTCCAGACATTTAGAAACGCAACTTTCGGAAAAAATGTTGAAAGATGAACTGAGGCCCCACCAGCATGTGTTCATCTCTTCCGACGGCCTCACCTTCACCTTTGACATCCAGGCGCACAGTTAAATGTGCGCCTTTTTTCATGCTATAATTGGCCCATGAAAACGCGCGATTTGTTTCTGACCTTTTTAAAAATCGGCGGCCTCACCATTGGGGGCGGCTACGCGATGATTCCCGTCATCGAAAGAGAACTCGTGGATAAAAAAAAGTGGGTAGAACCCACCCATTTTTTTCATCTCATTGCCATCGCTCAAGCGATCCCCGGGATCATCGCCTTAAACAGTGCAATTTACCTGGGGTATAAACTAAAAGGCATCAAAGGCGCGGTCGCTTCCGGACTTGGCGTGATTATACCCAGTTTTGTGATCATGCTGGCGGTGGCCATCACGTATGTAGAAATCGGGGC
>CAJXNT010000026.1 GCA_913057225.1 uncultured Mycoplasmatota bacterium
GCCGATGAACTCAATACGATGATTGAAGAAGACGGTCAGATTGAAACCGTATGCCACTTCTGCATGAAAAAATACACTTTCGATGATTTGGATATTCAAACGCTCATCGAAGAGAGTAAAAAATAAATAAGCCATCGTCTGAGACACTCAGACGATGGCTTTTTTTATGGCAGTGGGAAGGGTTGAACCAAGGTTAAGACCGCTTGTTTGATCGCGGGCAGTTCTTCATCCGTGGCCTTTAAGGCTTGGTCAATCAGTGAGGCCACTTGTTCCATTTCTTTTTCTTTAAATCCCCGGGTGGTGAGGGCCGGGGTTCCCAGACGAATGCCACTGCCCACAAAGGGACTTTCATCATCGTTGGGAATGGAATTTTTATTGCAGGTAATGTTCACCGATTCGAGGCGTTTCTCGGCCCATTTTCCCGTGATGCCTAAGGTGGATTTTACGTCCACCAACACGAGATGATTATCGGTGCCTCCACTGATGATTCTATAGCCCAACGATTGCAAGGAGTCTGCGAGCGTTTTCGCATTCTCTACGATCTGTTTAGCATACGCTTTAAATTCGGGCGTGGCCGCCTCTTTAAAGGCCACCGCTTTCGCCCCAATGATATGCATCAAAGGACCGCCTTGAATGCCTGGGAAAATTTTCGAATTAATCGCTTTAATCAACTTGGCATCGTTGGTGAGAATGAGTCCACCGCGCGGGCCTCTTAACGTTTTATGCGTGGTCGTGGTGACCACATCCGCGTGGGGAAACGGACTGGGGTGAACCCCCGCCGCCACAAGCCCTGCGATGTGGGCCATGTCGACCATCAGATAGGCGCCGACTTTATCGGCCATCGCTCTAAAGCGAGCAAAATCAATCGTTCTCGGGTAGGCGCTATAACCGGAAATGATGAGCTTTGGCTTGATCTCCAGGGCGATTTTTTCAATGGCATCATAGTCCAAACGTTCCGTTTTTAAATCTACGCCATAGTGGGTGAAGCTGTAGTCTTCACCGGAAAAACTCATGAAATGACCGTGCGTTAAATGGCCCCCATGATCGAGTCCCATCGCGAGCACTTTATCGCCGTGGTTTAAAAGCGCTCTAAAGACGGCTTGATTGGCACTGCTTCCCGAGTGGGGTTGCACGTTCGCATGCTGAACGCCAAATAATGCCTTAGCCCGCTCAATCGCTTCGGTTTCAATTTTATCGACCACCGAACACCCACCATAATAGCGTTTGCCTGGGTAGCCTTCGGCGTATTTATTGGTGAGAATCGATCCCCCCACATGCATCACATCTTGACTGGTGAAGTTCTCAGACGCAATCAATTCAAGGTGTTCAAATTGCCGGGTTTTCTCTTCTTCTATATAATCAAAGATAATGTCTTTCACCCTCATCACTCTCCTGCTTAAGTCTTCTTTATTGTATCAAAATTCACCGTGAAAAACTTTCACATCCTGGGAGTCAACTTTTGAAAAATATCACCTTACTCAGAAACGATCCAAGGCTTTTAGATTTGGAACAAAAAGATCCCAAACTCACGGGCCTTTTTAATGATGTGGGGGACCTTCCCATTGCGCTTTCTTGGGACGCATTTTCGTTTATGGTTTTCACCATCATCGGCCAGCAACTCTCGGTGAAAGTGGTGGAAAAACTGTATCAAAAAGTCACCCAAGCCTGCGGGGGAACTCTGACGCCCAAACGTGTGCTCAATCTCTCGTATGAATCCTTGAGAGCCTTAGGCCTCTCCGGCCGTAAGGCGGAGTATTTACACACCACCGCCCATGCCTTCTTAGACGGGCATTTCCATCCTTCAAAAATTACATTGGACGATAAAGATGGCCTTTTTAAGCACCTTCAAAAAATCCGAGGGATTGGCCCCTGGACGGTGGATATGTTTGTGATGTTTGTGCTCGATGATATGGATCATTTTTCGAAAAAAGATCTGGGATTGATTCATGGCTACAATCGTTTTTTTAAACGCGATTTATCGCCCGACCAAATCGAAAAGGACGCCCTTAATTGGCGTCCTTATCGGTCCATCGTGGCGCATTATTTATGGCACGTCCACGACCGTTAAAGTACTTCTAACGCAAACCTTAAAACAAATACAACTAAGAGGGCCCACATCACAGGGTGGACGTCTTTGGCGCGTTTGGATGCCGCCATGGTGATGGGATAGAAAATAAAGCCCATCGCAATACCTTCGGCGATGGAATACGCCAAAATCATAAAGACAATCGTGAAAAAGGCGGGAATGACAGCGGCTTTATCGGAAAAATCCAAATCTTTCAGTTGGCCAATCATTAAGGCCCCCACCATGATCAAGGCCATGGCCGTGACCGGAGAATAGACAATGGCTTCGCCAAAATCATTGAAGCCGACGACGACCCCATTGACGACACTTAAGAGGGGATAAAGTAAAAGCGCCAAGACAAAGAGTAAGGCCACGGTCACACTGGTGAGGCCCGTTCTTCCGCCTTGTTCAATGCCGGTGGTGCTTTCCACATAACTGGTGACGGTCGAGGTGCCGAGTGCGGCCCCGATGACGGTTCCGAGTGAGTCGGCCACAAGCGGTGCATTGCCACCTTCTAGCTCGCCTTCTTCGTTGATCAAGTTGGCTTCTTTGCCAATCCCAATCAGCGTCCCTGCGGTGTCAAAGAAATCCACGAATAAGAAGGTGAAGATGATTAAGAATGCTTCCGGTGAGGCGAGTAAATCGCCGAAGCCTGAGAGGAATGAAAACCCGATTTCAGAGAGCCCTGAAAATAGTCCATCGAGGCCTTGCGCAGAATAGGCGGGCATGTATTCCACGCCTAAGAGTCCTAAGACCACCCCAACCACGGTGGTGATCCCAATCGCAAGGATGATGGAAAATTTATTGCCTGCGGCGTAAAGCGCTACCGCGACCACCAATCCAAAGAGTCCGAGTAACACCGCCGGATTCGAAAAATCACCCAACGCGACGAGGGTGGCCCCATCATCGACAATGATGCCGGCATTGGTCAACCCAATGAAGGTAATAAAAAAACCGATCCCAGCACCGACCGCAATTTTAAGCGCATCGGGAATGGCATCGATCACATATTTTCTCAGGCCACTGACGGAGATGATTAAAAATAAAACCCCGGAAATAAAGACCGCCGCGAGTGCGGCTTGATACGAGAGCCCATACCCAAAAACCACGGTGAAGGTAAAGAACGCATTGACGCCCATCCCAGGAGCCAAGGCCACGGGGTAGTTCGCAAAAAGCCCCATGATGAGAGTCGCAATGAGGGCCGAAAGCGCGGTGGCTAAAAAGACCCCGCCAAAGGGCATCCCCGTTTGCGATAACATCGCCGAGTTCACCGGCAAAATGTAGGCCATCGCCAAAAAGGTCGTCAGCCCAGCTAACACTTCAGTTTTCACTGAAGATCCGCGTTCGCGGATTTTGAAAAAACTTTGAATTTTTTCCAAAAGAAAAAACCTCCTATTTTTTTGGCCAGTATCATGGAACCACAAAAAAGAAGATTTTGCGGGTATCATAGTCCCTTCATTTACGGCGAAGGGGTAGAGACAGCCAAGCCATATTCTCAGCCATATATGATACTAACCTAATTTTATTAAATCAAAAAAGATGGCGTTTGACCATCTTTTTTTGTAAATTTTTTCAGAAAATTTTTACATGGTTTTTAAGCGGCGATTTGCGGTGACGTAAAAGACGCCTTCAACGGTCATCAACCCGACTAAAATCAATAGCCCTGAGACCATCCAAAAGGCCGAGGGCAAGAGTTGGATGAGCACATCATTCGACCGCAAAATCCAATCGTCATTGCTGAAGAAGAGTTCGTGGAAAAGCGTGAAGATCCGGGCGAAGTCAATGAGAAACCACGTGCCGATAAACACCGTAAACATCAAAGGAATCACAAACATCGTCCGCAGCGTCAAATAAAATTCTCGCCGGTCTTTTTGATACTCGAAGCCTAAAAGGCCTAAAGCAATCAGACCGGAGATAACTGCCACAATTCTTAACTGGGTGTATAAATCTTTCACATCTTCCATGTGCCGAATTTCAATGTCTCGCATCAAAATCGTCGGATCATCGGCATTCGCCCCAAAGGTCAAATCATCGTGGCGATAGTTCAAATAATCAATCAGCTCTCGGGCCACATACCCATGATCGTAGGTGATATCGGCGTGGGATGCATACCGGCCTTCTGAGACTTGCAGGTACCAGCGACTGGTTAAGAGCTGCGCAAAAAACATGAGGATGAAAATGAGCGTTAGGATTTGAATCACACCGCGTTTCAACCGGGTCATGAAAGTCCCAATCGTGCGTAAATATCATCGACGTGGACGAGCGCTTGATGGGGATCAAAGCAGGCGTCAATTTCATCGTCCGTCAGCACCTTTTGAATCGCGGCGGTGCTTTTTAATACCTCTTTAAAATGACGGTTTTCATCGCGTGCTTGGAAGGTGAGAGGTTGAATGGTGTCGTACGCTTCTTCGCGGGTCCATCCTTTTTGGATGAGGGCGTGTAACACGTATTGTGAGAAAATCACGCCATTGGTGATTTGAATGTGTTCCAGCATTTTATCTTCATAAACCTCAATGCCATCGAGCACCCGTTCCATGCGATCGAGCATGTAATCGACCAAACTGATGGCATCGGGAATGATGACTCTTTCCACCGATGAATGGGAAATATCTCGTTCATGCCAAAGCGCAATGTCTTCATAGGCTGGAATCATATACCCACGCACCAATCGGGCCACGCCCATCAAGTTTTCGGAGGCGATCGGGTTACGTTTATGGGGCATGGCCGATGAGCCTTTTTGACGGAGGCCAAACGCTTCTTTGACTTCCCCGATTTCACTGCGTTGTAAGTGTCTGATTTCTAAGGCAATTTGTTCAATGCCTGAGGCAATCAAGGCGAGCACATGCAGATAATGGGCATGCCGGTCTCGGTTGATCACTTGCGTTGAGATCGACACGGGACTTAAGTTTAAAAACCGGCAGACTTCTTCTTCCAGCTGGAGTCCCGTATGCGCATAGGTTCCTACCGCCCCCGATATTTTTCCCACTTCAATGCCTTTTCTCGCATCTTTAAAACGGCTGAGGTGGCGGTCGAATAGGTCATGCCAAAGCGCAAATTTCAACCCAAAACTGGTCACATCCGCGTGCATCCCATGCGTCCGTCCGATGATGGGAGTTCGTTTGTAGGTTTTCGCGTGTTTTTTGAGGGTCCCTAAAAGTTTTTGAATGCCCGCTTCGATGCCTTGATTGGCACTTTTAAACGCCAGACCGAGTGCGGTATCGACAATGTCGGTGGACGTCAGGCCGTAATGAAACCATTTCTTTTCATCGCCTAGATTTCGCGTCACACTTCGGGTAAACGCGATCACATCGTGATGCGTATCTTTCTCAATTTTTTCAATGTCGGCGACATCGACATTGACGCCGGCTTCAATTTTTTCGTAATCGGCTTCGGGGACTTTGCCCAATTTGACGTACGCTTTGAGCGCCGCCAGTTCAACGGTTAAAAATCGTTCATAGCGTTCATAATCGGAAAAGAGCGCGTCCAACCATGGTCGCTGGTATCGTTTTATCATGACTGACTCCTTTGACGGGTGTAGGCATCCAGGGTGTTTTCTAACAGACTGCTGATGGTCATGGGGCCGACCCCTTTAGGCACGGGGGTAATGTATGAAGCCACCTTTGAGGCTGCTTCAAAATCCACATCCCCCACCAGTTTACCATCCACGCGGTTGATGCCCACATCCACCACCACGGCGCCCGGTCGGATGTAATCGGCGGTGATCATGCGTGCGCGGCCGGTGGCGACCACTAAGATGTCCGCACTGAGTGTGTACGATTTTAAATCTTCGGTTTTAGAATGACACACGGTCACGGTCGCGTTGCGGTGTAAGAAAAGATGAACGAGCGGGGTCCCCACAATTTGACTGCGTCCAATGATGACGACGTGTTTGGACTCAATCTCAATCTCATAGGCATCCAGTAAAGTCAGAATGCCCCTCGGGGTCGCAGGCACAAATCCGGGGCGTTTTTGAAAGAGGGCCGCGACGTTTTCTGGGTGAAATCCATCCACATCTTTCGCTGGGTCAATGGCGCGCATCACTCGCTCAACATTCAGGCCCTTTGCGAGCGGAAGTTGAACCAAAATGCCATGCACCCCTGGGTCTTGATTGAGGGTATCAATCAACTGCAATAAACGCGTTTCATCAAGGGTCGTGTCATGGATGAGCGTGGATTTAAACCCGACATGTTGGGCGGCTTTTTCCTTGGCCTTTACATACGATTGACTGGCCGGATTGTCGGTCGTTAATACCACGACCAAATGCGGCGCATCCGGCAAGGATTGAACCGTATCTTTGACTGCGGTTTGACGTGTCTTTGAAATGGCTTTTCCGTCTAATAGCATGACCGCTCCTTAACCTAAATAAAGGGGGGTATATTTTTCTTTGAGATAGCGAATGTAATACTGGACATCAAAATCTTCCCCGGTCACATCGCGGATGATTTCTTCCGGCGATTTGGTTTTTCCGTATTGATGAATGTTTTCTTTCAACCAAGCATTAATTTTGGGGATGTCATTGGCCAAAATCACGGCGTCTAAATCAAGGTCTTTTTGCATCGCGTAATAAATTTGAGCGGCGTAGGCACTGCCTAAAGCGTAGGTCGGGAAATAGCCAAACGCCCCTCCGCTCCAATGCACATCTTGTAAGAGCCCATCGGTGTCTTTTTCCACGGTTAGATTGAGATAATCTTTCACTTTTTGATTCCATAAATCGGGCAGGTCATCGAGGGCGATGCCGTCGTTAAAAATGGCCCGCTCACACTCATAACGAATGAGAATGTGAAGCGGATAGGTGAGCTCGTCGGCTTCGACTCGAATGAAGGATTGTTCCACCCAATTAATGCCCAGATAAAAGGTGTCTAAATCGACGTCTTTCAAGGCTTCTGGGAAGAGGGATTTGAGCTTGGGATAATGCACCTCCCAAAAGGCTTTAGAGCGGCCAATCACATTTTCATAAAACCGTGATTGAGACTCGTGAATGCCCATCGACGTTCCACCTTTTAAGCGGGTCGGGGTGAGGGATTCATCGACGCCCATTTCGTAGGTGGCATGCCCCAGTTCATGGATGCCCGCAAAGATGGATGAAAAGACAAAATCTTCCAAGTATCTTACGGTGTAGCGAACATCACTGGGATGCGTATTCCAGGTGAACGGATGCACGCTCTCTTTGAGTAACCCTTTATCGAGATCATAAGCAAACACGTCATTCAAATATTCCACAAACGCTTTTTGAGCCGCTTTAGGGAAATGGCGATCGATGAATGCGGGTTTTTGAACACCACTGGCCAGCACCTTTTGCACAAAAGGAACTAAGTCTTGGCGGATGGCGTCGAAAAAGGCGTCGTATTTTTCCATGTTCATGCCTTCTTCATAGTCATCCAACAAGACATCGTAGGGGGCTTTCGATTCCCCGCGATAGGCAATCAGTTTGCGTTGCGTCTCAATGATTTTTCCCAAGGTGTCTTTAAAGCTGTCATAATCATCGTTGGCTTTGGCATCTTCCCACGTCCGTTGGGCGAGGGCGAGTAATTTTTCATAGGCCGCATATTCATCCGATGGGATGTGGCTGACTTTGCTTAAGGCTTTGTGGGCTTTTTCCACGTTTTTTTGATCGAGTTCGGAGAGTGAATCATCGTTTCTTAACGCGTCTAGCACATCGCGATATTCATCGCTGGTCCAAAGCTCAAACGCTTCTTGAGAAATTAAGCTTTGCATGTCAGCGCGGCGTTCAAATGCTCCCTTAGGTGCTTCCGTTGCGGAATCCCAACTGACCACATTGAGCACGTATTGATAGGCTTGTAATTTGTGTTCTAAGGCTTGAAACTTTTCTAAATTTGTCATTGAGGTCTCCTTTAAAATAGTCCGTCGATTTGGCCGTTTTCATCCACATTCATATGCACCGCCGATGGTACTTTGGGAAGGCCCGGCATGGTCATCATATTGCCGGTGAGCGCGACGATAAAGCCGGCCCCAATTGAAGGTCTGAGTTCGCGGATGGTGATGGTAAAATCTTTGGGCCGTCCGAGTTTTTTTGGATCGTCTGACAGCGATGATTGGGTCTTGGCCATACAGATTCTTAAAGTATCCCAACCCGCTTTTTTAAAGCTGCGCAGTTGCCGCTTGGCCGCATCGGAAAACTGAACGTTGGCTGCTCCATACACCGTTTTGGCGATGGTTTCAATTTTTTGTTCAATGGATTCATCCGGGGTGTAAAGCGGCTTAAACGCATTGGGTTTTTCGGTTGCTTCTAAGACGGCGTTCGCCAGATCAATCCCACCTTCGCCCCCTTGGGCAAATACCCTGGAGAGTGCGTATGGATGGTGATGATTTTTTAACCAAGATTCCAACGTCTGAATTTCAGCGTCTGTGTCGGTCGGGAATTCATTAATCGCAACCACATACGGCAGGCCAAATGATTCAATGGTTTCGATGTGTTTTTTTAAGTTTTCTAGACCGAGGTTGAGCGCTTCTTTATCTTCGTTTTTGAGCGCGTCTTTTTTCATTCCTCCGTGCATTTTTAAGGCCCGAATGGTCGCCACAATGACGACAGCATGCGGGGTGATTTTTCCTTCTTGGGTTTTAATGTTTAAAAACTTTTCCGCCCCTAAATCGGCCCCAAAGCCCGCTTCCGTGACCACATAATCCGAAAGTTTTAAGGCGAGTTTGGTCGCGACAATGGAGTTACATCCATGCGCGATATTGGCAAACGGGCCCCCATGCACAAGCGCCGGGGTCCCTTCTAAGGTTTGCACTAAATTCGGCTTAATGGCATCTTTTAACACCATGGCCACGGCCCCGGTGGCATTAAGATCATCCACGGTGATGGGACGTCTTGCGCGGGTGTATCCAATGACCATTCGGCCGAGCCGGTTTTTCAAATCCGAGAGGTCTTTCGCGAGCGTTAAGACTGCCATGACTTCCGATGCCAC
>CAJXNT010000027.1 GCA_913057225.1 uncultured Mycoplasmatota bacterium
ATGATGGTTTGATCCAAATACACCACCCGTTTCAAAACATCGCTGGCACTGCCGACATCGTGGGTGATGATCATGATGGTCATGCCTTTTTCATTTAACGTTTTTAAAATATCATAAAAGGTTGAACGCATGGAAGGGTCGAGCGCACTGGTCGGTTCATCCATGATTAAAATATCCGGATCGCCCATTAAGGTTCTTGCAAGCAACACGCGTTGTTGTTGACCGCCCGAAAGGGTGCCGATGCGTTGGTCTAATAGGTGGGCAATGGAAAGTTCTTGTAAGATGGCCTGCATTTTTTCATGCATGGCCTTGGTGGGATGTTTAAAGCCTTTTTGATGCGCGAGGGCCCCCGTTAAAATCACTTCTTTCACGGTGGCGGGAAACGATCGGTCTTGCACATTTAAGTGTTGAGGTAAATACCCTAAGCGAATATCTTTATCCCAAGTAATCAGACCGGTATGCGGCTCTTTAAGACCCAGTATGGCTTTGATGAGGGTGGTTTTTCCCGAGCCATTTTCACCAAGCACCGCCAAAAATTCATTTTTTTCAATGGAAAAATTCACGTCCTTTAGGGCCGTGAATGATTCGTATTTTACGGAAAGATTTTCGACATCTAGCAAACTCATAATGATTTCTTTCTAATGATCGTGATCGTCGTCGGTATGGTCGTGATCTTCGTCGTCGGTATGGTCGTGATCGTCGTCGTCGGTGTGGTCGTGATCTTCGTCGTGGGTGTGGTCGTGATCGAGCTCTGGGCCATCGTAGCTAAGCCCCCGCATAAACATCTCTAAATTATGATCCATCATATCAAACAACGTCATCCCAGCGGCCAAATCATCGGCGCCGACTTTGCCCATGGAATAAAGCACGAGAATTTCAGCGCCTGTTTCTTCCGAAATGGTATCGGCCACACTGGTGGCGAGCAGGGCTTCTGAGAAAAGATATTGCGTGTTGTAGGTGTTCATCGTATCAATCATTTCAGTGAGAGCGCCCGGTGTGGGTTCGGCATCGTCTGAAAATCCAGCGTACGGTAACACCGCCTCGAGACCATACGCATCCAAGAAATACCCAAAGGCATTGTGGCCACCATGCATCATCGTGGTGGTTGCCACGTGTTCGACAAGCGTGTCAAACATCTCATCAAAATGGCGAAGTTCATCGATATACAGGTCGGCATGGTCTTGAATGTGGACCGATTCATTGGGCGCTAAACGCTCAAGTTCTCGCTGAATCGCTTGACTCATGAGAATGAGATTGTTGGGATCGGTCCAAAAGTGAGGATCGACATCGCCGTGGTCGTGACCTTCGTCTTCAGCGTGGTCATGATCGTCATGATCTTCCGCACTCAGTAAGACCACAAAATCGGCCATCTCAAGCGTCGTCACTCCCGCTTCTTCCGCTTCCGTGAGAATCGATTCGACCCACGGCTCTAACATTTCGCCGGTGTATATAAAGAGGTCCGAGTCTAAAATATTGGCCACGGTTTGCGGGGATGGTTCAAAGTCATGCGGACTCATCCCAGCGGGTAATATCAGGGATACTTCCGCATCTTCTGGGGCGATTGAGCGCGCGATATCATAGTGGGGAAATAAAGTGGTGGTGATAGTGAGGGGTCCATCGGTTTCTTCGGTGGCACCGCATGCGGCCAAGGTGAAGCCAAGGCCCACGGTGATGAGGGCGAGTACCCATTTACGCATCATAAAAATCTCCTAAAAATAGTATCGTCAATATTTATTATACGCAAATGAGTGTTAAATGCAAGTCATTTTTATTTAGAAAGTTTGAATCTCTCCGAAAAAGGCTTTAAGTAGCCTTGAATGTAATCGGTGTCTTCCAAATATTTGGCGTGTTTCCAGGCGGTGGGCATCAAGGATTGATAGATGTCGGTGGCGTAGCGGTCATCCATGAGGATGGCAAACCCTGTATCGGTCATCGTCCGGATGACACGTCCCACGGCTTGAATGACTTTGGTCATCCCGGGATAGGTATACGCGTAGTGGAAGCCATCGTGATACTTCTGGTTAAACCGGTGCACTTCCAATTTTTTTAAGGCACTGACCGTGGGCAGGGCCGTGCCAATGATGAAAACCCCTTTGAGTAAATTATCTTCGAGTTCGATGCCTTCAGAAAAACTTCCGCCGAGGACGGTCCATAACATTTTGGGATGATCCGCGGAGGCTTTAAACGTCTCAAACAGCGCTTCTTTCTCTTCAGGTGCCATGTTCGGCGTTTGAATGAAACAGTGTTTGGGATCAAGGGGGTTTTCTTTTAAGACTTCGCGCATGAAGGCAAAAGAAGGAAAATAGACCATCGTATGAACGGGGCCCAGTTCATCCAGGGCAATCAACGTGTCTAAAATTCTGGGGATGGCTTGCATGCGGTCTTTATATCTTAAGGAATGGGACACATCGACAAAGAGTCCCAGTTTTTTCGGATCAAATGGGCTGGGGAGTTTTAAACTCCCGCCTTCGCCTTTTGAGAGCAAGTTTTGATAGTACTCAAAGGGCTCTAAGGTGGCGCTGAATAACGTGGCCCCTTTGGCCCGCGATTCCAGCGTTTCATAAAGAGCATCGGAAGGGTCTAAACACAGAATGCTGAAGGTGCGCGCGCTCACATTCACTTCAAACACAAACGCATCGGAATAATACTCACTGATGCGCTTAAATTCTAAAAGATGAAAATAAAGATCTTTGAAGGTCTTTCGTGCGGGATGAAATTTATGTCGCTGCATCAGCGTTTCACAAATCTCTAAGAGGGAATCCAGCGCATCGAGTAATGCATTGGGGATGGTCGCAAACAGCACCGATTCTTCCTGGTTTTTCCTAGCATGCTGGAGGACATCATCACAAACATCATTTAGGTTTTCGAGTGCCGAACTCGGAGAGGGTTTAATATTCGCAAGCGGCAGTTTGGATTGGGTGATGCGTTCGTATTCAAGCGTCGCTGAATACATCGATTTCCCGCGGTCAACGAGATTATGGGCTTCATCGACCAACAGTTTTGGATGTTTTTCTTCGTCTTCAAAAAAGCGAATCAACCGAATTCTGGGGTCAAACGCGTAGTTATAATCGGCCACAATCACATCCGAATGAAGAGAGATATCTAAGGCGAGTTCGTGGGGACATACTTTGTGATCGAGGCCCACTTTTTTTAAAATGTCGGCGTCCACATCATCGGTGGTTTGATACAAGGTCTTGAGCGCCTCTTGAACCCGGTCGTAATAGCCTTTCGCAAACGGGCAAATTTCGGGGTCACAATCGACTTCATCGCGCAAGCACAACCGTTCTTTGGATGAGAGTCTCACGGTTTTGATGGGCGTGTCATCTTGCATCTTTTTCAAGGCTTTGATGGCGGCGTCTTGACCACTGCGCTTGGCGGTCACATAAAACAGTTTGTCGGTGTCGTTTTTCACGCTTTTCAAAGCGCCGTGTAAACTGGCCGCGGTTTTTCCAATGCCGGTGGGGGCTTCAATGTATAAAAGGCCTTCTTGCACCATCGTTTCAAAGGTCCTTTCAATGAACGCTTCTTGACCTTCTCGGAACTGCTCAAAGGGAAACGGCATCATCTGGAAGCGATCACTTTTCCCGGCCCGGTGGCTTTCTAACACCCGCCACCACGCCAGATACGTTTCCAGGGCCGTCTCCACTTCAAACTCAAGATGTTCAACCGTGTAGGTCTCTTCAAAGACTTTGGACTCTTTGGATGGGTGATGAATATAAAAAAGCCGGCCTTTCATGGTTTTGAGGCCCATCTGTTTCATGTATAAATAAAGATACATTTTCAGCTGCAACCCATGGTTGGGGTAGGTGTCTTTGTCAATTTGAGAGAGATCGAGCAGGGTCGATTTGATTTCTTCTATGAGACCCTCTTCTTTAAACAGTCCATCGATGCGGCCCGTTAAAAAAAAGGTCACACCCGAGAGGGTGACATCGCCGGTGATGGGCACTTCTTGCGAAGCCTCTTCATACATACTTTGACGGTACAGATGCAAATCTTGACCAATTTTCGCCCGCAGCGAAGCTTGCGAAGACGTATGCAAGTCGCCGGAGGCATGGACATATTGGGCCACATCTTTGACCGAAAGTGAAATAGTTTTCATCGACAACCTTTTTTTTAAATGGCAAGCCATTTAAGTGGGGATTACACGCTAAATACGTTACAATACACCTACCATAAGCTTACTGAATTCGCCTTACTTTGACAAGCCACATCCGGAGGGATTCCATGGTTTCTGTCGTCTGGTTTCAAGACGATTTACGCGTGCACGATCATATCGCTTTAAAAAAAGCGGCCGAGCAACCCTACCCCATCATTGGGGTCTATGCGCGCACGTTTTCACATCCAAAATTCAGCCCCAACACCGCGCCCATCAAAGCCAGTTTTTTAGAGGCGAGCTTGCATGATTTATCGTTTTCCCTGGGAAGATACAACATTCCCTTAATGGTCTTTGATGAAGCCGCCTCCACGGTCATGGATACGTTGGATCACGCGTACGGCATCCATACCATCTATGGCCACTACATGGCCGCGCCGTTTGAACGGTTCGAGGCGGTGAAAATCGCCCAAAAATATCCGTTAAATCTGTATGAAACCCAAACCCTCATTCATCCCAGCGACCTCCCATTTGAGGTCGACCGGACCCCCAATGGCTATACGTCGTTTCGAAAAAAAGTGGAAAAACTGTGGCTCATCCGTGACCTCGTGACCCCGGAATTACACACGCAAGACCCCATTGAACACACCCATCATTTAAACAATCCAAGCGTCGAATCGTTCATTTTAGAGCCCGGCGAAACGGGGGGCTTGAGACGCCTTGATTATTACACGTTTGAAAGTAAAAAAGCATCGACCTATAAAAAAACGCGCAATGGCATGCGCAGGCTCGATGATTCCACCAAGTTTTCAGCCTATCTTTCCATCGGCGCTTTATCGCCGCGAAAAGTCTATCACACCGTGAAAGCCTATGAAGCGGCCCACGGGAAAAATGAAGACACCTATTGGATCATCTTTGAGCTTTTATGGCGGGATTATTTTAAATTTCAAGCCCGCAAGCACCGCCAGACTTTCTTCCATAAAGATGGCATCCAACAAAAAAAGGTCGCCTGGATTTCCGATGAAACGAGGCTGCAAGCCATTCAAACGGGCATGACCGGATATCCCTTGGTCGATGCCAACGTCCGTGAACTGTTGGCGACGGGGTTCATGTCCAACCGAGGAAGACAAAATGTGGCCAGTTTTTGGACGAAAAATTTAGGCCTCGATTGGCGACTCGGCGAAGCCTTTTTTGAGAAGCATTTGATTGATTATGACGTGGAGAGTAATACCGGTAACTGGCAATACGTCACGGGCATTGGCAATGATTCGATGCCGTTTCGCTACTTTGATGTCATCAAGCAAGGCGAACGCTACGACGCCGATGAATCATATCTTTTAAAATGGGTGCCTGAACTCAAAGACGCACCTTCAGGTTCGCGCTATAAGATTCCGCGCATGGCCCCAGGAGAACGCCGGGCACTGAATCTTGATTATCCCGAACCGATCGTGGATTTTTATCCAAGTTTAGATGCCATGAAAAAAAGGTACGGCGTATGAAAACCCTTGTCCTTTTACCGTTTCAACTGCATCTCAAGCAGCCGGCGTTTCAGAGGCTTGAGGATGAAGACGTCATCCTTCTCATTGAAGACTTAAGCTTTTACCGGACGCATCCCTTTCATAAAAAACGCATTGTGGCGTTGATGAGTGCCTTTAGACACCATGAAAAAACGCTAAAAGCTTTAGGCTTTAACGTGCGCTTTGAACAGGGGGATACCAAAGAAATACTTGAGGGCCTTTCGCCCGATGAACTGCTTTGGATTGAAGCCACCGATGCGGACATCAAAGCGTGGCAAGCTTCCATCACCGATGAACTCAATATTCCCGCCTTCTTCTCTCAAGATGCCCAGTTCATCCTCAGCGAAGATGACGTGAAAAAGAGACTTCCGAAAAGACCTTATAAAATGGACCCGTTTTACCGGGAGATGCGTAAAGATTTTAGCGTCTTAATGGACGGGAAAAAACCCTATGGGGGCGCCTGGAGTTTTGATAAAGAAAACCGGAAGAAACTCCCAAAAAATACCAACATCCCTGACCCTGCATGGCCTGAAATCGATGAAATGACCCGCGATGTGATGGCTCTCGTCGATGAAGCGTTTGCCAATCACCCAGGTACCACAGAAGGCTTCAGACAACCCGTAACCCACGCGGAAGCCGAAGCCCTTGCGTCTCACTTTTTTGACGCGCGGCTTAAAACCTTTGGGCCTTATCAAGACGCGTTAACCACACAGTATAAAGATGTCTCGCATTCGATGGTGTCTCAAGCCTTAAACACAGGATTGCTTGATCCAATGGACCTCATTCGGCGGGCTGAAAAAACGTTGGATGCAGGCGTTCCGATCAACAGCGTGGAAGGGTTCATCCGGCAGATCATCGGCTGGCGGGAATACATCCGAGGCATTTATCTTCATGAGATGCCGGGATATCACGACCATAATCATTACCAGCACACCCGCAATCTCCCCCATTATTACTGGGACGGGGATACGAAAATGAACTGTCTTAAAGACGCAACGAATCATGTGATTGACGATGGCTATGCCCATCACATTCAGCGGTTGATGGTGCTGGGTAACTTCGCAAACCTTGCGGGGGTGGATCCGAAGCAAGTGAACGATTGGTTTTTAGAGATGTTTGTGGACAGTCATGATTGGGTGGTGACGCCCAATGTGATCGGTATGGCCTTGCATGCCGATGGTGGCTTGATGGCGACCAAACCGTATATATCTTCAGGATCTTACATTCACAAGATGGGCGATTATTGCGACCACTGTCACTACGACGTGAAGAAAAAAACCGGCCCTGATGCCTGTCCATTTAATGCGCTTTATTGGAATTTCATTGACCGCCATCAAGAAACCCTTGCGAAAAATCCTCGAATGGGCATTCCTTTGTCGGTCTTTAAAAAGATGGATTCAGATCAAGTGGTCGAACTGAGAAAACAAGCGGAAACCATTCTAGAGCATCTTGAATCCCTGTAAACACAGCCATTAAAAAAGCCTTGGAAGACCAAGGCTTTTTTTATTCTTGATTGGATTCGGGAATTTCTAACACTTCCGAGATCGTATGGATGATGCCGATTTGACCGGTGGTTTGGGAATCTTCAATGGGCACCCCATTGACGTGAATCACATCGTCAATGAC
>CAJXNT010000028.1 GCA_913057225.1 uncultured Mycoplasmatota bacterium
TTCCAGGGTTTTTCGTTTCGAAAGGGACGCTTGAAGCGCTGCGTGTTCCTGTTCAAATGTCTCTTTGTCCAAATAACCTTCAGGCTTTGGAGGTTTGATCTGAGTGGCTTCTTGAAGGGTTAACGCTTCATCCAATTGAGACGCATTCGGTTTAACGTGAGGGATGAGGGCAGGCATGAGCGCCTCAAAATCATCACGTTGGAATGTTTCTTTAAAGGATTCATAAAGCGGTCGAATGCGACCCGCAATTTCTTGTTGGGTCTGGCGTTTTAATGCCTCGTTCAAGCGTTCCAGTTCAGGCATCAACTGATTTAGCGTTTCATCGTTTTCTTTGGCTTCTCTTTCAAGCTTTTCTAACGCTTTGGCCTGGGATTCTAAGTCTTTTTTTTGTGCTTTCAATGTTTCTTTTTCACGGATCGCTTTCGCATACGGTTTGGTGGGGGCGGCTTTAGAGCCAATCTCATCTTTTAAATCTTTGAGATATTTGAGGGCCCCTTCCCCTGAAAACTGCGTGGACTTGGTTTTTTTAAGATTTGAAAGTCTTTTGAACAGTTCATGTTCTGCGGCCTCAGTTGTTTCTAAGTCACTTTGCGTAATTCGGACCGTATTTAAAAACAGGGTGTAGGGGAGTTTGAGCCACTTGGCGATGTCGGCTTGTTTAAGATCGCTGCTGTAAGGGAGGCTATCGGTGATGTCTTTGCCCGTTTTGGCATTAAACACCTTCACATCATGATTTTTAAAATCCCGTTCAATCCGGTAGGATTTCCCATCCAACTCAATCTCTAACGTTCCTTGATAGATGCCATCACTGGGTTCATACCTGGCATAAATGGGATAGGTTCTTCGTCCCTTTTTAAAGGGGTCATAAAAGCCAAAAAGCATCCCTTCAATGAAATGCAGGATGGTGGTTTTTCCGGCTTCATTGAGCCCATAAAAAACATGTAAATCCTTGCTAAATGTGACCTCAAAATCTTTAAACTTCCCAAAGTGATTCAGTGAGGCTTTTTGGATGATCATGACGCACCCTCACTTTCCATCAATGCTTCTAAGGCAAGGGCGAGGGCGTCATCATCGTCGGCCTCATCAATGAGCACTTCCACCAAACTTTCAGGGTATTCTGCCTTCAAGGTGTTTAAATCTTTGGAGGGTTTGCGCTCATCTTCAATCTCCACCGCAAAATACTTCGATTCAAGCCGTGTTTTTAAGTTTTCGAGAGGTTCACCCACCAAAGGCTTATCGCCTTTTAATACAAGCCGGATCATATCGGCGTCACTGGGAATCTCAGCGTTTACTTTTTCATAAATGGCGTTGGAATCATCGGTATCACTCACCGTCAGTTTGAGTTTGTGATAGGCCCGTTTCGCATGCCGTTTAAAGGTAAAAGTTTTTTTCTCTAAATCCCCCAGGATATAGCCTTTATCTCCCCGTTCAGAAAAATCAAACGGTTCTAAATTCCCCGCATATGCGATATTGGGATTTAAAAATTGATGCTTGTGTATATGACCGAGGCCGATGTAATCAAACCCAAGTGATTCTAACGTTTTCACATCGGTCAAATAATAGCGGTCTTTTTTCGAGAGGACATCCCCATGGGCAAGGAGGATCTGATGCTTCGCAGTGGAAGCTTTTTTCAGTTTTTTAATCGCATCTAAATCAAAATCGAGGGTCGAGAATCCGATGATTTCAGTCTCGTTGATGACCACCGATGGGGTGTGTTTCGTCAGGAGGGTGAGAGACCCCGTTTGAAAACGTTCCCCATAGCTTTCATCCAAAATGAAATCATCATGATTGCCCGCAATCATGATGATGGGGACGGATGATTTTTCGGCGGCTTTAATAAACCGGTCAATGTAATAGGCTTTAATGCCGTCTTTATCAAACGTATCGCCACTGATCAAGATGGCGTCGACATCGGTCGCCTTCTGAATCACGTTAAAAAACGCATCTTCAAGCTCCAACCGACGCGTGAGATGCGCGTCTTTCGTGGAAAAGCGATGCTCATTCAGTGGGATCCCTAAATGGAGGTCTGACAGGTGGATAAATTTCATAGGATTATCTTATCACACGACCTGGACATAGGTGCCTTCCATGATGGAATATAAATAGCCTTGACCGGGTCGGTTTAAACGCTCGGTTAAATACGTCACATAACCTTTGACTTGGGCTTTGTAGCCTTCTTTATCGGTGGTTTTCAGTTTGTAATCGACGACGGTAAAAGTGTCCTCTCCCACAAACACGAGATCGATGATCCCTTTTTGAATGCCCGCATCGCTTTGGATGCTAAAGGGGATTTCTTTAAACACTTCAAGGCCCAATAAACGTTGCGTCATTGGATGGGCAAAAAAAGTCTTTAATTGCATTTTCATGGTGTCATCCTGAGAAAGCTTATCGATTTGGGCTGGGATATCCCCGTGAAAATCAATCCGTTCAAACGCCTCGTGCATGGCATTTCCCAGGTCAATCGCTTTGAGTGTGGATGCCTCCATCCACATCGTTTGATCCATGGAATACGTGGCGTGTTCAAAGGCCCGTGCTTTACCTTCATACGTTTGATAGGTGAGGGCACTTCCACTTTGAGGGGATACGGCTTGAGCCTCGGATTCTTTAAATGTAAAGAAGTCCTGATCGAGGGTGACATGGGTTTTTTTCGCAATGAGATGATCATCGGCCAGTTGCATCAAGGCTTTATAACTTTTCATGCGTTTCCTGAAGGTCAGTGGCACATGGTCAGATGAACGGTCTAAATAAAGATCGGATTCTTTTTTGGGAATGAACAGTGTCATGGATTCACGGGCTCGAGTTAAGGCCACATACCACACTCGCATTTTTTCGGACAGATCGTCCAGCGTGGTGGCCTCTCGGTGAAGTTTTTCGGTGATGGTGGGTTTTAACCCTTCGTCAAACGCATCAAAGAGAATGCCATACGTCTTTGAAAGCGTCACGTTAGTTTTATCCCCCGTTCTCAGGCGTGCCGAAAGTCCGGGATAAAAGACAAATGGAAATTCCAAGCCTTTCGATTTGTGAATGCTCATGACATTGACCGTGCTTTCCATCAGTTTCGTGCCTTGCACGTAATCGATGTCGATCGAGAAAAACGGATTTGAGGGGTCATTATTTTGAAGGGTGTAATCAAGATATGTGACCCACGCGTGCAAGGATTCACCTCGTGATGAGAATTCTCGGAGTCTCGACTTGATGAATAGATACCGCTCTTCCACCGCTTTAAAGGACCCTAACGCGAGTCCTTTTTCAAGGAGATCAAACGCCTTATTAAATGCATCTAGCAGCGTCTCAAGGGGCGTCAAATCAAAGGATTCCTTTAATGCTTTTAAGGCCCTAAAAAATGCTTCAAATGCGGTGCCTTCACTTGCGTTAAAAATAGCGTCTGGATGCATCCTCGGCACGTTCAGTAAAAAGGCCACAATGTCATCTTGAGTGACGTCCAAAAGGTACGAATACGCGACACTTAAAAAGCTATGTTTGAAATAGTCTTGGGTGAGACGTTCATCCACCAAACTCAAGAAAAGTTTAAATAGATTGATGGTGACTAAAACATCGGTGTGGGAGATGAAGTTTTCTTCTTTGTGCGCATAGATGGGAACCTGTTCTAAGTTGAAGGCATCTTGAATCACATCAAACCGTGTTTTTCGGTCAATCAGAATCACGAAATCATCCACACGAACGTCTCTTAAGGTGTTGGTTTTTTTATCATAGGTTTGTCTTTTTTCTTGGAGCGCACCTTTGATTGAACGTGCCATCAGAAGACTCTCCACGAACATCGCTTGATCATCTTTCGAGGTGTAATTCACACGATCTGCAAATTCCTCAAGCAGCGCCTCATCATAGGTGATAAGGTGCATACCATAGGGTTGATCATCTTTTTGGGTCTGATAATTTTCGAGGCCAAAGGTTAAGGGTTGACCTCCTGTGTACGCAATCCCCCCGAGTGGTGTATCAAAGGTAGCTTTAAATAGCGCATTGATTGAGCCAATGACTTCCGGTCGGGACCGAAAGTTTTCCGAAAGTTCAATCCGCGTCCCACCGGTTTCTGGGAACCGGTGATACTTCGCTTGGAAAATCTCAGGCGAGGCATCTCTGAACCGGTAGATGGATTGTTTGATGTCTCCTACGATGTATAAATTATTGGTTTCAATCTGTTCAATGATTTGATCCTGAAGAGGAGACGTATCTTGGTATTCATCTATCAAGATTTCTTTGAAGGAGCTAGAGAGTTCTTCTCGGGCGTCTGGAAATTCTTTTAATAGCCTGAGTGAAAGCATCGCCATTGATTGAAAATCAAACAGGCCTTTCCGTGTTTGATCGGCGATAAAGCGTTCGTTAAACCCCCGTGCAAGTCTCAGTAAGGTTTTCACATACGGCTTTTGCGCACGCAGATTTGAAAGGGCCTTCTCTAAAGGCTCTTCGGTCCAATCTTTGAGCGCGGTCATGTGTTTTTTTAAATCCTCAAAGAGGGTATTAAACGGTTCATCGTCTTCGGTAAATAACTTTTTCGGTTTTCTTGGCCAGGCATGATTTTGAATCGCCGCGTGGACATGATCGGCACTTTGAGCATCAAAGACAGGCGTTAAACTGTTTTTGACCTCTCGGGCGAACGCGACTTTTAAAGGGTCGTTCACACTGGCGATTAAGACCTCTGATAGTGCCCTCGCATCCTCACATTTTTCTTGGACGGTCGCCTCATACGTCTTTTTAATATGGGTGAAGGCATCCTCCGTGTAATACGCGTTCAGATCGGCTTCGCTGAACGTCATTTGACCGGTTTTGATGAGGGCATCTGAAAGACTCTTAACCATGGCTTTAATGCGGTTTGAAGATTTGGTGGAATACGTTTTTAAAAACGCTAAAAAATCTTCGTCTTTTTCAGTATGGAGTGCTTCGAAATACGCATCCATGAGACGAGATTTTTGTTGGTCGATGGTGATGGCATCGCCAATGGCCACGTCTTTGGGTAACCCTAAGAGATGCCCATACTTTTGCACGATGAAAAGTGAAAAACTATCAAACGTTGAAATATGCGCAAGATCTAAACCAAGTAAGGCATCTTCCAGATGCGTCATTCCATCTTTCATCATCGATTGCAGTTTCGAACGGATTCGCTCTTTCATCTCTAAGGCGGCGGCTTTAGTGAATGTGACGATGAGAAACGATTCAATGGAATGCCCTTTTAAGACATGCTGAATGACGCGCTCTGTGAGCACCGCGGTTTTACCACTTCCCGCACCGGCTGAGACAATGGTGTGGCCAATGGGCGTTTCGATCGCTTTAAGTTGTGAAGGGGTCCACTGCATGCTCAATGAAAAGTCTCCTTCGCTGAAAAAGGCATGGCCAAGAGGCCATAAATCATGACTCTAACAGAAAATCAATGAGATTTTTATGCACAATTCCATTGTGTGAAAAATCAAATTCATCTAAAGACAGGACATATTTAGGGAATTGGTCATCAATCGCGTTTAAAGAGGCAAATTCTCGCGTTTTAGTTTGGGCCTCAAGCATGACATAAGTAACTTGAAAATACGCTTTGTGTTGGTTTTTTGAGGCGATAAAATCCACTTCTTTTTCACCGGTCGTACCCACAGTCACGTCATATCCACGCCTTAATAATTCAAAAAATACGATGTTTTCAAGGATTTTCTCAATATCCTTTTGATTACTGAACTTGGTGGCTCTAAGCCCGTGGTCGTTGACAAAGTATTTCTCATTGGTAGAAAGAAGTTTTTTCCCTTTGAGGTCATAACGTTTAGCCGAATAAATCAGTAAAACCTCTTTCGCATAAGAAATGTAATTGTAAAGCGTTTCGACGCTCATCACACGCCCTTGACTTTTAAAGTAATTCTTGATGTTTTCGGCACTGAATGAAGACCCCACGGTATTCATTAAATAACTGATGTATTTATCGAGGGCATCCACAGCCGAAACGCGATGTCTTTGAACAATATCTTTAATGACCACGGAATCGTAAAGATCTCTGAGGGTAGAGCGTTTCTGATCATCCGTGTCTAAGGATTGTAAAATAGGAAAGCCTCCATATTGAACATACTCATTAAATAAGGTTTTTGAGTCTTTATGGGGATACACCATCGTTAGTTCTTTAAATGAGAAGGGAAAGACATGAAAACTCTTATACCGTCCCGTCAAAAGTGTGGCATATTCTCCAGACAACATTTTTGAGTTCGATCCGGTAATGAAAATATCCACATTTTGGGTGGCATGCAATGAGTTAACCACATATTCAAAATGCTCAACTTCTTGAATCTCATCTAAAAACACATACGTTTTCTTATCTCGAACCAATTGAGATTCAAGATATGCATAGAGTGCATCGGAATCCTTATATTCACGCACTCGATAGTCCTCAAAATTAAGATAAATGACCTGATTGTCTTTCACATTACGTTTCTTTATTTCTGCAATCAATTGTTTTAATAGCGTCGATTTTCCGGATCTTCGAATCCCGACAATGACTTTTATGAGGTCTTTATCGATGAACGGGCGAATCTGCTGTAAATACCATTCTCTTTTAATCATCAGCACCACCTCCTAAGTCCATTGTATCATTTTTTTCGATGCATCGTATCAAAATTTAAAAAATGACTATTTTTTTCGTTATATCGTATTAAAAATAAAAAATATTTGTTTCTTTTCGATGCATCGTAGTGAAATTAATGAAATCAGAGGTTTTAAGTGGCCGATGTCTTGATCCAGGCTAAGAATGATTCATCGTC
>CAJXNT010000029.1 GCA_913057225.1 uncultured Mycoplasmatota bacterium
TCGGCGCGCTTTATTTATTCATCCGTAAAAGCTATGACGTCTTTGTGCCGCTCACTTATCTCGGCACCGTCTTTATGATTATGCTGGTGGTGAGCCTGTTTCACCCGGTATCGCCCAGTCTACCGCTTTATTATTTATTATCCGGCGGGCTCATGTTTGGGGCGATTTACATGGCGACCGATCCGGTCACGATGCCGATCACGCGCCCAGGCCGCATCTATTATGCATTTGGCCTCGGGGTGGTGACCGTGCTCATCCGGGTCTTTGGGAATTTACCGGAAGGGGTCGTGTTTGCGATTGTCATCATGAACATGTTTGCCCCCGCGATGGATATTCCCCGCTTTGCGAAACCTAAATTTACGCTTAAAAGTTCGCTCATCTTTTCGGCGGTGGCCCTCATCATTACGTTTTCCATCGTCTTAGGAGTTGGCTATGTTATCTAAACTGAAAACCAGCCTCGTCCTCACCGTAATTGGTCTATTATCCGGCTTATCGATTTGGGGCATCAATGAACTGACCGCGCCGATCATTGCGGAAAACCAAGCGGCCGAAGAACTCGGCATCTTCATTGAACTATTCCCTGAAGGCATCCGCGTCGATCAAGAGGCGGTTGAAGACGGTACCATCAATCAAATCACGACCGTCTATGACGGCGACGATCAAGCCATTGGGACCGTGCTAAGAGGCACCGCGAATGGCTATGGCGGGGAAATGACCGTCTTGGTCGGGGTTGCGCCAAATGGTGAGATTGTCGATGTCATCATCGGGGACAACTCTGAAACCGCCAACATTGTCGGCGGCCTCATTGAAGAGTATCTCCCGAATTTAAACGGTCAACCCATTTCTGAGGTCAGTTATGACGCAGAAACCGGGGCGACGCTTTCTTATAACGCCGTACAAACCGTGGTCAACGCCTCGAGAAACCTCGTGGCGGGCGATCCCTTAATTGAACTCTTAGAAGATTTAGGGCTCTCGGGCACCTATGAAGAAACCACTCTTTTTGTCCCTGCCACGAACGCCTACACGCTGTCGGCGGGTGGGGAGATGTTAGAACTGACGCTTGATTCTGGCACACTTTATGTCCTCTTTGATGGACTCACAGTCTACGGCGCCGGTGGAAGCGCGGATCCATTGATTGTGGATGCCATCAATGCCATTCAAGGCGCTTCTATTGAAACTTTAGAGCTGGATCATCCAGACCGCACCCAGATCATTCGTGCGGTGGCCGATACCGTGGCCACCGAACCCATGGAGGGGGAGTTCATCTTCGCGTCCAGACCGTACGTGGTGGACGGTGAGACCTTAGGCACCACCTATCTAGGGACTTCGATTGGTTTTCGAGATGATAATACGTTTGCGATGAGTTTCTTAGAAACTGGCGAACTCGCGCGTATTGAAAATATTGTTCTTTCCGATACACCCGATTATTATCGCGATAACGTGGAACCCGGCTTTGAAGGGCTCTATGGCCTCACGGAATTTTCCGAAGTCTTTGCCAATGATGTCTTTGCGGGTGCCACTGGCACGGGCGCCAGTGTGACGGACATCTTAAAAGAAGCCGCAATTCTCGCAGGAGGCGACCAATGAATGAAAAACTGAATTTGATGAAAGAATTCACCAAAGGCATCGTCTCTGAAAACCCCATCTTTGTGATGCTTCTGGGGATGTGTCCCGCGCTTGCGGTGACGGCCACCTTAGAAACCTCACTTGGCATGGGCCTGCTGGTAATCTTTGTTTTAACGCTTTCTAATGTATTGATTTCATCGGTGCGTAAGTTTATTCCTGAAAACGTCACCATCCCCGCGTTCATTGTGGTGATTGCGACGTTTGTGACGATTGTGAGAATGCTCACGCAAGCATACGCCCCCGCACTCTTTGACGCCTTAGGGATCTATATTCCTTTAATTGTGGTCAACTGCATCATCTTAGGCCGGGCCACCGCCTTTGCGTCTAAAAATAAAGTCCTTCCTTCGCTCATTGATGGACTCGGGATGGCGATCGGGTTTACCTTGGCGATCAGCTTAATCGGCATCTTAAGAGAAATCTTTGGGACCGGCGCCATTGCCTATGGGGTCTATCTCCCATTAGGCATTCAAGGGTCCATTCTCAACATCGATTCGCCGCTTTTTAACATCGCGATTCTTACGGGCCCCGCAGGCGGCTTTTTAATCCTCGCGGTCTTACTCGCATTCTTTAATTCGCGTAAAATTAAAAAAGCGGAAAAACTGAAAGCGGAACGGAAACGCCTGGCGAAAGAAAAACGGGCCGCGAAAGCGAAAGAGGTGACCGCATGAGTGCCACCGTATTTGTCACAGCGATTTTATCGTCCATGCTCATTAACAACATCATTCTCACCCGCTTTTTAGGGGTCTGCCCATTTTTAGGGGTCTCCAATCGCATTGAAAAAGCGATGGGGATGAGTGTGGCCGTGATTTTTGTCATGGTGATTGCATCGGCCGTCACTTATTTGTTATATTATTACGTGTTAGCCCCCTTAGAGATTTCCTATATCTCAACGATCGCCTTCATCTTGATCATTGCTTCACTCGTCCAACTGGTGGAAATGGTCATCAAGAAGGTCTCCAAGAAACTCTACAAGGGCTTAGGGATTTATCTTCCCTTAATCACGACCAACTGCGCCATCTTAGGGGTGGTTGAACTTAATATCAACGCCGGATTTAATGCGGAATACGGGATGTGGAATGGCTTCTTTGTGGCCGTCACCACCGCCTTCGGCGCGGGCCTTGGCTTTGCGCTCATCTTATTTGCATTCTCCAGCATCCGCGAGCGCTTAGAACATGCGCCCGTCCCAGAAAGCTGGAAAGGCATTCCCGTCAGTCTCGTGGTCGCGGCCATCATGGCCCTCGCATTCATCGGCTTAGGAGGCATTGCTTAATGGGTCCAGGAGTCATCTTAGTTGTCTTTTTAATTGTTTTAGTCTACGCCGGAAGTTTTGCGCTGAACAAGCGCTACCCGGAAATGCAAGATCTCGATCAACTCGAGATGCAAGGGTGTCTGAATTGCCCCACCGGGGGTTCGTGCAGCGTCGGTGAGCATCAAAAACATAAAGAACTTGGCAACATTGACATTTATAAAATCTGGAAAGAAGAAGAAAAAGCTTCATGAGTGCGGTCATCACGTTAAGTCTGATGAGCCTCATCTTAGGCCTTGGGCTCGCCTTTGCGGCCGATGCTTTAAGAGTTGAGCCGGACTTAAGAGTCGACGCCATTGAAGGGATGCTTCCGGGCATTAACTGTGGCACCTGTGGATTCCCAGGCTGCCATGCATTTGCCGAAGGCATCGTCGATGGGGAAGTGGAAAAACTCTCCCAGTGCAAACCGGGAAAAGATAAACATTACGATCCCATTCTGGCGTATTTAAAAGAACACCCCAATCCGGATGGGAGTTTCATTCAAATTACCAAATAAAAAAAGTCGACCCCTCGGTCGACTTTTTTAATTATTCATAATCCGATTCATCATCTTGGAATTGATGGTTACGAATGTAGGTTTTAATGACGGTTAAGACGAAGACCATCAAGACCGAAACACTGATGCCAATGATGATCTCCCCGTAGCCAAAGATGATGCCGATGATGGCACTGGCCCACAAGGTGGACGCGGTCGTCAGACCACTGATCGAACCTTTGGTTTTTAAAATGGCCCCTGTGCCTAAAAACCCGACGCCGGAGACAATCTGTGCGACAATCCGTTGGCGTTCGATGACCACGGCTTCAATGAGATCGGGATTGCTCTCGATTAAGACTAAGGCATCGTAGGCGAGTGTTTCTTGCACGAGTGTCAAGCCTGCGGCGCCTAAGGCCACCAGTAAATGGGTGGTGAGTCCCGCAATTTTATGGCGCTTTTGACGCTCATACCCAATCAGGCCCGCAAAGAAGACAGTTAGGCCTAAACTGATGAGGATATCGGTAAATTCCAATGGGTGATTCATAGGGTGCCTCTCTTCCTTGTTAACACGGAGTTAACATTTCAGTATACTAAGAAATCTTCAATGCTTCAAGTCCCTTAGGCAAGGCTTCGACCCGTGCCCCATGCAAACGCCTAAATTTATCACCTGTAGGCCTTTTAAACCTTGAAAATCATGAGGCGGTGGTGCTATACTATCAAGGTGCGAAAAAATTCAATTTTTTGGAATGAAAGGTGCGTAATATGAAGCGAATTTACATGTTTGGAGAAGGCTCCGCCGACCAAAAGAACCTCTTAGGGGGTAAAGGCGCGAACCTCTCGCAAATGAAAAAAATGGGGGTCCCCGTCCCCGCTGGATTCACCATTACCACAGAAATGTGTAATGCGTATTATGAAAACGGAGGAAAAAATTCACCCGAGCTGATTGCCGACATTCAAGAGTATGTCACCCGTTTAGAACAAGAAACGGGTAAAAAATTCGGCGACGCTGAAAACCCACTCCTCGTATCCGTGCGTTCTGGCGCGCGTATTTCCATGCCCGGGATGATGGATACCATATTAAACCTGGGGATGAACAAAACCGTCTTACAAGGCATGATTGAAAAAACCGGCAATGCCCGCTTTGTGTGGGATTCCTATCGCCGCCTCATTCAAATGTTCGGCGAAGTCGTACGCGAAGTTGAATACAAAGCCTTTGATGACATTTTAGAAGGCGTCAAAGAGAAAAAAGGCTACAAACTCGACGTCGAAATGAGCGCCGAAGACTGGCAAGAAGTCTCAGAAGGCTTCCTCGCTGTGTATGAAAAAGAAATCGGCGAACCCTTCCCAGAAGATCCGATGGAACAACTCTACCAAGCGGTGGATGCCGTCTTTAGAAGTTGGGACACGCCACGGGCGAAAATTTACCGCATCCATAATAAAATCGATCATTCCTTCGGGACCGCGGTCAACGTCCAAGCGATGGCCTTTGGGAATACCGGTGAACACTCCGGAACCGGCGTGTTATTCACCCGGAACCCCAAAACCGGCGAGAAAAAAATCTTCGGGGAATTCTTATTCAACGCGCAAGGTGAAGACATCGTCGCCGGCATTCGGACGCCTTTATCGCTCGATGAATTCGGCAACAAAAAACCCGAACTTTATGAAGAACTCGTCGCCATCTTAGACAAACTCGAAAACTACTACAAAGACATGCAAGACATTGAGTTTACCGTCGAAGACGATGAACTCTTCTTACTGCAAACCAGAACCGGTAAACGCACCGCCGCTGCGGCCGTTCAAATTGCCTATGACCTCGTACAAGAAGGCCTCATCACGAAAGAAGAAGCGTTACTCAAAGTCGACGCCGCATCCATTGATCAACTCTTACACCCGGTCTTTGAAGAAAACGCCCTTAAAAATGGGCATGTCGTCACCAAAGGCTTAGGGGCTTCCCCGGGTGCAGCCACCGGACGCATTGTCTTTTCCAGTGAAAAAGCCAAAGAACTCTCGGAAGAATGGGGCGATAAAGTCTTATTGATCCGTAAAGAAACCTCCCCCGATGACATCGAAGGGATGATTGCCGCCGAAGGCATCGTCACCCAACTCGGTGGGATGACCTCCCATGCGGCCGTTGTGGCCCGCGGCATGGGGAAATGCTGTGTGGCTGGGGCCGGTGAAATCAGTGTCTCGGAAGCGGCCGGCACGATGACCATTAACGGAAATGTCTACAACGAAGGCGATTTCTTCAGCATTGATGGATCCACTGGAGATATTTACGAAGGTAAAATTGAAACCAAAGACCCAGAATTCTCAAAAGAATTCGATACCCTCCTAGAATGGGCCAAAGAAATCAAAACTATGGGCGTTAAAGCCAACGCCGACAATGAACGCGACGCCCTCGCAGCCATTAAATTTGGCGCCGAAGGCATCGGTCTCACCCGCACCGAACACATGTTCTTTGAAGAAGACCGCGTCACCGATGTGCGCCGGATGATCATTGCACGCACCGTTGAAGACCGCGAAAAAGCGCTAGAAAAACTCTTACCGCACCAGCTTAAAGACTTCAAAGAAATCTTCAAAGTCATGGATGCGAAGACCGTGACCATTCGTCTTTTGGATCCCCCGCTGCACGAATTCTTACCGGCCAAAGACGAAGTCAAAGAGGTCGCACCGAAACTGGGCGTCAGTGAAGCAGAACTCCTACGCTTAATCGATGACCTCCATGAATTCAACCCGATGCTTGGACACCGCGGCTGCCGCCTCGCGGTGACGTACCCTGAAATCACCGTCATGCAAGTGAAAGCCATCGTCCAAGCGGCCCTTGACATGAAAGATCAAGGCGTCGATGTCAAACCTGAAATTATGATTCCACTGGTCTCCACCGTCCAAGAATTCACCATGCTGAAAAAAGTGGTGAAAGACACCGCCGATGCGCTCAT
>CAJXNT010000030.1 GCA_913057225.1 uncultured Mycoplasmatota bacterium
GCAACCGGCAAGTTCGATTTAGCCCTTTCATGGAGTTCGAGCGCCACCGGTAGCCTTGCCAATGATGGCACCGTCACCTTAGGCGCGGAAGCGGTGGATGTTGTCTTAACCTTAACGGTTGGAACCGTCACCCGTGAATTCAGCGTCGAAGTGGGTCAAGAACCGATCACCGTCACCAGTGCGCTCGCCGCAGAAGATGGCGACACCATCCTCGTTGAAGGCGTGGTCGTCAGCATTGATCCCCATACCAATGGATTCTTCATTCAAGATTCCGATGGCACTGGGATTTACGTGGGTGATTTCGGCGATGATGAACTGAAAAGCCAAGTCACCGTCGGCGATAAAGTATGGGTCCTTGGAACGCGCGATACGTACACACGTTTTGGCAATGACCAAGCTCAAGTATGGCAAGCTGAATACATTGCACAAGCCTCCGAAGGCAATGAGGTCTTTGTGACCACCGACATGACGGGCGACCAAATCATCAGTGATTTCCCCAATGCCAACGCAAGACGCTTCCAAGCCACGTTAACGGTGGATGAGTACGATGAATACTCCCATGTATTCTTCGCAACCACCGACGAAAGCTTAGAAATGCGCCTTACCTTTGACATTCGCAACGTTGAAGGTTGGGATGAAGAAACCTATCCTGTGGGCACTGAAATTACGTTAGAATTTACCACTCAACGCATTCACTTTGATAATTACCGCGTGGTGGATATTGTGATCGTCACCGAAGGCGAATAACCACCATCAAAGGGCTACTTCGGTAGCCCTTTTTTCTTCGGTTTATTGTGATACAATGGGCTGTTAATGGAAAGGAATTCCGCATGAAAAAATGGATGGTCCTCTTCGTCATATTGGTTCTGTCTGCCTGCCAAAATGACTCTGAAGTTTTACCCGATCTCACGGGCCAAACGCAAGAAGAAATTGAAGTCACCTTAGCGCCTTTAGACCTCGATGTTGATTTCATCGAACGCACCTATGTGATGGAGGATGAATCGCGTGTATTCATTGAATATGGGGGATTCAAACAAGCGGGCGACCCGTTTGAACCAGGCGATTTTGTGACGGTTATTGTCAGTGCGGCGAGGATTGATGAAAGTGTGTATTATGTGACCTCACTGCGTCCGTATGATGGCCCGAGGCTCAAGGAAGAATTCTTTGATTTCCCCTACGTGATGGAGAGTGATGACGGATTAAGGGGGGGCGGGAAGGCCTTTGAAGTCTCCTTACAATCGGATGGATGCGTGGATGGAGATACCGCACGGTTTGAAGTGCCAGAAGCGTTTGAAGCGTATACCAACACCCCTTTTATCAGTGTGCGGTTTTTAAACTTTGATACCGCCGAAACATTCGATGGAGGCGAAGAAGAGTTTGGAAAACCAGCGTCCAATTTCACCTGTGAAGCATTGCAAGATTCAGACCGTATCTTCCTTCAAACCGACCCTGGAGATTTTCTATTTGATCGCTACGGCCGAACCCTCGCATGGGTATGGATCGACATCGATGGTCAAATTGAGCTGTTGAATTATCACGTCGTCCGAGCAGGACTCGGCGAAGTCATGTATTTATATGGCGCCGGTGAAACCGACACCACCTCCGTGGATGGTCTCACGTATACCGAATGGATGTTTGAAGCTGAACGGCTTGCGACTGAAGAGCGATTGGGCATCCATGGAGATTTGTTGGATTATTATTGGGATTACGAAAACGATGCGCCCAATCCTTACACGTGGCCTTAGGAGAAAACCATGATTGACACCATAAAAAAGTGGATTGAAGAAGCAGATACCATTGTCATTCATCGCCACAAAGACCCGGATTATGATGCACTCGGTTCGCAGTGGGGACTGAAATATCTCATCCAAGATAACTATCCTGAAAAAAACGTTTACGTTCTCGGAAAAAACAATCAATTTAAAGCGTTACCTCCGATGGATGAAGTTGATGATTCCATTTTTTCACATGCGTTAGGCATTGTGGTCGACGTCTCACAAAAACACCGTGTGGATGATGACCGTGTGTTAAATACTCCAAAAAAAATTGTCATTGATCATCACCAAAACTCGTCCGATTTCGCCGATCTTTTTTATCATCAACCGGATAAAATTGCGGCCGCAGAAGTCATCACCCTGATGGCCCTGGAGTGGGGATTCACCTTCAGTACCCGGAGTGCCCATGCGTTGATGCTTGGCATCATATCCGACAGTGGTAGATTCTTATATAAAGGGGTCAACGCTTCGACCTTTGAAGCTGCCAGCCATCTCATGAAAACGGGCTTGGATTTAAATGAGATTTACGAATCCATGTATACCGATTCGTTGAACTATAAACGCTTAAGAGGATATGCCCTGAGTCAGTTTGAAGTCCTTGATTCAGGCGTTGCCGTTTTAAGGAATGAAAAAACCATTAAAAAAGATTATGATGTCAGTGAGTTTACGGTATCCCGAGGCTTAGTGAATGTCATGAGCCAACTCAAAGGCGTCGAAATCTGGGTAAATTTCACCGAAACCGATGCGGGTGAAATTCTCACAGAACTGAGAAGTCGTGAACTTCCCGTGAATGACGTGGCTTCCAAATATGGCGGCGGGGGACATCTTCTGGCCGCCGGATGCACGCTTGCATCTTGGGACGCCTGCGATCAACTGATTAAGGACTTAGAAAGGAAGCTCACATGAGTGCATTGAATGGTTTATACCAAGACGTATATCAAGCCATCACCACCCACAAAACCATCATCATCATTCCCCACCAAAGACCCGATGGCGATTGTTTAGGCAGTGCCATCGGCCTCAAAGATATCATTCAAACCAGTTTTCCAGACAAGCATGTCTATGCCATCGGCGAAGAAACCGGGTATCTTAAATTTCTCGGATCGCTGGATGTCATTGAAGATGAGGTCTTCAAAGATGCCTGCGTGATTGCCGTGGATACCGCCAATCAAGAACGTATGGCAGATCCTCGGTATACGCTTGGGAAGACCCTCATTAAAATAGACCATCATATCAACATTGATTCGTATGGCGATATTGAAATTGTCGATACTTCTTCCCCCGCAGCAGCTCAAATGATTATGGACTTTTACACGGCGAATCAGCCGCATCTTTCCATGAGTCCAAGCGGTGCGCAGGCCCTTTTTACCGGCATCCTCACCGATACCGGTCGGTTCAAATACGATGGCGTCAGTGAACGAACCTTTTTGGCGGTGGCCGCACTTTATCAAAATGGCCTCGATCCCAAACCTGTGTATGCCGCCCTCGAAGTTATGAGTGAAGCCTTGATTCGGTTTAAAGGGTATGTCCTATTAAACTATCAAAAGACCGAGCATGGCGTGGCGTACATTAAGATCACCAAAGCCTTGTGCGATGAATTCAACGTGTCCACCGAAGAGGCCTCCAGTTTGGTGAATGAACTTTCGCACTTTGAAGATGCGCCCATCTGGGTGCTATTCAATGAATATGAGGACGAGAAAGTCGTCCGGGCCCGCATCCGTAGTAAAGGCCCGAACATCTCCATCACAGCCAACGCATTTAATGGCGGTGGCCATGCGAAAGCGAGTGGAGCAAACCTAGGCACATGGGATGTCGCGGATCAGTTACTCACCGCATTAAACGAAGTTGCAAGCACCTATAAGTCTGAAGAAAAATAGAGCCAACCAGCTCTATTTTTTTATGTTAAAGATTGTTAAATCATTGGCGTATCCATGTTAAGCATCCGTAAATCCGTTTTCTGCGTGATAAAATAATAGCGATTTAGAATATGCTTTTTAAAGGAGCGATGATGGCACGAATCTTAGTCGTTGAAGACGAACAGAGCATCCAAAAAATGTTGGCCTATGACATCAAAGAACTTGGCCATGACGTGGATGTGACTGGCAATGGGAGCGAAGGTCTTCAAAAAGCATTGAATACGAGCTATGACATTATCATTTTAGATCTAATGTTGCCGGGGATGAGCGGTTTAGAAATTGCACAAACCTTAAGAAAAAATAATCATCAAGCCTACATCATGATGCTCACAGCCATGGATGAGGAATACCAAAAAATCGAAGGCTTTGAGCAAGGGGCCGATGACTACATCACCAAACCGTTCTCGCCTCGGGAACTGACCGCTAGAATCAAAGCAGTCTTAAGGCGGCAAAATTCAGCCAGTAACGAAGAAGTATTAACCCATCAGCGGATCCGGTTGAACACATTAAGTTACGAAGCATTCATCGAAGATCATCCATTAAATCTCACGTTGAAAGAATTTGAACTTTTACAATATTTAATTCGTAATAAAGGCGTCGTAGTATCGCGTGATCAGCTTTTAAGAAAATTATGGGGTTACAGTTACGATGGCGATACGCGCGTGGTTGATGTGCATATATTTAAACTGCGTGAAAAAATGGACCCCCATGCCGAGATAATTAAAACTGTCCGTGGCATCGGGTACAAACTGGTTTGATTTTACACAATCTTTACAAAGAATATACACGAATGAAATCTCCAAGATTTACAATTTAGCACGTTAATATAAAAATTATTTTTTGGAGGATTCAATTGAAAAAATTAGCATTATTAATGGTTTCAGTCTTCGCCATGGGCGTTTTAGCGGCATGTGGCGGAACCGACGCACCAATCAATGTTTACACACGTGATACCTCTTCAGGAACACGTGCAGGTTTCTTCTCAGGCATCGGTTATGAAGATGCCGAAGAAGACGATAGTGTCTTAGTTGAAGGGTTTATTACTCAAGATAACGATGGAATCTACAATGCAATGCAAACCGACGTAGATGGCATTGGGTACGTTTCATTAGCAACTTACGTATCGAATCCAACAGTGGTAAAAGGTTTAAGCTTCAATGGTGTTGAACCTTCACTCTCAACTGCTGGGGATGGAAGCTACCAATTAACGCGTCCATTCAACTACATTTTAAGAGCTGAGTGGCCTTCAGATGCCGATCAACAATTAGCTGAAGCGTTTGTCGCATTCATGCTCTCAAGCGACGGTGGTGACATCATTGCCGATGAAGGGGCTGCTCCACTTGCGGGTGCGAACTATACTTGGGATAGCGTCTCTGACGATCATCCGATTTGCTCCCAAGACAACAGTGATTTAACTATCCGTTTCCGTGGTTCTGACTCGGTTCAAGCGATTGCTGAAGCTTTAGCCGCTGCGTTCAGCCCAGAGTGTGGAGACGTTCAGACCGATAATAACCATACCGGTTCTTCCGATGGTTACAAACGGACTCAAGGTGAAGAAAGTGACACCAGCGGTGTCAACTGGGGCCATGTCGGTTTCGCTTCACGTCCATTCAAACCTGAAGAATCTGACGGACCTGCCAGCACCCGTGGTCAACTTGCAAGTGATGCCATTGTGGCGATCGTACACAACGATAATCCTGTTGATAACGTCACAGCCCAAGACTTGATTGATATTTACACTGGCGAAATTACGAATTGGAGTGAACTCGCCGAGTAATTATTTATCAGCATTTATTGATAATAACGAAAGGTCCTTATATTCTATATAGGGACCTTTTCCTTTCAATTTAAAGGAGAATTATGACAAACACACCTTCAAAATCCAAAAAATCTCGTGTATTTTTAACACGAACAGATCGAATCACGCGGAATATTCTTTTAGGATTTGGGATTATTTCCTCATCGTTTATTTTCATCATTGCGTTCTTCATTACTCTGGAAGGCATCATTCCTTTTGTCACCGACAATGATGGGCTTGGAACGGTTAACCTGTGGCGCTTCTTAACTGGAGGCATTTGGCTCAACGGAAGAACGTTTGTGTCAACCGCGTATGGCGCTGGATACTTAATCATTCAGACGTTATATCTTGCTTTTCTTTCGCTCTTACTTTCGTTTCCAATCGGCGTAATGGCCGCGTTATTTATTGCAGAAATTGCCCCAAAAAGAATCGCAAATTTCATGCGGAGTGTGGTTGAGCTTATGGCTTCGATCCCCTCGATTGTTTATGGATTGGTTGGGGCGGGTTTCTTTTTACCGATTATCTACGATTTTGGTCAACTTTTTGGTATCAGCAGTGCTGCTGGGGCCGGAACACTTGGCGTTGTATTAGTGCTAGGGTTGATGAGTTTGCCCACCATCATTGCCATCAGTGAAGTTTCTATTCGATCCGTCGATCCCTCATTAAAGCAAGCCTCTTTGGCCTTAGGCGCAACCCCCACCCAAACGCGTTTTAAAATCATTTTATTGGCGGCCAAAAACGGGATTTTCTCAAGTGCTATTTTAGCAATTGGACGAAGTTTAGGGGAGGCGACCGCCGTGGCATTAGTGGCTGGAAACGCCAGGAGTGGCCCCAATTTTGG
>CAJXNT010000031.1 GCA_913057225.1 uncultured Mycoplasmatota bacterium
CAAATCCCAGAAACCGCATTTGAAGAAGTTAAAACTCACGATTATCTCGTGGACGTTTTAAGCGGTCTGGGCTTTAAAACACACACCTATCTAGACACCGATGTCATCGTCTACATCGACAAAAATGCCGATCAAACCATTGCCTTTCGCTCAGACATCGATGCGCTGCCTCAAGATGAACTCACTGGCGTGCCGTTTCAATCGAAACATCCTGGACGCATGCATGCATGTGGCCACGACGGACACATGGCCATGCTTTTAGAGTTTGCCCACTATTTAAAAGAAAATCTTGATGAACTTACGGTCAATGTGCTGCTCATTTTCCAACCGGCCGAAGAAAAAATTGGGGGCGCAAAAAAGTTGATTAAGGCGGGGCTTTTTAAGGATTATCCGGTCGATCATATCTTTGGCATTCACGTCTATCCATATTTGGATGAAGGCATCATTGCATCCAGGCCCGGCTTTTTGATGGCGCAGGCCAATGAACTGACGATTTCATTCAAGGGAAAAGGGTCGCATGGGGCGATGCCAGAACTGGGCATTGATGCGAATCATATGGCGAGCTTATTTTTAAGTCAGGTGTATAAAAAGATAGACACCTTGAATGCATCCACCCGAGTGATTTGTACCTTTGGAAAAATGCAGGGAGGCACCGTCAAAAATATCATTGCGGAAAACGCCCACTTAGAAGGGACGATGCGCACCTTTAAGGAAGAAGACTATCACGCGGTTGAATCCATCTTACTCGAAACAAAAAAGAACTTAGAATCCCAGTTCAATGGGACCATTGATATCCACATTCACGATGGGTATTTACCGGTTTATAATGACGAAACCACCTATGAAATGTTCAAAGAAGCCTTAGAGGATTATCCCTATCAAGAACTGCCTGAAGCGTTATTGATTGGGGAAGATTTTAGTTTTTATCAACATGAAGTGCCTGGGGTCTTTTTCTTCATCGGCACGAAGAATGTCGCCAAAGGCTTCACGCACTCGTTGCACTCATCGTATTTCAATTTAGATGAAGCCGCCTTACAAACCGGGGTGGATGCCTACATCAAACTCATCCATCACTTTCAAAAAGGGTCCCACTAAAACCATTGGGACCCTTTTTCATTTCTTTACAATTTCATTTATAACTATTATAATAGTGTTATAAAAAACTATTTATTTAGTGAATAATATTTGTTTAGGAGGTTTCAATGATTATTGATACGGATAAAGCCATCTCCATTACAACCTTTAATCAAAAGCTCAACCGTGTGCTCAAAGATGTGGAAGATAAGCATGAACTTATCATCATGCGTCGCAATAAACCCGCATTCGTCATCATGGACTTTGCTGAGTATGAACGTATCAAATCCGCACTCATACTCAAAGAAACAGATTCCATCATGGAAGAATATGATCAAGCACTCAAAGAACTTGCAAAGTGATTCGGTTTACCAAACATGAGGTGTTGCTCGTTCATCAAAGGTTAATTGACACGTATGGGGGCATCGCAGGCTACCATTCAAACGTCCTTGAAATATGTTTGAATCAACCTTTTCAGACCTATCATGGCCGTGATCTTTATCCCAATGACCTACACAAACTATGCATGCTTTGTTATTTAATCATCAAAAAGCATCCGTTTATCGACGGGAATAAAAGGGTCGGCATGGTGCTCCTCATTTTAGGATTAAGGCGCCACCATTATCGATTTGATTTAACCAACGATGAAGTGATTGAATTCGGTCTTAAACTTGCGGCCAATGAATGGGGGATTAAAGAATTAATCACGCGCATTGAACGTGCCCAAATTCAATAAAGAAATCCATGAGAATTTGGGTGCTTTGAGGCCCTGGATGATTGATTTGAAAGATGTGTCCACGGCTTACTTGTGATAGGTCTCATTAAAGCGAATTTTCATCGCTCGATACATTTGTTCCAAAGCGATGACACGAAATAATCCATGGGGAAAGGTCATCTTAGAAAACGAAAGCCGAGCATCGGCTTTTTGTTTGAGGGAAGCCGCATGGCCATTGGATCCTCCAATGACAAAATTCAGATCTTGGGTATGGCGGGTTTCTAAATCACTGAGCCAGGTTGAAAACTGCGTCGAATCCAGTGTTTTTCCTGTCTCATCAAACAGGATGATGGGGCCCGATTTATAGTGTTTTAACAATGTCTCGGCTTCTTTTTCTTTGAGCCGTTCTAAATCTTTGGCCGACGCGTTTTTAGGTTCTTTGAGATCGGTCAGTTCAATGAGCTCAACCGTTCGGTAATGATTCAACCGATTCAGATAATCATCGACGGCATCTTTTAAGTACGCCTCTTTGAGTTTACCAAAGACAAAAAGTTTATACGTCATTCTTTTTACCTCTTGGGTGCGCCGCTTGATATTTTTCCAGCATGTCATCTTTAGCGATATGCGTGTAAATTTGGGTGGATGAGAGATTGGCGTGCCCTAAGAGTTCTTGCACACTTCTTAAGTCGGCCCCTTTTTTGATCATGTGTGAGGCAAAGGTATGCCTGAGCATATGCGGCGTCACATTGAGAAAACTCGCAGACACCCGCATGATTTCTTTGAGGAGATACCGGACACCCGCTGGGGTGATGGGATCGCCTTTTTGATTGACAAACACTTTCGTGTGTCGTTTCTTTTTCACATAGGCCGGACGGCTGATCAAAAGATAGGATTCATACTGGGTTTTAAACTCATCCGAAATCGGGACGATTCGGTCTTTTTGCCCCTTCCCTCTCACCTTCATGATTCGGGCATTGAGATCGATGTCTTTTAAGGTGAGTCCAACGAGTTCAGACACCCGGAGGCCGGACGTATACAGTAAAAAAAGCACCGTATAATCCCGCATCCCCCTCGGGGTGTCTATATCAATGGCCGCAAACATTTTTTCGACCTCATCATCGTATAAAAATTCCGGGGTTACGCGCGGGCGTTTCGGCAGTTTCACCGATAAAAACGGATGCGTTTGGATTTCTTCTTGGTCGAGTAAAAAGTAAAAATACGCCCGGATGGCGGAGACCTTCCGAATCACGGTTTGGGGTGGATACTTGGCGTTGAGTTCAGACATGTAAAATTTGGCGGTTCGCTCGGACGCTTGATTGAAAAACCCCAAATCTTCCCGTTCACAAAACGCCGCAAAATCAGCCACGTCACTTTCATAGGCGGTGGCGGTATGCGGAGAATAGTGCCGGATTCCCGTCAAATAATCTTTGAATAGGGTGGTCCATTCGCGTGCATTCATGGCCCAATTATAGCATGAAAAAAGCGCCTCTTTTGAAGGCGCTTAAGTCCATTATCGCTCAATCACCACGGCGGTTTGTGGCAATGTGACACGGCCATTTTTGACAACCAATTTATCTTTGTGTAAGAGGTCATTATACGTCCCATCGGGTAGATTCACTGGGATGTCTCCCGTTGCATTTGAGACATTGAAGATGCCGATCAACTGGGACGTTTTATTCGAGTATTCAGTCACGATGACATCTTTGGCTTCAGCCTTTTGATACGTTAAGGCCCCATCGACAACCAATGGGTGCGCAAGCAGTGTTCTTAATGTCTGAATCCAAGCGGTGAGATCTTCACCGGTGCGATCCATGACATCTTTGTCAAAAAGATCGGGGTGTTTGGGATCGGAAAATTCACCGCCCATGTAAATCATCGCGGACCCCCGGGCGAAAAAGCTAAACGCATGCCACGCTTTGAGCGCGTCTGGATCTTTGACCATGCCCGCCACTCGGCCAAAGTCATGGTTTTCTAAGTTGCGCATTTTGATGTAATTGGCGGGGTAGATTTCTTCTTGAAGATTGAGAAAATCAATGTAGGCTTGGAGGGGTTTTTCCCCTTTTAAAAACCCTTCAAAAAACGGATGGGCGTCGTAATCATAACTCATGTCAAAGACGCGGTAAATCTCGCCTTCGGATAACGCGTCAAACCCTTCATTGCGAATCGTTTTGGTGAAGTGGCCATGGGTCGTTTCAGACAGCCAAATGGAATCTGGATTCACGGCCAATACTTTATTTCTCGCTGCTTCTAAAAAGTCGAGCGGTAAGATGTTGGCCACATCAAAGCGGAACCCGTCCACGCCCATCTTGGTATACATCACAAGGGTTTCAATTAGGTAGTCATAGAGTGCTTTATCTTTGCTGTAATCAAAGTCGGTAATGTCCCACCAATCCGCCACTCGGTTGGTGTATTCGCCCGCTTCGTTTTGATAGAACCACTCTTTATGGTGTTCAAAGAGCCAAGAATCATACGACGTATGATTAAAAACAATGTCCATCATGAGTTTCATGCCGGATTGATGCGTTGCTTCAATCAAATCGTTAAAATCATCCATCGTCCCCAGTTCAGGATTGATCGCGCGGTAATCTTGAATGGAATAAGGAGACCCTAACGTGCCTTTCCGGTTTTTTTCACCAATGGGATGCACCGGCAAAAGGTATAAAATGTCGGTGCCGAGTGCTTTGATTCTAGGTAGGTCGGCTTCAACGGCTTTCAGCGTCCCGGCGTTGGAGTAGTTTCTCACATACACTTGATACAGGAGGGTATTTCTCAGGGTTTTTTTCGTATTTTGTGCCACAATCTGTCACATCCTTTCATGCGTCATTATATAAAACAACGCCTTAAAATGTAAGCGTTTAACGAAAATAAAAGGGAGACTTCGTTGTGAAAAGTCTGAAAGCTTTCTATAATGATTTTTAGGAGTGTCTATGGCCACAATTAAAGACGTCGCAAAAAAAGCCAATGTCAGTGTCGCCACGGTTTCCAGAGTGGTCAACAATACGGGATACGTGAATACCGAAACACGTAACCTGGTTTTGGATGCGATTAAATCGCTCGATTACATACCCTCTGAGCTCGCCCGGAGCCTCTTTAAAAAACAATCCAACTTGATTGGCGTCATCATTCCCCATCTGACCACGTACTTTTACGGCGAACTCATTGAAGCCTTAGAAGATGCGGTCATCGATAAAGGGTACCGGTTGATGACGTTTAACTCCAGAAACGATGCGAAACGCGAAGAACGGTTCATGAATGTCTTCAGCCAGTATCATATTTCCGGACTGATTGTGGCGGCGCATCTGAATAAACTGAGAAGTTATCAAAAACTCTCACTGCCCATGGTTGCCATCGATCATCACGTCTCTGACACCATTCCTTCAATTTCATCGGACAATGAGATGGGCGGGGAACTGGCCGCCAAACATTTTTTAAAACGAAAAGCGAAAAAGCTCATTCATTTCCGGGGCGCCAGCTTTTTACTCACCGTTAAAGACCGCGATCACGGCTTTAAAAAGACCTTAGAAGGCTCCGGCATTGACATCATCGACGCCGACTTAGACTTTAACAACCCCGACCTTGATCTCATCGAACGTACGCTTCAAGCCCATAGGGATTGTGATGGCATTTTCTGCGATGGGGACTTGATTGCGATGCATGTCATCAAAGTTGCAGAAAAACTCAAGCTCAAAATTCCAGACGATGTGGAACTGATTGGCTACGATGATTTAAAACTCGATCAACTCGTGACGCCCACCCTTTCCAGCATCAAACAAGACATTGAACAAATCGCTAAAAAAGCCATTGAAAGCCTCATTGGCCTCATCCAAGATCCTCAAGCCACCCTTCCAGACCATCAGACCTTTCCAGTGCGTTTGATTGAAAGAGATTCCACGCAATAACTTCACAACCATAACACTTCTAAAAAAGAAGTGTTTTTTTATGCCTCTTTTCAGGTATCCTAGGCTTTAATCCTTAAAATGAAACGATTGCTCTTTGAATCGTTGCAAAATCCTCCATAAAAAAATGCCATCAAGGATGGCATTTTAAGCATTTTTTCCAGATGGTTCAGGATCTTGGAAGCGTTCATCGTCGGCTTTAATCAACCGGTTGATGGCCAGACCCACCCCGGTGAGTGCGTAAAACATTGGGGCTAAGGAAATGATCTGATCGTTAAAGACCCCGGCGACTAAATACGCAAAGACACCCGTTAAGATGCCTAATCCGAGATATTCCGTCAATGTTTCAAAGGGACGTTTCCAATACACTTTGATGGAATCCCAGAAGTAAAAGAGATAGACACTCATTAA
>CAJXNT010000032.1 GCA_913057225.1 uncultured Mycoplasmatota bacterium
GAACACGATGCCAATGAAATTTGGCTATCGATTCTGTCGGTCATGTCCGATGTCTTAAAAGACACCGGCGTCAGCCCCAAAGAAATCGCATCCATCGGAATTACCAACCAACGTGAAACGGCCGTCGTTTGGGAAAAAGAATCGGGACGTCCAATTTATAACGCCATCGTTTGGCAAAGCCGTCAAACCATGGACATTTGTGACGATTTAAAAGCCAAAGGCTTAGAACCTAAGTTCCGCGATAAAACCGGCCTCGTGGTCGATGCTTACTTCTCAGGCACCAAAGTCAAATGGATTTTAGACCATGTCGAAGGCGCCCGGGAAAAAGCCGAAAAAGGCGAACTCTTATTCGGAACCATGGATACGTGGGTCATTTGGAAATTATCCGGTGGAAAAGCCCACGTGACCGATTATTCCAACGCATCCAGAACCTTAATGTATAACATTTACGATCTCAAGTGGGACGATGAACTCTTAGAATACTTAGACGTTCCAAAATCGATGCTTCCAGAAGTCAAACCGTCTTCAGAAGTCTATGCACATACCGTGCCGGTTCACTTCTTCGGTGAAGAAGTTCCGATTGCCGGGGCGGCCGGGGATCAACAATCTGCGCTCTTCGGTCAAGCATGCTACGAACCCGGGATGGCGAAAAATACCTATGGTACTGGTTCATTCATGCTCATGAACACCGGCGAAAAAGGCATCAAATCGAAAAATGGTCTGTTGACCACTCTTGCTTGGGGCATCGACGGCAAAGTCGAATATGCCCTTGAGGGATCAATTTTTGTCACCGGTTCGGCCGTACAGTGGCTCCGTGATGGCCTTCAAATCATTGGAAATGCTGCGGAAACCGAAGGCTTAGCCAAAGACTTAGAAAGCAATGATGGCGTTTACTTAGTGCCTGCATTCGTCGGACTCGGGGCTCCGTATTGGGATTCCAATGTCCGCGGCGCACTCTTTGGCATCACGCGCGGAACGAACCGTGAACAAGTCGCTCGTGCGACCTTAGAAAGTATTTGCTATCAAACCAAAGATGTCTATCTTTCCATGAATGATGATTCTGGCATTACGCTGAAAACTTTACGCGTGGATGGTGGCGCGGTGAAAAACCGTTTCCTCATGCAATTCCAAAGCGATATCTTAGGCGTTCCAGTGGAAGTGCCCACCGTTCAAGAAACCACTGCGTTAGGCGCTGCTTACTTAGCAGGTCTCGCGGTTGGATTCTGGAAAGACCGGGCTGAAATTGCCAAACAATGGGCGATTGAAGACACCTATCATCCGAAAATGGATGACGCTGACCGTGATCAACTGTATGCCGGTTGGCAAACCGCGGTTAAAGCGGCCCAAGCATTTAAGCTTTAATCTCACAATTTAATCTACAAAAGAGATCAGAGAAAAGAGTCGCTTAGATTTAAGCGCACTCTTTTCTCTTTCTTTATTCATCCTAAACGACTGTAAAAGTAACTTGCTTCGCTCGTTACAGAAAGGACCTCCATGATTGATGTACTCATCATCGGAGCGGGCATCACGGGCAGCGCCCTCGCCCGTGAACTCTCAAAATATGAGATGACCGTGACCGTTCTCGATAAAGAAATGGACGTCGGCAACGGCGCCACCATGGCCAACAGCGCCATCATCCACAGTGGACATGACCCTAAAGAAGGCACGCTCAAAGCCAAACTCAATGTCCGTGGAAACGCCCTTTATGACGTCTTAGAAAAAGAACTCAACATCCCACTTTTAAAAACGGGTGCGTTTTTAGTGGCGCACAACGACGAAGAAAAAGCCACCTTAAGAACGTTGCGAGCCCGGGCCAAAACCAATGGCGCCGTGATGGAAGAAATCTCGCTGGAAGAAGCGTTTAAAGCGGAACCCAATCTCTCAAGAGACATCCAAGAGGTGGTCTCACTGCCGACCACGAAAGTCACCTTCCCCTGGGAAGTGGCGCTGGCCCTCATGGAAAATGCGGTGGTCAATGGCGTTACCTTTGAGCGGGGGCAGGAGGTCATAGCGATTCATCCAAACGGTGGCACATTTACCGTGGAAACCACCACGGATGCGTTTGATGCCAAATATGTCATCAACGCGGCTGGAGTGTTTGCCGATACGATTGCGGGCATGGTCGAAACACACGTGCCCTACACGATCAAACCGCGTAAAGGCGAATACTTTGTCATCGACCGGCGCGAAAAAGGCTATATGAATCACGTCATTTACCCGATTCCTTCAAAAGCTGGGAAAGGGGTCTTAGTGACTCCCCAAGTGCACGGGGAAACCTTAATTGGGCCCACCTCGCTGACAATTGAAGATAAAACGGGCAATAATACCACTGCGGGTGGCCTGAATTGGATTAAAAACGAGGCGAAAAAAATCGCTCAAAACATTCCTTATCACAAGACCATCCGGACCTTTGCGGGCATACGCCCATCGATTGAACAATATGATTTTTACATTCAAGAATCCACCGAAGTCCCGAACTTCTATCACCTCGGAGGCATCGACTCTCCAGGGCTGACCAGTGCGCCCGCGATTGCGGAAATGGCCCGGGATTGGGTCTTATCCAAAGAAGCGTTTGCGCTGAAAACGCATTTTACAGCCACCCGTGAGAAAATCACGCCCTTTAGAAGCATGAGCGATGATGAAAAACGGGCCGCATTCCAAGCCGATGCCCGCTACGGAAAACTGATCTGTAAGTGTGAACGCGTCACGGAAGCGGACGTGGTGAATGCCATCCACCGGCCGATTCCGGCCGACAGCGTGAAAGCGGTCAAAAAACGCACGCGCGCCGGCGCCGGCATTTGCCAGGGCGGTTATTGTCAGCACAATGTCATCAACATCATCGCCCGTGAACTCTCGATTCCCAAAACGGAAGTCAATTATTACAACAAACACACCAACATCTTAGTGCGAGAAACCAAGGAGGCACGTCATGATGTATGACATTATCATCATTGGCGGCGGCGCCGCGGGACTTTCGGCCGCCAAAGAAGCTTACGATCCTGCCTTGAAGATTTTGGTCATTGAACGCGAAGCGAGGCTCGGCGGCATCTTAAGACAATGCATCCACAATGGCTTTGGCATTCATAAGTTCAATCTCGAACTCACTGGACCCGAATACGCCGAAAAAACCGCCGAAGCGATCGAAGATTTAGACATTGATGTGCTGTTAAAAACGACGGTGACGGACATCATCAAATTCAAAACCTTTGATTTAACCGTGATGAATGAAACCGACGGTGAATTCCACGTGGAAGCCAAATCGGTCATCATCGCTTCGGGGTGTTATGAAAAAACCCGCTCGCAAATTCTCTTGCCGGGCGACCGGCCCGCGGGGATACTTACCGCGGGCAGTGCGCAACGCTATCTCAACCTTGATGGCTACATGGTTGGCAAAAAAGTCTTCATTTTAGGCTCGGGCGACATTGGCCTGATTATGGCCCGAAGGATGACACTAGAAGGCGCCGAAGTCTTAGGCGTCGCTGAACTGATGCCTTATTCCAATGGGTTGACCCGAAACATTGCCCAGTGCCTCGATGATTATGACATTCCGCTTTACCTGTCTCATACCATTACCGATATCATCGGCAAAGAACGCTTAGAAAAAATTGTCATTCAGGAGGTGGACCCCCATTTCACCCCCATCGAAGGCACGGAAAAAACGTTTGAGGTCGATACTTTACTGCTGTCGGTGGGCTTAGTGCCTGACATTCAAATGTTTGAATCCTTGAAATTTGCGGTCTCGCCCATCACCAAAGGGGCCATCGTCGACCAACACTTACAAACCAGTGTGGAAGGGCTGTTTGCCTGTGGCAATGCCTTGCACGTGCATGATTTGGTGGACTGGGTCTCGGAAGAAAGCGAACGCGCGGGTCAATACGCCAAAGCTTACGTGACAGGCACGCTGCATGCGCATGAAGCGAAAGATGTCATCCCCGGCGATCATGTCCGTTATGTGCTGCCGCAAAGACTCGATTTTAGCGGCCAAGATGAAAGCACCCGCTTCTCGTTAAGAAGCACGATCAAAGCCGATAAAGGCACCTTTAAAATCATGCAGGGCGATACGCTGATCATGCATAAAAAAATGCGCCACATTGCCCCGGCTGAAATGGAACACTTGATTGTGCCGAAAGACAAATGGGTCTCGGATGAGCCCGTCACCATCAGTTTGGAGGTGAGCTAATGGCCACGCGTGAGATGATTTGTATTGTCTGCCCCGTGGGGTGTCATTTAAGCGTCGATGAAAAGACGCTTGAAGTGACCGGCAACCGCTGCCCCCGAGGGGAAAAATACGGCAAAAAAGAACTCACCAACCCTACAAGGATGTTGACATCCACCGTCAAAACCAACGCAAAAATCCAACGCCGGATTTCCATCAAAACCAGCGATGAAATCCCCAAAGGTAAGATTTTTGCGATCATGGACGTGCTCAATGACATTGAAGCGAAAGTCCCGGTGAAAGCGGGCGATGTCTTACTCAAAAATGTGTTAGATACCGGGGTGGACATCATCGCCACCACCAGCTTAGAACACTAAAAAAAATAAGCCTTGAACATGCCGTTCAAGGCTTTTTT
>CAJXNT010000033.1 GCA_913057225.1 uncultured Mycoplasmatota bacterium
GCTTCCGGACTTGGCGTGATTATACCCAGTTTTGTGATCATGCTGGCGGTGGCCATCACGTATGTAGAAATCGGGGCGTTCCCCGCTTGGCTTGAAGGCTTCTTTGAAGGCGTGAGAGTGGCCGTGGTGGCGCTGATTTTAGCGGCTGGCATTAAACTCTTTGCGAATACTAAAAATCCTTATCGTCTCCTCATCACTGTGGCTGTCTTTGCGGTGATGACCCTCACGCGGCTCCATCCGATTTATGTGATTTTCCTGGTGGTTTTACTGACGGTGTTATTTACGCCAAAAACGAAGGATGCCCCCGATGCTCATTAATATTTGGCTGCAGTTTTTCTTGATTGGGTTGGTGGCGTTTGGTGGGGGCACGGCGATGATTCCCGTGCTGGCACGCGTCATCGTGGACGATCAAGGGTGGCTTTCGATCGGTCAATTCGTTGATGTCATTGGGCTTTCTCAAATGACGCCGGGTCCGATTGCCATCAATGCGGCAACCTTCATTGGCTATCAAAGTGTCATTTTAGAAACCGGTGAACTATGGTCATCCCTAATTGGGGCGACCATCGCCACCTTGGGCGTATTGATTGCGCCGGTTTTATTGATGAGTCTGGTGATTGGCTTTGAGCATAAAAAAAGCGTCCAAACCTGGTTGAACCGTTTGATTTATGGATTAAAACCTGCACTGGTGGGGCTTATTATCGCGAGTGCGCTTTCCATTGGACAGGCCATTGAGGGCTCCATTTTGCACTTTCTACTCCTTTTTGGAATGGTGTTTGCCCTTCTTAAAACGCGGGTCCATCCGATTATATATATAGTCATCGCCGGGGCTTTCGGCGTTTTCGTGTTATAATTTCGCCAGCGCATGCGAAGCATGCAAAGGAATGGATTATGAAAAATGTTTGGTTAAGCATTAAAAAAACTTTGTTTGGCTCCATGATTCGCGGGTTTGTGGTCAGTTACCTTCTCGTCACGCTCGTGGGTGGGACGCTGCTTTGGGCGCCCTTTAGCTTACAGGCTGGGGCCGATTTAGCGTTCATCGATGCCTTATTTGTGGCCGCGAGTGCGATTTCCACCACGGGGCTTTCCCCGGTTGTGGTGGGTCAGACCTTGAATTGGATCGGTGAAATCATCTTGATTATCATCATTCAATTTGGGGGCATAGGCTTAATCATGGCGTTGGCCGCCTTCTGGCGTTGGACGAAACAAGACATTGGGTTTAACCGGCGCAATATGATCATGGTCGATCAAAACCAAGTGTCCAGAGAAGGCATTGTCCGGTTTATAAAACGCGTCACCAGAATCATATTTATCACCGAAGGGATTGCCATTGTTTTCTTCTTTTCCATCCTTTATTTTTCTGGTACCTTTGGGATTGTCGATGCTTTCTGGCAATCTTTATTCACGGTCGTTTCACTCTTTACGAATGCGGGGTTTGACATTGCGCCTGGAGCCGACAGTATGTTTATGTACCGGTCCAGCTACGGCATCCTCAGTATTTCGATGACCTTGATGTTTTTAGGAGCGGTGGGCTTTTGGCCGCTGTATGATATCAGTCAGTTTGTGATCGAGAAATTTAAAAAAGAAAAAAAATCAAGCACCGACGATAAGTTTCGGTTCCAAGTGTTTACCAAATGGTATGTGTTTTTACATCTGGGCGTATGGATCTTGGGGGCCGTGATCATTGCCTTGATCGAGTGGACGCAAGGGGGATTTTTCACCTCCGAGTTTGCGCCCGATGGGTTTTTGCAAGGGGTCTTTGATTTATTATTCATGAGTCTCACCACACGGAATGCGGGCTTTTCAACGGTTCCCGTGGAGAGTTTTTCCCAAGCCAGTCAGTTATTCATGACGTTTCTTATGTTCTTAGGAAGCTCACCGAATAGTGCCGGTGGGGGGATTCGGGCCATTACCCTCATGATTGTGTTACTGAAGTTTTACAGTGTGGCCCGGGGACGCTCCAAAGTGGTCCTTAAAAAACGCAAAGTCACCGTGAAAGATGAAACCGTCAATAACTCCATGATTGTGGTGACGGCGGCTGGATTATTATTGGGATTGACCATTTTACTGTTGGCCTTGGTAGAACCATTGCCTTTAAGAGCGTTAGCCTTTGAAGTGATCAGTGCGTTTGGGACGACCGGCTTATCGCTGGGGATTACGAGCTCGCTTAGTACCTTTTCAAAGCTGATGTTAATTGGTACAATGTTTATTGGCCGTGTGGGGCTGATTGCGCTCATTACCATCGCAAAACCGACCACGCTCCAATCGACGGTTGAATACCCGGAAGTGGATGTCATTGTTGGATAAGAGGATCATGTATGGCAAAGAAAAATTACGCACGAAAACGCAGTAAATATACGAAAAAAGAATACACCACCTTGTGGCTCATTCCGCTCTTTTTCATCATCGCGATTTTACCGATGTGGATGCGCGGGACGGTCATTGACCTCACCGAGCTGGAAGAAAGCATGTGGATTGGGCAAGACACCCGGTTTGATATTTTTTCCTATTGGAAGTCCATTTGGTTTATCTTAACGACCATTGGGGCTTCTTTGATTATGGCTTGGCTCCATTTTGATAAAAAGATCAAGATTTTATGGCCCTTATGGCTGGTGGTGCCGATTGGCATCTATTTATTCTTCACCTTAGTGTCATGGTTAAACGCCCCGGATTTAAGCTTAGCCTCCCGAGGCTTCATTGAAATCTTCCAAGGCGTCTTTGTGATGATGTCGTATGGCATCATTATCTTTGTCGGATTTAATCTCATCCGTCGGGAAAAAGATTTAGAAGTCTTAGTGAAGTGGTTGTGGGTCTTGTGGGGCCTGGTCTTTTTCATAGGGTTTTCCCAGTTCTTTGGCTTCGATGTGTTCCGCTGGGAATGGGTCCAACGACTTGTTTTACCCGCCCGCCTCTCAGAACTCGTCGGAAATCTGAACTTTACCTTTGGACCACGGACGATTTACGCCACGATGTACAACACGAACTTTGTGGGATCCTATGCGGCGATTATGGTGCCGATTTCAATGGCCCTCATTCTCTATGCGAAATCCCCCAAACAAGTTACATACGCATCGATATTCTTCGCGTTTAATGTGTTTGCATGGTACGGATCCAATGCCCGGTCTGGGCTCATGGGGGTCTTAGTGGCCGCCGTCTTCTTAGGAGCATTTTGGTTCTTTGAAGCGCGCAAACAATGGAAGAAGATGTTGGTAATATTAGGTATCTTTATTGGACTTTTTATCATCACAAACACTGCATCAAACGGTCAAACCGCCTCTCAGTTTATTGGATTAACACCGGCAGGGGAAGGCTCCTTAGAAACACCAGGCGGCGAAGGCACTGAAACCGCGTATATTGAAGAATTTAATATTGACGGATATACCGTGGAGATTGTCACCGATAAAAAATCGGTCATCTTAACGTATGGGCAAGAATCGGGTGGACTCTCTTTCACCGATTTAGAGGGTAATCCTTTAACGGTTGGAATCAATGAAGAAGGAGCCCTTACTTTGAATGAAGAGGGTTATGAGAGCTTCAGCTTCCGCTTTAATTCATCCACCAGCGCTTTAGAGACCGACTTTTACGCCACCGGCATTGATATCTTCCTCACCCCCGATGGCTGGCAAGTGCAAGGGGTCGGTGGATTATCCGCCGAAACCGTCAATGCGCCGCGGGTTGAGTTGTTAGATGGGCTTGAACGGGTGGCTTCCGGCCGTGGTTACATTTGGTCACGCACCATCCCGATGCTGGGCGAATCGTTCTTCATCGGATTTGGCCCGGACATGTATGTGCTCAATTTTCCCCAACGAGATTTCTCTGGACGGCTCAATGGATTCACGCTCAATGGCATCAACGATAAACCCCACAACATGTTCTTACAAATTGGGGTCAATGTCGGGGTGGTCGCCCTCTTAGCGTTAATGAGTGTCTATCTCTTTTACTTCTGGGATTCCATCAAAGTGTATTGGAAACGTCCCTTTGAAACATTGACGGA
>CAJXNT010000034.1 GCA_913057225.1 uncultured Mycoplasmatota bacterium
GCAAAATCATTGCCACTGCCAAGTGGGATGACGTGAATGGGAAAAGGCAGGGGATGCAGATCGATGGTTTCATGGATAAAATGATTGAGCGTGCCATCCCCCCCGAGTAAATAGACGGCATCGTCTTTGGGATGATTCAAAAGCCGGCTTCGCATGTCTTTTTCTTGGGTCACATCCACGAGGATGGTGCCGGAATCGGGGTGGTCGTTGGCGCGTAAAAATTGACGCATTTTTTTCTGACGGGTTCCCGCCCGAGATTTTGGATTATAAATGATCAGTGGCACCCTTGGCCTCGCTTGGTTTCGTGATAGACTTATTATACCTTACCATAGATGCGTGGAGGATGCCCTTGAAAATCATCGATATTAACACTCTTGAGAAAACGCAGGCCTTTGCTGAAAGGTTCATCCAAGCCCTATCGCCTGGGATTTGTGTGGCGTGCGACGGGGATCTCGGCGCAGGAAAAACAACGTTTGTGAAATTTTGTGCCCAAGCTCTGGGCGTGAAAGAGCCGCTTGATTCCCCCACATTTACCCTTTTAAAAACGTATGAACCGCCCAAACTTCATCATATGGATGCCTACCGGTTGGACGGAGAGGCTTGGGATCTTGAAGACGCATTGCATGATGAAACCGCGTATATTTTTTTAGAATGGGCCAGTCACATCCCTGATAGCCTCCCAGACACCACCGTTCACTTGCGCTTTTTTCAAGCGGACGGCATCAGACAGATTGAATTCAATGGAAATGGAGTCATCCGTGAAGACATTTTTAACGATTGATACCGCCACCGATATCTTATATGTGCACGTCATGAAAGACGGCCGCCCTGTCTTTGAGCATCAAGAAAAAGGGCATAAAGATCACGCGGTCAAACTGCTGCCGACATTAATCCAAGCCCTTGAATCAAGTGGGCTGAAAGGCCCCGAATTAGACGGGATTTTGGTCGGGGTGGGCCCTGGCAGTTACACCGGGGTTCGCATGGGCGTGGTCGTGGCTAAAATGTGGGCCAAAGAATGGGACATTCCCCTCTTTAAAATCTCCACCTTGGCTCTCATGGCGAGTGCCAAAACGACCCCCACGGTGGCGATGATTGACGCGAGGAATCAGCATGTCTTTGCCGGCGCGTATGATTTTTCACGGCCGGAACCTTGTCTATTAAAACCCGGTTATTATTCACGCCTCTTTTTAGCTGAAACCTATCCCGAAATGGACGCCCTTGAAACGTTTAATCCGAACCTTGAAATCATTCTTAACGCGCAGGCGTATGAAAAGGTAAAATCGATCGATGATTTAACCCCCGATTATGTGCGAAAAACGCAAGCGGAAAAAGAGCGCCATGATTCGTAAAGTGACCGAACACGACCTTTTTATGATTCATCAAACTGAGGGACAACTTTTCGGACCTCACGATTCGATGGAAGCCATCAAAAGCGCCATCATTGACCGGAAAGATAGCCTGTATTTCATGGATATCGACGGAAAGATGCGCGGCTACATTGGACTCCATGTCAATGCGCCCAGTGCGGACATTGCGACGCTTTTTACCGTCCCCGCGTATCGACGCAAAGGCGTTGCAACGGCCCTTTTAACACACGCCATGAACACCTTAAAAAGCATGAACATTGAGCAAGTGATTTTAGAAGTATCCACCACCAATCATGCGGCCATTCACATGTATCAAAAGCTCGGATTTACCCCGATGGGCACCCGTAAGAATTACTACCCTGATGGCAGCGATGCCCGTGTACTCATGAAGGAGTTAACATGAACATTTTATCGGTAGAAACCAGTTGCGACGAAACCAGTGTGGCCATCACGCAAGATGGCACGCGCGTGCTTTCCAATGTCGTTTTAAGCCAAATTAAAACGCACGCCCTCTATGGCGGTGTGGTCCCAGAAATTGCCTCCCGTGAACACGTCGAAGGCATTACGCGTGTCTTTGATCAAGCCATTGCGGAAGCTGGCATCCCCAAAGAAGCGATTGATCTGGTGGCCGTGACCCAAGGACCCGGTTTAATCGGCAGTTTATTGGTGGGAATCAACGCGGCCAAAGCGTTCGCTTATGCTCATGACATTCCCATCATCGGCGTCCATCACATTGTGGGGCATATTTATGCGAACGCCACCAAGCAACCTTTAGAATTCCCGCTGTTGGCCTTGATCATTTCAGGGGGCCATACGGAACTGATCTACATGCCTGAACATATGCGGTTTGAACGGTTAGGGAAGACGCAAGACGATGCGATTGGCGAAGCGTATGATAAAGTCGCACGCCTTTTAGATTTGGGTTATCCGGGTGGGCCAAAATTGGACCAACTCGCACACACTGGAACGCCTTCGATTCCCATGCCCAATGTGGCGCTGGATGGTTATGACTTTAGTTACAGTGGCCTCAAATCTCACGTCATTAATACGTTGCATAATTTGCGGCAACGGCGCGAAGCGATTGAACCGAGCGATGTGGCCAGTAGTTTTCAAACGGCGGCCTTTAAACAAATCTTTACACAGACGCAAAAAGCCATTGAAACTTTCCATCCCAAACAGCTTGTGATTGCGGGGGGTGTAGCGGGCAACCAATATTTAAGAACCCACATGCACACCGTCTGGGACGTCCCCATTCAAATTCCTCCATTGGAATATTGTATGGACAACGCGGCGATGATCGGCATGGCGGCTTATTATCAGTGGCAGCAACATCCGGTGGGGTGGACCTTTGATTTTAATGGTCATGCCCGCATGGATTTTATCCAAAAGGCGTATACTGAAGGTGAAGAGGTGATTCGATGATCAAAGCACTATTTAAGATTATTTTTGCCTTACTCATCTTGGCATTACTGAGTCCATTTGTGGTGCTGGGCCTCATGTACCGTGGCAATGCCGATGCGGCCATCCCGACCGAAGATTACATCAACGATGTCAATGTGGAAGCGGTGATTGCCGAAGAAATTGAGACGGCCCTCACGGGCCTTGAAACGCCAGGGGAAGACATAGTGCTTTCACTTTCAGATGCCACGATCAATGCCATGATCTATGCGTTTTTAAGCGGAGAAAACGGGGTCAATCCGGACTATCAACCGGGTGAAGATTGTGAAGGCGACGCCTGTGCATTTTTCAGTGAAACGTTTGACATCAATCAAAACGCCACGGGCACCCTCAGGCTCACCGGGGCCTGGGTGGAATTCGTTGAAAACCAAATCCGCCTCCATTTGAACGCATCCATGCAATACAATGATGGGTTTACCTACGCCACTCAAGTCCGGTTGGATGTGACCATTGAAGATCAACCCGACCAATATTATCTCGCACTTGACCGGGTATCACTGGGCCGCCTTCCCATCACGCAACCCTTTTTTAACCGCGTCTTAGGATGGGTGGAATCGGCCACCGATCAATCGCTTGAAAATCCCGAAACGTTCCCGGTGGGCACCCTCGATCTGAACACCTTGAGTTTAACCATTCCCAAAGCAGAAATCATCACGCAAATTGAAGAAGACCCTGACCTTGAAAACGGAGAGACATTCGCCACCCTTTTAGGGCTGGTGTTTGACAATGATTTACTCACCTTCGCCCTGGCATCCGGGACGTTGGATGTGACGCTTCAATCGTCACTGCTATTCAATGAAGGCCCACTCGTTTTAGATCCAGCCATCGAACAAGTGTATGAAGATCCGAGTGGGTTTGATCCCACGACGAGTCTTTCTGGATTACTGGAGCGTTTCCTTTTCACCGCCGCACTTTCTGAACGCAATGAACTTGTGGTGAATGAGGAGTTATTGAATCAAGTCCTCGCTCAAAACTTGGCTCAAAATGACGCGTTGGCCTTTAGCCAAACCTTCGCAGGCATCGATGGCACCATCACACAGCTGAATGTAAGCCTTGAACGCCTCTTGGTGGATCTCACCGC
>CAJXNT010000035.1 GCA_913057225.1 uncultured Mycoplasmatota bacterium
ATGATTCCACTGGTCTCCACCGTCCAAGAATTCACCATGCTGAAAAAAGTGGTGAAAGACACCGCCGATGCGCTCATTAAAGAAAGCGGGAAATCCTTAGACTACCGGGTGGGCACCATGATTGAAACCCCACGCGCGGCGATTGTGGCCGATCAAATTGCCGCCGAAGCCGATTTCTTCAGCTACGGCACCAACGACCTCACGCAAATGACCTTTGGCTTCAGCCGCGATGATGCGGGCAAATTCCTCCCGGAATACGAAGCCAAAGAAATCTTTAAACACGACGTCTTTGCCAGTGTCGATCAAGATGGGGTGGGCTACCTCGTCAAACATGCCACCGAAAACGGAAAATCGTCCAACAAAGACTTAAATGTCGGGATCTGTGGGGAACACGGCGGCGATCCTGCGTCCGTGAAATTCTTCCACAAAGCGGGGCTGGATTACGTATCCTGCTCGCCCTTTAGAATCCCGATTGCGATTCTTTCCGCCGCCCAAGCCGTCATCGAGAATAAATAATACATAAGAGCGCACCCATGTGCGCTCTTTTTTGGGGACATGCCATGTATCAAACCGTCGTAAAATTTCAATCCATTCTGAAGACCGTGCCGGTCCCTTTTTTGCCGGCCGAAGAATCGGTCTTTAAAGCCTTTGATTTGACCCCGAAAGAATCACTGAAAGTGGTCATCATCGGGCAAGATCCGTATCCGGACCCCAAAAATGCGATGGGGCTCGCGTTTAGTGTGCCGAGAGACGTGTCCATTCCCGCCTCACTCGCCAATATTTTTGCCTGTCTCAAAGAAGATTTAGGCATCACGCCCCCGCATGGGAATTTAGAAGCGTGGGCCAGACAAGGGGTATTGCTCGTGAACCGGACCCTGACGGTGAGGCCCCATCAACCGAATTCGCATGAAGAGTATTGGGTCTCGTTTATGCCCCGCCTCATTCAAGAACTCAATCAAGGCAAACCGCTTGTCTTTGTCTTGATGGGCAATGCGGCGCAATCGCTTAAGTTCTTAATCGACCGCAAACATTTGGTGATTGAAACCGTGCACCCCTCACCGCTTTCAGCGTGGCGCGGCTTTAGAGAATCGAAGCTCTTTTTAAAGATTCGTTCGGCGCAACAAAAACTGAATCAACCGTTGATTGATTTCAGCCAATTTGATTGATAAAATAAGTCTGTCAGAGTAGCATCTAAGCGTTAAGTGTTAGGCCATGGGAAGTTGGGCCTAAACGAACTCACGTTTGAGGCGATTTAGATGCGCGTCCGCTGCCTTTTTGTGGACCTCTTTCTAAAAGGAGGTTTTTTCTATGCGAAATCCGCGTTTACAACCCGTCATCTTGGCGGGGTTACTGGCCGCCATGGCCTTTGTCTTAAAGCTTTATTTATCGTTTACCACCTTTGATCTGAGGATCACGTTTTATGAGATTCCCCTGATCATCGGGTCCATTTTTTTAGGGCCGACGTTAGGCGGCCTGATCGGCCTGGCCAGTGATTTTGCCTACATCACCTTGGCAGGATTTCCCTTTAGCTTTATTTTGGCGTTTTCCGCCGTCCTTTGGGGGCTTCTTCCAGGCCTATTTATCAAGACTGTGACATTAAAGCGTCTCATCCCCGTCATCATTGGGGTAAGCCTCCTGACCTTTGGGCTCAATTCCTATCAGCTATATCTGTGGGCTGGGTCTGGCATGTGGGCGCTTTTTCCCTTAAGACTTCTGATTGTCGTGCTCAAATGGCCGATTCAAATCGTCATCCTGACCACCTTGAATGAACGACTCAGAATCCCGGTTCGCCGGTAAAAAAAGACTCCAGAACATATCTGGAGTCTTTTATTTAAGCCGATTTATTGGGGTGCGTGGGCATGCTGTGGGTTTTCATCAACGTGTATTGATTGGTGACATAGGCTTGGTAATAAAGATACAGCGTTCCCTCATGCCGGTATTCATTTTCAATGAGTGTGCCCGCTTGACCAGGGGTGATGGCAAACGCCTCGGAAACCCAATCCGGATAAAGGATGGCGTGCGTCGTGTAATGTTGCGTCAGATGATCGATGTGGGCCGCAAAAAGTTCGGTCAGTTTTCCGTGGGCCTTTAAATGGCCATCAATGTCATTGGATAACCAAGTGGGAAAGTAGTGGTGGGTGATCGCAAATAAGGTGTCATCCGCATAATAATCCACGCGTAATAAGTAAAGGGACTCTACGTCTTGAAAGCTTGGATGAATGCTTTTCACTTTCGATTTGGGAATGATTTCAGCGGGATGATTTTTTTGAACCGGTGTGAACCCATTTAAGGTGATGGCTTCTAAAATCCCCCGGTAGTCTTCAGAAATGTCATAGATGAATTCCTTGTAGGTCACGTGATAGACATCTTGGCTTTTTTTCAACATCTTTTTCACCACTAAATCATCCATCGCGGCTACGACATCGGCTTCAGGTATGGAAAGACGATCCACCATGAAAGCCACCGAGGGCAAGACTTGCATGGGGGGCAATTTTTGGGTGAGAATCGCTTGTGAGATTTCCCGCCTGAGTTGATCTCTCAAAGGAATCTTAGAGCGCGCATCCAATTTAATCCGATGGACGAAGTCGTATTTCTTCAACGATTTGCCTCCATGTGAAGTGCTCACCAGGATAGTAATTTTCTAACACGCCCACCAGGGTGTCCTCCACAAAACAATCAACCTTTTGAAAAAAGGCCGGGGCGTAGGGTTTTAACCCAAGAATCCTGGCTTCTTTGGCTTCTAAGTTCACCACGCGCATGTACGATTGAATCGGCGTAAGCCGGGTGGTTTTGATGCGCAAGCGTTGATCGGTATTCCAGCCTTCTTCCAAAAAGGTATCGCTGGATGCTTTTTGCACAAAAAGTTTTCTCAACGCCAAGGGTTTGGCGCGCTTTTTCACCAGTTCATAGACCACGCGCAACTCCCCCACAGGATGCAGGGTGTCGAGCGTGTTGTGGATGTCTTCGATGTAGATGACTTCACGCTTAAAGTGCGTGTAATTCAAAAAAAGCTCGAAGGCAGCTTGCGTTTCGAGAATCTCGTGCATTTCATCCCATACAAACGTCCCGCGCCCCACTTCCCGTTTCACAATCCCTTTTTCCATGAGCCATTTGTACGCGTATTTCACCACGCTGGTCGACACGCCGAATGACTCACATATTTCTTTTTCAGTGGGCAATAGATCTCCAGCATTTAATTCTTTTTGGTTGAACGCTTGTTCAATGGATTCCGCCAGTTGCAAGTACAGTGGTTTTTTGAGCAGTTTATTGAGCTTAATGTAGTGCATTTGAGCTCCTTTTATACTCTATTTACTATGAAAGAAAATAAACTAACTTGTGATAATTATATACGAATAATGGAACAGTCCCCTCTGATTTGCAAAAAATTTTATGCGTATTGAAGCCAAAAAGCATGAATTTATGCATATTGATTACAAAAAAA
>CAJXNT010000036.1 GCA_913057225.1 uncultured Mycoplasmatota bacterium
GGGCTCTTGTGCGTGGATGAACTGTTTGGCCTCGATATCGCTGGGCTTTATGGGACCATCGGCCGGACCAACTTCGGCGATATTGATGTCAATAAACCCGGCATCGTGGGAAAACTCAACGAAGACGGCAAAGGCGATAGCGAAGCGTGTCATACGTTTATGGATGATATTGTCGGCGCCATTGCCGCGGCGGCATCCACACGCGTGGCCCAAGTGCAAAAAGAAAGCGAAGCGAAAAAAGATCCACGTTACACCGAACAAACACTTGATTTAGACTAAGGAGTTATCATTGGCGAAACACAAAAAAAGTCTGGAAGACTTTTTTGAAAAATCCGATCATGAGCCGGAAGATTTAAAGGCGTATGTGTCGGGCATTGAAAAAGACATCCCCCACAAAGAAACGCGACTGGATAAAATCGCTCTTTTTTTTACGAACACGTTATCGAGACAAAAAGCTTCCTCCCAAGAAAAAAAACCGAAAGAACCGTCAGAGTTTCGCAAGAAATGGGGCGAGTTTTTCTCGAAAATTTCGCACACCCTCTTTGATCAGTTTAACTTTGAATCGGGGGTGGATATCCTCGATGAAAAAAGTGTCTTGTACCGCCGGAATAAAGTCATCCGAAACATCATCCGTGTCACCAACATCGTCTTTTTAGTCTTTACCCTGATTGGCTCGCAAGAACCCAACTATATTTTAACCTTTGGGTTCTGGATCATCATGTTTACGATTAACCTCACCTTAAAACGTATCATCAACGAAGAACCCAGAACGCTCCTGAAACAACAAATGGCCATGTATATCGCATCAGTCTATATTTTGCTCGCTTCGTTAGCCGTGTACATCAAGCTCAGAGTCGGCGCAGGATCACTAAATCCAGATGGGGCTGAGACACTAGTTGAAACCACCTTTAATTTATTTTCCATCACGCAAGCCGGGTATGTCTTAATCTATTTTGCACTGGTCGTTATTGCGCTGTATCAAGATGCGAGACTTTTGAGAAATATATTTAAATGGGTCTTGGTCATTATGACCATCATTCATGTGTCCATCATGTATCCGCTTTATCTGTATGCCTCCTCACTTCAAAATTTATACGATTACCTCATTGTGAGCCACCCGGAAGTCTCAATTGATATATTACTCAGAACTTTACTTCTCATTGTCTTTAACATTGCGCTTTATTCATCCGTAGCGATTGGTCAAATGATGAACGACAAACGCAAGCTTGAACTCATTAAACGTCGCGACATGGAATCCGATTTCAAAGCCGTGGTGGGCGATGTCTTTGACGTCATTTCGGTGTTTAACTCGGATACCTATTTGGCCGGGGAAAACGAACGGGCCGCCACCCGCGTGGCGGAGATTGCCTCACGCCTCGGAAACGTCCTCGGATTATCCCCCAATGTTTGCACAGAGATTTATGAATACTCCAAAATTCACGTGGACCGCACAGGAGATTTATCCATCGATGATTACGAAGCCAAAGAAGTCCTCACGGAAGCGGATTATTCCGACATTCGGGATAAAACGATTTTAGGTTCCGTCATCATCAAAAGACTTCAGCTGAATCAAAAAAGTGAAGACATCATCCGGGCCCATTTTGAAAAAAATGCCACGCCGGAATTTAAAGAGCGGATGAAACGCGTCCAACGCAGTCAAGAAGGTCAGATTATATTACTGGCGGAGATGTATGAAATCTTAAGACAAGCGAGAAACTATAAAACGGAGCTGACGCATAAGCGGGCTTTAGAGCTTTTACAACTTGAATTCAAAGATTATTTTGAACCGTATATTTTAGACCGCTTCATTCGGTATTCATCCGAATTTGAAGATTACTATGTAAGAACACAAAAAACCCCTCAGAAAACCTTGGAGCCTGCCTAAACGTGAAACGCTTAAAAGCTGCCTTGATTCTACCTGAAACGCTCATGACATTTAAAAAAGACCGTTTTTACATGGTCTTTTTCTATCTTTTCTTCTTTGCGGCGCTGACCAGTGTGGGACCACTGACCCGCAGTCTCACCTATGATGCTCTGCCGGCGTTAACTCAAGAAGTGATTCTTGCGGATTTAGAGGTGCCCGAAGGGTGTGTGATGGAAGAGTCCATCATGACGTGTGAGGATGACACCGTTAAAGAAATCTATGACATCGGCACCATTCAAGCGGTCGTGGATCTAGAAGGCATCACCACGCGCGATATTCGCGGCTTTGAAGCGCTGATTCGGTTTGAACGTGAGCAAGTCAGTATTTTAACTTCACAAGGGGTGATGGACGAGATCTCTTATGACACTCTTGGTTTAACAAGTCTTTCATTCACGGGCACCGCTCAACAGAACATCTCCAGTGCCTTATCGATCGTGAATGCCCTCGTTGTTTATTACCGGCCCCTCTGGACGCCGGTGTTAATGATCGGTCAAACATTGGGATCCATATTGATATTTACCTTGTTTGTGCTTATTAATACGGCGTTCTTAAAACCGAGGCTTCAAAAAACCTCCTTTAAAGAACTTTTTACTCTCATGACGTACGCATCCACAGGGCTCTACCTGATTTGGATTTTTGATGCGATCATTCCCATTAATCTCATTTTATTTTTAATTTTACTCGTGCTCGCCTTTAGACGGTCTTCCAGACTCGTGATGGCGCTTCAGGCGCATGAAATGAACCCGCTTGAATAGCGTGTTTAAGTGTGCTACACTTTTTTTAAACCAATGCCAAAGACCAAGTAGCCGCCCATGGGTGTGAAAAAGCGATTGACTCAACTCAGGTGAAAGAGTCAAACACTAATGGCGTGTGAATTAAGCTTTGGGGGTATTCGTCGGGCGAGCGTTAACCGTCATAAGCGACAAACGAAGGTGGCACCGCGTTGAATACGCCCTTTACTTGAGGGCTTTTTTTATGGAGTGTGTATGAAAGATATTGCGAAATATTATGACCCCAAAAAAGTGGAAGCCAAATGGCAAGCGTTTTGGGAAAATGAAGAAGCGTTTAAAGCTGTTGATTTTTCTGAGAAGCCTAAATATTATGCCTTGGTTGAATTCCCATACCCCTCGGGGGCTGGCATGCATGTGGGACACATCCGAGCCTACATGAGTTTAGAAGCGATTGCGCGTAAACGCCGGATGGAAGGCTATAACGTGTTATTTCCGATCGGCTTTGATGCGTTCGGACTGCCCACCGAAAACTATGCGATTAAAACCAACACTCACCCGAAAGATGTGACGAAAAAAAACATCGAAAACTTTTTAAAAGAACTAAGGCAAGTTGGGTTTAGTTTTGATTATGCCCGAATGGTTGACACCACCGACCCCAGTTACTACAAGTGGACGCAGTGGATTTTCTTGAAACTCTTTAAAAAAGGACTGGCGTATCGGGATAAAACCTATGTGAATTATTGCCCTTCGTGTCAAGTGG
>CAJXNT010000037.1 GCA_913057225.1 uncultured Mycoplasmatota bacterium
CAAGCACAATCCCTACAGAAGAAAACATTCAGGCCTATCAAGCCTTTGTGGTGAATAATCCCGATCTCACCGACGCGGAGTTAGAAGCGGGACTCAGAAATACGCTCGGCGATGAGGTCTATGAAGGCATCGAAGCCTATTATCTTCCCGTCAATGATGCGTTCTTCAGCAACAACTATTTCAACGCTCTTATGATTGAAGAAATCTTAAGCACCACGACATTTAGCACCGATGATGCGTATCATTCCAACATCTTAGACACGCTCGGTGAAGTCTTCCGCCGCCGAAGCCTCCCCATCTTACAATCCGATCTTGATTAAAGAAAACGCCCCATCCACAAATCTTGTGGATGGGGCGTTATTAATGTTAGATCTTTTATTCTTGAGGTTCAGCCTCTTCGGTCACTTCTTCGGTTTCTAAGGTTTCTTCCGCATCGGTTTCAGGTTCTTCAATGGCACTTGGGACTTGAACGTTCACGACCATGGCATCTAAATCTGAGAGCACTTTGAATGATTTCGGCACGTCAATGTCTTTGACGTAGAGGGCGTCGCCTTGTTCTAAACTCGACACATCGAGATCAAAATGCGAAACCCCCTCACCGACGGGGTATTCACAGTGGACGCTGGAGAGGATTTGTTGGACGAGTAAAGCTTTCCCTTCAAATTTCTCACGCCCTAAAATGTTAATCGGGATGTCGGTGGTCATCGTATCGTTGGCCGATACTTTTTGCAGATCAAACGACCAAATCTCGGCGTGTTTGATGGGGTTGACTTGATAGTCTTTAAAGTAGACTTTATGTTTTTTTCCGTCTAAATCCACGTCAAAGACCATGTTTTTTCCAAATTCTTTAAGCGCTTTTTTAAACGCTTTTTCATTGACTTTGACATTCATGGGATCGATTTCTTTTCCGTATATCACACCCGGTAAAAGACCACTTTTCCGGATGAGTTTTCCTTTTTCACTGCGTTTTTCTAATTGCATGAAATTCACTCCTTTTCATTTAAGCACTATAAAGTGTATCATTGAACGCTTCTTTTCGCAACGGCTTAAAGTTTGGGCTTATAAAAGCGTTCACGGTCGATGATTTGAAGCGCCGGGGTAAACTCCCCCGGTTGAATGTTTTTGAGTTCTTCTTCTAACACCACAAACTTCGCATCGATGTTATCGATGAAGTGAAGCGCCAAGGCTTCAGCGAGGTTCGGTTTTTTTGGCGAGCCAAAGTTTCCGTAATAATGATGCGTAAGCACCATATGTTCTAAGAGGATTCGCTCTTCGGTTTCTTCAAGCCCCAGTTCATGCGCCGCATGATAGATGGCTTGAGCGCCTAATGTGATATGGCCAATCAGTTTCCCGATTTTCGTGTAATGGGGTTCTTTATAATGGCTGAGTTCTTCGACTTTAAATAGGTCATGCAATATAATGCCTGCGGTCATCAAATCTCGGTTTAAGAACGGATAACTGTTTAAGAAACCCTCCATCATCGAAAGCATGGAAACCGTATGATGCGCAATTCCCCCAATGAACGCATGGTGAAATTTGGTCGCCGCCGGATACAGTAAAAACGCTTCTTCATACGGTTTATAAAGTTTTTCAGTGATCGCTAAGATGGGTTTATTTTGAATCGAATTGATGGCATCGTCGAGTTTTCGCTTTAACGCACTTAATCCAAGCGGGGTGGTGGGATAAAATTTCTTCAGTTGGTCGAACTTGGCTTCTAAAGAGAGATTCATGTCTTCGACTTGGTAGAAATCCTTAACTTTAAAGGTGTCTCGGTCTTTAAACACCATGGGAACGAGCTCAAAATAATAAAGCTCTCCGATCTTTAATTTTTGATCTTTGCCAATTCGTAAGGTGAAGCGTTCTTGATGTTCATCCATCACCACCAACGAGTTGGTGTCATGGGTGCTTTCGTTGTAGCTTTCTAATCGAGCCCAAATGCTTTCCATTTAAGACTCCTTTCTATGCAGAAAAATCAAACAGGTGCGTTTTTGAAGATGCAAAGTGCTTTCTTGGGTGTATGGTTCATCTCTTAAGGCAAAGATACACTCGGATGGAGTCTCAAGCTCGAGCGTTTCTTCGCTTTCGTTTGGTTTAAAAACAACCGTGTAATGTTTCGTCTCATCAAAAAGATGATACAAGGCGGTGCCAGATGCGGTGAACGAGACCCGAGTATGTTTTTTTATGGCACTGGGGGTTTGGAGTCTAAAAAGCGGTTCGCTTTTCCTGAGTTGAATCAGTGTTTTAAAGCGCTTGACGGCCTCAATGTTTTCATCCAAATGGGTCCAATCGACCTGATTGATGGCATCGGGATGATTGTAGGAGTTTTCAATGCCTTGTTTGGACCTGAAAAATTCTTGACCCGAATGAATGAAGGGGACCCCTTGAGCCAAGATGACCATGGCCGTGCCGATTTCTTGCATGATCTTAAGTTCCTCTTTGGAAGTCTTAGGCAAAGCCAAAGATAGTTTATCAAAGACGGTGTAGTTATCATGACATTCAATGTAGTTGATGGATTGAGTGGGGTAGCGGAACCGTTGGTTTAACACCGATCCGGTTAGGATGCTTTGAATCGCGTGCGGTTCAAGCTTTCCGCCACTGATAAAGCCTAAGCCTTTGGCATTAAAGGTCGCGCCTTTGACGGTTTCTCTGAAATGATCATTGAAAAAACCGATGGTATAAAGTACATTCGCATTATCCATATGAGCCATTTGATGGTCGGGAAGGCCTGTGGGGATTTTCCAGCCTTCACCGTAGATAATCAAGGTAGGATCGATGGCTTCTAACGTCTGGTAAATACGGTTCATCGTCGTCACATCGATGAGGCCCATTAAATCAAAGCGAAACCCATCCATTTTAAAGGTATTGACCCAATACGTCACCGAATCAATAATGAACTTCCGGATCATTTGACGCTCGGTGGCCAGATCATTCCCACACCCTGAAGCGTTCGTTAAGATGCCGCGCTCATCCACTCGAAAGGCATAGCCGGGAATGATTTGTTCAAACGGAAACGTCTCGGTTTCATAGACGTGATTATAGACCACATCCATGATCACGCGAAATCCTTCTTTATGCAGGATATCAATCATCCGTTTGAGTTCATTGATTCTTTTCA
>CAJXNT010000038.1 GCA_913057225.1 uncultured Mycoplasmatota bacterium
GGGTCCCGTAGCCAAGTGGCTAAGGCAGCGGACTGCAACTCCGCCATCGTCGGTTCGAATCCGATCGGGACCTCCAAAATTTTCTTCATTAAAGCGCTCTGGCGCTTTTTTATTTGCCTATATGACTTTTGAGGGTGTTATCGGTTGTTTTTGCTCTCGCAAAGTTACAGACGCCACAATGAAAAAGTGGTAGAGAATGAATATCTTAATTAAAAATAAAATTTAAAAAAAATGAATAATTATACATTTTTTAAAATACATTTTAGAAAATATTGAAATAATACTCTTCGGCGTTCTATTTAACTGTCTACTAAATGGGGGGCACTTTACGGATAATCTAGGTTTTATTGGATTTTTTTAAGACGGCGAATCCCATAAAACCCAAAAATCATCATTCAAATGAGTGCTTAAGGGTGTGCGGTATAATGGGAGTGAAAAGGGAAAAGCTCAAGGAGGGAATCCATGCGAAAATTAACATCTTTGATGGTTTTTAGTCTATTGGTTTTTTTACTGATTGGGTGCGAAGAAGCCCCATCCACATATACTGTGACGTATCAAGATTATGACGGAAGTATCATTGCGACCTATGATGTTTTAGCCGGAGATGATGCCCCACTCCCGGCCGATCCCACGCGTGAAGGCTATACGTTCTCTGGATGGGATCCATCGCATCTAAATATCTCGAGCGACATGACCCTGCAAGCCACCTATGAGGCATTGATTCAAGAAACGGTGGAAGAAAATGAACCGTCCGATCCTCCGGAGGTAGAAGTCCCTGACCCCGAGCCAGTCCTCCCAAGAGCGGAGCGACCGATTTTGGTGCTAACGAAACTAGAAGGTCTTGAGGCAACACTCACGGAATTTTTAGGCCATCCGTATGAATTGGTGGATTCCATCGTGAATGTGGATTGGAATCAATACCAACGGCTCGTCGTGCTTTATGAGGATGCTTTAAGAAGAGAACTTCCGCCGAGACTGCTCGGCAGACCAAACCTGGATGCAAACCATTTTGTCACTTTCACAAATGATTCAGACGTCGACGTGACGCTGATCTCACTGAATGACCTGGACGATTATGAACGCTTTTTAAGCACGGTGGATACCAGTATTTTTGAGATTCGTGAACCCGCGAATGTGTATGATTATTACCCCATCCAAGGGACGGTGGTGCTGGATGCGTCGCGTCGGTTTGATGCGAGTGCCCTCCAAGCCGCCCTCGGTGATGATGTCCGAGTGATGGATGGATCCTTGAATGAAGACGTTTTACTGCATGAAACCATTTATGTATTTTTAGGCAACTTGATTCCATCGTATTTGTCGGCGTTTGATGATCAATTAAGGCCGCTGGATCATGCCCTCACCGTGATCGAACTCGACCGAGGTCAGCGTTTAATTGTGGGCCGTGCCACCGGCGAGTGGGCGGATGAATATTATGCGGCATTTATAGACGTCGCCAAAGCTGGAATCTTAAACAGCCAATCATTAACATTGAGTCCCCCTGAAGGCATTGTATTCCCGACGCCTAGAGAAGTGACTGCCGATATGTGCTACATCGAAGAAATGCCAAATGGACCCCATTCAGATAGACAAGATACAGTCTCTAACTTTATCCCACCCACGCGGATACCTGCGCAAGGGGAAGTAAATGCCCTAGGTATTTTAATCAAGTTTGAAGACATAGCCATGGCACAAACAGCCTCAGAATTTGAAGCCTTTGTCCGTGAAGTCCACGATATGTCGGTGGATTATTTTGATGTCATGTCCGCCGGTGAGATGCAGCTCAATTGGACACTGCATCCTGAAATCGTATCCGCTCCGTTCTTTTTGTCGCCAGAAATTGGGCCTGGCAATCCAAGCTACGAAACACTCATTCATGAACACATTGAATATATTTTAGACTTTGTCGAAGAAACCACAGACCTTACCGATGTTGATATGATTAATTTCTACTGGCCCGCCGGTCTTCCAGAATATGTCTATGGTGGACTCTCAGCAATGACGGATGAACCCTTGGATACTCAGCGCGGAGAAATCTATAATTACAGTGTAAAAAAAATGGAAACAAAATATTTCGATCAACCTAGAGTGTTCGCTCGCAGCGTTATCCACGGCATTGGTCATAACCTTGGATTAACCGATATCTACATCCATGAGGGGGCGTTGTGGTATTACGAAGAGTACGATTCGATCACGGATAAATACGGGCATTGGGACATCATGACAGCCGCCGACAATGAATTCAATGCTTGGCATCGTTGGATGTTAAAGTGGGTGAGTGATGATCAAGTGCATTGTCAACCAGAAAAAACGGATGAATCCGTGGAAGTTTTTTTAGAGCCGTTAAATCGACAAGAAGCCACCACACGTCAAATTGTGATTAGATTAAGCAACACTGAAGCTCTCTCAATTGCGTTAAGAGACCCCGGTAAGTATTGTCCATTGGTTCCCGAACATGTCGGGTTATCGGTCCCACAAGGGGGCTGCACCCAAAATGTTTTGGTGACCCATATTGACACCAAAATTGGAACGGGGAACGGCCCCATGACCATCCTGAGAACGGCACGCTCCACTGCCGAGGATTTCTCAGATGCCCTCATGCAAGTGGGGGAGAGTGTAACGTTTGAAAATATCACCATCACCCACACGGAACGCTATGCGCTAGGCAGTGTCATCACGATTGAATTTAAGGACTAATTAATAGCTTTAATAAACAGAGGATGTCATCATGAAAACATTTGAATGGACGCATCAAAATCATGCTTTTCACGGACTCGAAACCGACGTTAAAGATCCGCGGGCGGCCCTGTTGGTGATTCATGGGATGGGGGAACACATCGGTCGATATGAGGCGTTTTTAAACGCCTGTGAAACGGC
>CAJXNT010000039.1 GCA_913057225.1 uncultured Mycoplasmatota bacterium
GGTCTTCACATCGCTTTTTAGCCCCACGTTCTTTTTATCGCTTGGCGGTGGATTGATGGCATTCACGGGGATGTATCTCGGATTAAAAGTCAGATTATTCTCGATGATTGGCGTGAGTGTTTTAGGGGCTTTTGGCCATGCCTTGGGTCAAATCATTGCGGCCATCATCTTGCTGGAGACCAGCAGTTTAATCGTCTATTTTCCCTGGCTTGTGGCCCTTTCGATTCCCACCGGCATCTTAACGGGCTATGTGGCGTTAAAAATGACCGATCTTTTAAAACACGCATTTTTTAAACCCAATACAATATAAAAAGATGGCCCAAAATTTTTGGGCCATCTTTTTGATTATTCACCGAGTTCAATTCTTTCATTCATAGAGTCGCTCATATAAATGGCACCATCGATGCCATAAAGAATGGCTTCATAGCCAAAAGATTCGACGAATTCAATGGCTTCTTCCGGCGGTTTTAAAAAGGCGGCCGTGCTTAAGACATCGCCGAACAAGCCATCGGGCCCAATAATCGTGATGGCCCGCATTTCCCGGCCCGGTGCTAGCGTGGTTGGATCGATGATGTGATGGTAGATTTCATCGTTGACCGTGAAAAATCGCTGGTAGTCTCCTGAGGTGACGATGTGTTCACCGCTCTCTAAGTAGACCCGTGCGTATGGGTCCAAGAATTCCCCTTCAGGATTTCTCAGGGCAATTAACCACTGGCCATTTTCGCGGCTGGGATGAATGCCATACACTTCAATGTTCGAAGTCCCCGCATTGATGAGATAACCATGAACTCCCTCATGGTATCTGAGATAATCCCCCACTAAACCGGCCGCATAGCCTTTCGCAATCCCGCCCAGTTCTAAATTCATTCCTGGCTCTAATGTGATTTGGTTATCTACGAGGTTTATTTTTTCGAGGCCCACCGCTTCATTGGCTTCTGATAATGACGCTTCAGTAGGCAGTTCACATACCCCCCCTTCATTGCAGGTGGTCATGGCTTCATCCCATAACCCTAAGACCGGGCCTAAGGTAATATCAAAGAGGCCGTTCATTTGATTGGAATAATCGATTCCCGTTTCTAAGATATCCACCAATAAAGGATCAATCTCATAGGTTTGACTGGGATTTTCGTTGATCAACGCGATGTTTGTGATGCCCTCAAAGGTTTCATAACTGGTGGCCTGTTGATGGACCGTCTTGTAAATCATTTCGGTGCACGCAAAAACATCATCGGGGTTGACGTCATCGGTGGTGTAAATGGTCAAAGTCAGCACCGTGCCAAAATACCCCGTTAACGTTTGGGTAGAACGCGTCAACCCGTCTGTGGGTTGGGCCGTTCCTAAGGGATAATCTTTAAAGCTCTCTAAAGGATCACCACAGGCATCTTCAATGGTTTGTGGCGGATCACTTTCACATCCAATTAAGACAAGAATTAGGATACTAAGTAATAATACAAAGCGAATTTTCAAACGATATCATCCTTTTTAAGGGTTATGTCTATCTTATCAATTTTCTAGGGATATGCTACACTCAAATTGGGTGAAAATGTATGAAATTGGCCGATATTTTATTAATCCTATTTTTAGCTTTATTATCTGTGTCAAGCTTGTTTGGCGTCCAAGCCCTTCAAGAGCGAAGTGCTGAAACGGATGGCTTTGCCAGAGTCATGTATCAAAATGAGCTTATTTTAGAAATTGCCTTGGGAAGTAGCGATTATACGATTCATAATCCCTCCCACGTATTAGAAATCAATGGGGACCAAGACACCTTTAAAGTCACCGGGACGTTAGGTCCCGTGACCATTCAAAGAGCCAACCAAATGGTGCGCGTCATCGAGCAAACATCGCCTGAAAACATTTGTGAACTACAAGGGGCCACCAATTCACCGCTTAAACCCCTCACATGCTTGCCAAATGAACTGGTGGTGAGGATTGAAAGAGCACCATCTGAAACCGATGAAGATGCCATTCTCTCGTAAGGAAGTATTATATGGAACAAGCTCTAGAAATTTTAAAGATTTTCCTATTTTTTCTTTTTTTATTCGTGTCATTAAAAATATTGACGGCTTCACTCATCGAAAAAATGTTCAAAAAAAGTGCCATCTGGCAAATTCAACTTTTCATCATATTTATGAGTATCATCATGGCGTATCTTCTCTCTGAAGCGATTGTTTCATTGATGGAAACCACCAATCAGTTACTGGGCTGATAGGTGGTTTTTTCTTTGATGATATCGATGGTGGGCGCCGCATTTAATAACGATTGGAGTTTTTCTTTGAAATCATCCCACTTTTGGATGGGGATTTCTCCTTGGACGGTGACTCCAATCCCAAATTCTGTGGATAAGTTGGAAACGTATTGATTTAAATGGGATTGGGTGGCATCATACGCTTTATAATCAAGCGTCATCTGTATGACATAGACAGGAATTGGAATCAATATCTCGCTCATTTTTAAGGCAAGATGAGCCGCTTTACTGTAGGCTCTGATAAGTCCTCCAGCGCCCAAAAGAATGCCACCGAAATCGCGTCTCACGGTGACGACCACATCCGTAATGTCATACTGATGAATCGCTTCTAAGACGGGCATGCCTGCGGTGCCTTTGGGTTCTC
>CAJXNT010000040.1 GCA_913057225.1 uncultured Mycoplasmatota bacterium
GTACTTCGGATGGCGTTTAAAGTGTTGACGCAAACGCCTTGCGATTGGGTCGTAGGTGGTTTTCGGTAACGTGGTATGAATCATCGTGCCACTGCCCAGGCGGTTGCCTTGTGCCAGCACACTGAGGATGGGAATGTCTCGCTCTAACGCGGCTTCGATGAGCGCTTTTTTCGCCGGCATGTCGTCGATGGCATCGAGGATGTAATCGGGGTTTAAGCCAAAGAGTGTTTCATTGAGAGATGCCGCATACGCCACCTGTAAGGCGTCCACGTGAATGGCGGGATTGATGTCTTGAATATGGGTTTTTAACCATTCCGTTTTGGCCATTCCGAGGGTCGAATGAAAGGCCATCAACTGCCGGTTGATGTTGCCAGCTTCAATGGTATCGGGATCGACCAGGATGAGAGACCCAATGCCACTTCGTGCCAAAGCGGTGACGCTGTATGAGCCTACGCCACCACAGCCAATGACGGCCACGCGGGTCTTTTGCAGTTTTTCCAAGCCATCAAAATCGACCAAAGGCAATAAATTTTGATAGATCATTTGAGATGAAGTTCCGCCTTTTGCGTGTCACTGATGGGCCCGGGCGCTTCACTCATTAGATCTTGGGCGGAGCTGGTTTTGGGGAACGCGATGACATCGCGGATGTTTTCTGTGTGCGCTAAGATCATGGTGATGCGATCGAGGCCAAAGGCAATCCCGCCGTGCGGGGGCACGCCATATTGCATGGCATCTAAGAAGAATCCAAAGCGTTCTTTGGCTTCATCCAAGGACAAGCCAAGATGCGCAAAGACCGCTTCTTGCACGCGGGCATCGTAAATTCTCAAAGAGCCCCCTCCCACTTCGTGGCCATTGATGACCACATCATAAGCGTGACTCATGAGCGTTTCAGGCGATTCTTGAATGGTTTTAAGATCGCCCTTGGGCATCGTAAAGGGATGATGCGTGGCGTAATAGCGGTTTTCGTCCGCGTCGTATTCAAACATGGGCCAATCGGTGATGATGGCGGCTGCATGAGGTTTGCCATCGGCCAATTGAAGTAAATCACGCAGGGCTAAGCGGATTCTCCCGAGGGCCACGTTCGCGTGGTCTCCGATGGTTAATAAAAGCGTGTCCCCAGCCTCTAAGGCGGCATTTAAATCGGCGTGCTGCGCCTCACTCAAGTGTTTCACGAGTGAGCCTGAAAGGGCCTCTTCTTTTTTGATGAAACTAAAGGGCGCGTTCAGATCTTGAATGAGATCTTTGAATCCATCCAAGGTTTTGCGGGTGAGCACTTGGTTTTGGCCTTTCACCACCAGCCCTTTGACCAGTTTCCCTTGAATGAAATCCAGCGGAATGGTCCCGAGGCGTTCGGTGTAGTCTTCAAAGGTGAGGCCAAACCGTAAATCGGGTTTGTCCGAACCGTATAAATTCATCGCTTCGGTGTAGGTCAAGCGTTTAAATGGGGCCTCATCAAGGGGTTCATGGGCCGATTTAAAGATATGGCGGATGAGGCCTTCGGCCATTTCGGTGATGTCATCTTCACTGTAAAAGGCGGTTTCAATGTCAATTTGGGTGAATTCTGGTTGACGGTCTTTGCGTAAATCTTCATCGCGGAAACACTTGGCGATTTGATAATACTTTTCCAGTCCCCCCACCATGAGCAACTGTTTAAAAATTTGCGGCGACTGAGGCAGGGCGTAAAAGTCACCCTCATACAGTCTTGAAGGCACGACATAATCGCGGGCCCCTTCGGGGGTAGAGCGCGTGAGAATGGGGGTTTCGATTTCTAAAAAGCCTTCTGGGTTTAAATACTCTCTGACCGCCTGCATGATCGTGTGGCGAATCCTTAAGTTCTTTTGCAAGACGGGCCGTCTTAAATCCAAATAGCGATATTTTAAACGGGTGTCTTCCAAGGCATCGGTGTCATCTTGAATTAATAAGGGCGGTTGTTTGGCTTCGGAATGAAGCGTCAACGTATCAATGGAGACTTCAATCTCGCCGGTGGGAAGCGCGGGATTTTTACTGGAGCGCTCCACAATCTGACCCGTCGCGGAAATCACCGATTCATTTTTGAGGCGTTCGGCTTCATCGCGTAAGGGATGATCGGCATCAAACGCCAGTTGAATGAGGCCGGAACGGTCTCTGAGGTCAATGAATAAGAGTTGACCGAGGTTGCGTTTTTTTTGCACAAAGCCTTGAACGGTCACAGTTTTTCCAACATCGGCTAAGCGGTAGTGTCCGTGATTTTTCATGAAGATTCTCCCAGGAGTTGTAGCATCGATTCGATATCATCCAGCGCCACTTCATGGGTGGCGTCGGATGTTTGGTGTTTAAGTGTCAGCGTGTTATGGGCCACTTCATCGGGCCCTAAAAGCGCCGCGTATTGGGCATTTTTTTGCGCAACGGCTTTAAATTGAGCTTTCATGGAGCCGCCGTGATAGGCCAGATCCACA
>CAJXNT010000041.1 GCA_913057225.1 uncultured Mycoplasmatota bacterium
TTAGAACTTCAAGCCATCACCGCCGAAAGTGAACTGATTGTCCTCGATGAAAAAACGGTCAATCCCCCCGCTTATTTTGAAGCATCCATGACCGCCGAACTCATCGGTCCCACCGAGGCCCTCATCCAACCGCGGCCGGATTTGGACGCGTTTCCCGACCAAACGTATACCGTTTTAGTGCTTGAAAATGGTCAGCTCATCGAATCGCTCGAAGGCACCTCAGATTATGTGCTGGAGTTGGCCCCTGAATCGGAATATCAACTGATCTATCAAGTGAATTACGTCGATGCGAGAACGGGAGAAGCATTCCAACGGGTGCTCGCAGAAACCACCTTAGAAACCCCCGCGGATATCTTCTATGTGTTAAACATCATTGATGATGGCACCACCCGCGATTACCTATTGTCCGTGGAAAATTATGACACATGGTTCACACAGGCCGTGTTCCGTCAAGGGGGAACGTCTCTCAATTTTACCCGCGTTTCCACGGTCGGCTCGACCACCTTATTCCGATATCAAACATCCAGTGAGACCGCGGCGGCGGAGGTGCAAATCATCTTAGTCTTAAACACCTCAACGGCCACGGAACTTATCATTTATCCTTAAGGAGGATTCTATGCCAGAATCTAAAGATCCAAAACATCTCAATCAAGCGCCTGAAAATTCCGCCGAAGAGACGGAACTTAAGGAGTATGAAACCGAAGAAACCAAAGACTTTGATATTGATGATAGCGCCCAATCTAGTGCCTGGTGGGTCCAATATCGCCCCGCCTTCACCTATGGGTTTATCGTCCTCGTCATCGCCGTCACACTGCTCGCAGAAGTGTTATTCCCAGGCACCGCGTTTGCGGACATTGTGGGGAATTCACTGGGGCAATTCTTTGATGTGACATCGCTCATTGCCAATAACTATTTAAGAATCTTAGAAGCTTTAGGAATCCTTGTTTTTGTCTGGGCGCTGAATAAGATCCTTCAGTTACTGATTTCAGTGCTGACTCGCAAAAGTCAAAACCCCACCGCCATTTTACTCCTTAAAAGCGTGGTTAAATGGGGCTTAATCTTGGTGGGGGCGTTCCTGGTCTTGACGGCCTTTGGCGTCAATTCAACCACCTTGGTGGCGTCCGTAGGGATCATCGGGTTGGTCGTCAGTTTTGGCGCGCAAAGCTTGGTGGAAGATATCATCAGTGGCCTCTTCTTAATCATTGAAAAACAATTCTCCGTCGGCGAAATCGTCATCATTGGCGATTTCCGAGGGGTCGTCAAAGAAATTGGTTTGCGTACCACCAAGATTGTGGATGCGCTCAATTATGACCTCAAAATCATCAATAACTCCGACATCCGCAACGTCATTAACTCATCGTCCAATTTATCCACCGCCATCTGTGACATGGGCATCGAATACGATCAGCCCGTTCCTGAGGTCGAGAAAGCATTGGAGACATTCTTACCCACGTTGGCTAAGAAATATCAAGATCTGATCGTCGAAGGGCCCACGTATCTGGGGGTCCAATCCCTCGGGGATTCCTCGGTCAACTTACGCATCGTGGCCAAAACCGTGGAAACCGATAAATTTAACGTTCAGCGGATTTTAAACCGTGAACTCAAAATCATGTTTGATGAAAAAGGCATTGGCATCCCCTTCCCACAAATTGTCATGCATCAAGCTGAATAACATAAATAAAAAAATAAAAAAACGAACCGTGAAGGTTCGTTTTTTTGGATTAACCGAGTAAGGCCCAGACATCAATGCCCAGTAAGACGACCACGACATAATACGCCAGGGCGAAAAATAAAACGAGTTTGAGCCAGAAAAACGTGATTTTTAAAATGCCTTTAATGACGGCAATTCCGCCGATGACGGTGAGGATCCCCACACCGATAATTAAGAGCACTTGATTGGCTTCGCTTTGGGCGAGAAAGTACTGATCAAACAGGGCCAAGATTTCATCGCCATAAAGCCAATCCATGACGATGCGGTTAAAGAAATCGAACATGGCTTCCTCCTTATCCGATGCTCAACGTTTTGGCATGGGCATACGAGACATAATCCCCGGGTGAGGTTTTGACCCAGGCATCTTCTTGATGCGACATTTCAGAGATTTCCGATGAGCGCATCGCGTGTAGACGTGAGAACACTTCTTCCATGATGGC
>CAJXNT010000042.1 GCA_913057225.1 uncultured Mycoplasmatota bacterium
AAGTGAAATAAAAGGAGTCAAACCATGAACCCAGGCATGTTAAAAAAATTACAACAAATGCAAAAAGATATGGTCAATGCCCAAAAAGAATTAGAAGCCTCGACCTTTTACGGCACCGCAGGCGGGGGCAGTGTGACCGTTGAATTCACCGGCAATAAACGAATGCAAGCGATCACCATTCAAGAAGGGGCGTTCACCCTTCCAGATGATCAAGACATTTTACAAGATTCGATTTTAGCGGCCATTAACGATTGCATGCAAAAAATCGACGATGAGACCGAAGCCACCATGGGCCAATTTTCCCAAGGCCTTGGGGGGCTACCAGGCATGGGGCGATGAAATACCCCACCGTCTTAAATCAACTCATGGAGCATTTCCGAAAAATTCCAGGCGTCGGTCAAAAAACGGCAGAGCGATATGCCCTGCATATTTTGACCCACTTTGATCCGGAAACCACCGACGCATTTGCCCAGACGCTTCATCAACTGAATGCGTCCATCCGACCGTGCCCCACGTGCGGGTTTTTAACCGATCAAGAGGTCTGTGACATTTGTCGAGATACCACCCGAGACGAGGCCCAACTGATTGTGGTGGAAGAAGTCAAGGATGTCATCGTCTTTGAGAATACCCACACGTTCAACGGCCGGTATCATGTTCTCGGTGGCGCCTTATCCCCGAGTGAAGGCATCGCTCCTGAAGACCTCAACATTGAATCGCTGAAAACCAGGGTTCAAGCGGGGAACATCCAAGAGATGATTGTGGCCACCAATTTCTCAGAGGCAGGCGAGACCACCGCACTTTATCTTCAACACATCTTCCAAGATCATCCCGTGGAATTGACCCGGATTGGCTATGGATTACCCGCCGGCGGCAACATTTCTTACGCCGATGAAATTACCCTGAATAAGGCCATCGAAGGCCGGAGAAAAATGCATTAATCTTGGCTTAACAAAACTTAAAAATATCGAAGTGCGTGATGGGTTGCGCCTTGCGGTATTTTTTTTATAATAAAGACAGATTATTCTCAAAAAAGCCTTAAAAAAGCGCTTTCATCATGTATACTATACTGTTATAAAAAACATGATATAGGAGCCCTGACCGTTGGAAATTAAATTAGAGAATCTCACGAAAGTATTTACCAATAAAAAGACCACGGACACCTTGGCGGTCGACCGTCTGGATGTGACAATCCCATCGGGGAAATTGATCGGATTGCTGGGGCCATCGGGGTGTGGTAAATCCACCACCCTCTATATGATTTCAGGCTTGTTAAAACCGACCGAAGGAAGAATTTTCTTTGGCGATGATGACGTTACCACGGTCCCCCCTGAAGACCGGGGCATTGGACTCGTGTTTCAAAATTATGCGCTTTATCCACATATGACCGTCCTTCAAAATATTATGTTCCCACTCGAAAACTTAAAAGTGCCCAAAGAGGAGGCCGTTGAACGCGCCCAAAAAATTGCCGATCTGGTCGGCATCGGAGAATTGATGAGTCGTAAACCCGCTCAACTTTCGGGGGGTCAACAACAACGGGTGGCCATTGCCCGTGCATTGGTCAAAGAACCGCGCGTGTTGTTATTGGATGAACCGTTATCCAACCTCGATGCTCGGTTACGGTTGCAAACCCGTGAAGAGATTCGACGCATTCAAAGAGAAACGGGAATCACAACCATTTTTGTCACCCACGACCAAGAAGAAGCCATGTCCATTTCCGATGAAATCATTTTGATGGACTTTGGCGTCAAACAACAAATGGGAGCCCCTCAAAACGTGTATGACGAACCGGCCAATTTGTTTGCGGCTAAGTTTTTAGGGACACCCCCCATCAACTTATTCGATGGAAAAATTTCGGCCAAAAAAATCAAACTTGGAAATGCCGTCCTGGGGGAAACCAAAGCGGCGTCCAAAGATATCGTCATCGGCATTCGTCCCGAAGGATTCTTGGTCGAAGAAGAAGGGCCAATTGAGGCAGAGGTTGAATTTGTTGAAACCATAGGTCGGGATACGACCTTAATTATGGTGGATCCGACCGATGCAACGAAACGCTTCAGAGCGATCGTCGATTCCGATTATCGCATCGAAGCCGGTCAACGCATTGCGTTGAATGTTAAACCCCATAAAATGTT